>JBGAMJ010000202.1:0-8174 GCA_044223035.1 Piscinibacter sp.
GTGCCGATCGCGAAGGTCGCGACCGGGATGCCCTTGGGCATCTGCACGATCGAATGCAGCGAATCGACGCCTTGCAGGTGCCGGCTCGCGACCGGCACGCCGAGCACCGGCACCGTGGTCTTGGCGGCCAGCATGCCGGGCAGGTGCGCGGCGCCGCCGGCGCCGGCGATGATCGCCTTCAGGCCGCGCGATGCGGCGGCCTCGGCGTAGTCGAACATGTCGTCCGGCATCCGGTGGGCCGACACGACGCGGGCTTCGAACGGGATGGCGAACTCGGCGAGAATCTCGGTGGCGATGCGCAGCGTGTCCCAGTCGCTGCTGGAACCCATCACCACACCCACCACGACAGGGGCGCGGCTCATGCGAAACGCTCCAGGTGCTTGACGAACCTTGAATTGTAGGCGGCGGGGCGTCATCTCCCCGAGCCGCCCCCGACAGGCCACCCATGATCGACATCTCGCTGCAGAACTTCGAACCCGACCTGATCAACGCGTCCGTCGAGCAGCCCGTGCTGCTCGACATCTGGGCGCCCTGGTGCGGCCCGTGCAAATCGCTCGGCCCGGTGCTGGAGAAGCTCGAAGTGGCCTATGCCGGCCGCTTCAAGCTCGCCAAGCTGAACTCCGACGACCAGCCGGAGATCGCCGGCCAGCTCTCGCAGATGTTCGGCGTGCGCAGCATCCCGTTCTGCGTGCTGTTCAAGGGCGGCCAGCCGATCGACGGCTTCGTCGGCGCGCTGCCCGAGGCCGAGGTGCGCCGCTTCCTCGACAAGCACGTGCCGAGCGCCGCCGAGGCCGCGGCCGAGGAGGAGATTCAGGAAGCCGAGGAACTGCTGGCCGAAGGCGACACCGACAGCGCGCTGGAGCGGCTGCAGGAAGCGGTGGCGATCAACCCGGGCAACGACGCCGCGCGCTACGACTACCTGCGCGCGCTGCTGCAGGCCGGCCGGATCGCCGAGGCGCGGCGCGCGTTCGAGCCGGTGGCCGACAAGGCGGCCGGCAAGGTCGTGCTCGACGCCCGCCTGGCCGCCTGCGGCCACTGGCTGGACGCCTGTGAGAAGGCGCCCGGCGCGCGTTCGCCCGAGGCGCTGGCCGCGGCGATCGCCGCCAACCGGCGCGACTTCGCCGCGCGCTTCGAGCTGGCGCAGACACATTTCGCCGCCCAGCGCTTCACCGAGGCGATGGACGAACTGCTCGAGATCATCCTGCGCGACAAGGCGTGGAGCGACGAGCTCGCGCGCAAGACCTACGTCGCGATCCTCGAACTGATGACCAAGCCCGCTCCGGCCAAGCCGGAAGCCGCCGCCGCGCCCAAGGGCACGCTGGAGGTGGCCGGCAAGGTCAGCACGGCGTCCGGCGACCCGGTGGTCGACCAGTACCGCCGCAAGCTGAGCATGGCCCTGTTCTGACGCGGCGGCGCCGCCGCGAAGGCGGCGTCGGGAGCCTGTCTGACCGGGGCCGGATTGAAAAGTCGGCGTCAGCTTGCCGGCGGCGCCGCGGGCGTCACCGGCGGCATCACCGGCACCAAAGCGGCATCGAGCAGTGCCAGCACGCGCTGCTGCATCGCCTCGTGCTCGGCCCAGGCGGCCAGCGCCTGCTGGCGATGGCCGGCCGCGGTGCCCGCGTCGCCGAGCTTGTCGTAGACCTGCGCCAGGCGGCCGTGCGCCATCGCCCGGTCCTCGACGAAGGTCGACGGGTGGATGCAGGCCGCGGCGGCCTGCGCTTCGGCGCGTGCGGTCGGCGCGTCGCCCGCATGCAGGCGGCACCACGCCATGTCGGCCAGCAGCACGCAGCGCATGTGCGCCAGGCCCTGCGCTTCGGCGTCCTTCACGTTCGATTCGTAGATCGCCAGCGCCACCGCGTGGTCGCCCTGCGCCGACAGCACGAACGCGCGGATCACCGGTCGCACCGCCTCGAAAGCCGCATTGCCGGCCGCGAGGTCGAAGTTGTCGGTCGATGCGACGCCGGCCAGCGCGAAACGCGCGTCCTCCGGCCGCTCGCCGAAGATCGATGCCTGCAGCGCGTGCGTGCAGCGGTGGCCGGCGATGTTGAAGCCGAGCGCGCTGAGGGTGGAATCGTCGCCCTCGACGAGCGCGTGCTTGCGCGACTTCGCGTACCAGGGCTGGGCCAGGTCGGGCCGGCGCGCGAAGTGGTACGAGATCGCGACCACCATGCAGGCGCGGGCGCGCGCTGCGTGGTCGTCGGCGGCGGCAAGCTGCAAGGCCTGGGCAACGTGCTGTGCCATGCCCTCCATGTCGTCGAAGGTGAACTCGACGTGCGCGAGCCAGGCGGCGCTCAGCGCCTGCAGCCGGGTCAATCGGGCGGCCGCGCTGAGCGCGAGCGCGCGCTTCATCTTGTCCCGCGCGACCTCGCTGCGGCTGGTGTAGTGCGCCACCCAGCCGTCGGCGATGCACAGCCAGACGCTGACCGGCGCCACCGGCCGGCGATCGAACTGCGCATGGATCTCGCCCAGCTCGGCCTGCGCCTCGTCGAAGCGGCCCTGCCGGGCCAGGAAGCCGGCGCGCTCGACGCGCAGGCAGGCGATCTCGACGGGATCCCGCGTCGCGCGCAGCGACGCCTCCAAGCGCGCCATGAAGCGCGAACCCAGTGCCGCGGTCATGGCCGCCTCACCCGAGCAGACGCTGCAGCGCTTCGCGGTAGCGCGCTGCCGTGCTGGCGACAACCTCCGGCGGCAGCGGTGGCGCCGGCGGCGTCTTCGGCCACGGACGGCCGTCGATGCGCACCGATTCGAGCCAGTCGCGCACGAACTGCTTGTCGTAGCTCGGCGGGTTGCGGCCCTCGCGCAGCGCGGCGTCGTAGCCCTCGACGGGCCAGAAGCGCGACGAATCCGGCGTCAGCACCTCGTCCATCAGCGTCAGCGTGCCGTCGCGGTCGAGGCCGAACTCGAACTTGGTGTCGGCGATGATGATGCCGCGCTCGAGCGCGATGGCCGCCGCCGTCGCGTACAGCCGGATCGAGGTCTCGCGAATGCGCTCCGCGAGTTCGGCACCGACGATTTCGCTCATGCGCGCGAAATCGATGTTCTCGTCGTGGTCGCCCATCTCGGCCTTGGTGGCGGGCGTGAAGATGGGTTGCGGCAGGCGGCTGGCGTTGCCCAGGCCCTCGGGCAACGGCACGCCGCACACCGAACGCGTCTCCTGGTATTCCTTCCAGCCGCTGCCGGCCAGGTAGCCGCGCACCACCGCCTCGACCGGCAGCGGCCGCAGCCGGCGCACCAGCATCGAGCGGTGCCGTACCTGCACGCGTTCGTCGGGCGCGACGACGCTTTCCGGCGACTCGCCGGTCAGGTGGTTCGGCACGATGTTCTTCAATCGATCGAACCAGAACAGCGCGACACGGGTCAGCACCTCACCCTTGCCGGGAATCGGTTCACCCATGATCACGTCGAACGCGCTGAGGCGGTCGCTCGCGACCATCAGCAGGCGGTCGTCGCCGACGGCGTAGTTCTCGCGGACCTTGCCGCGGGCCACCAGCGGCAGCGAATGCAGCTTGCTTTCGAGCAGCGGGAGGGTGGATTCGGGGTCGGCGGGGCTCATGATCATCGGGGTCGGCACGCGATCCGCTAGTGTACGAGCCGGCCTGTGGCCGACTGTCGTGCAGACGGTGCTACCGCGCGCCTGGGCCCCGGCGGCTCCGTGGTTGATCGCAAATTAACAACACGTTCAGCCCCGGACCACCGGGCACTCCGCACCATGCACAACCTCGAACTGATCACCACCCTGGCCGGCGGACTGGGCGCCGCGCTCGTGCTCGGCTGGCTGACGCAGCGCGCGGGGCTGTCGACGCTGGTGGGCTACATGCTCGCCGGCATCGCGGTCGGGCCGTTCACGCCGGGTTTCGTCGCCGACAGCCACTTGGCCTCCCAGATGGCGGAGATCGGCGTGATCCTGCTGATGTTCGGCGTCGGGCTGCACTTCCACCCGCAGGACCTGCTGCGCGTGTGGCGCATCGCGCTGCCGGGCGCGGTGGCGCAGAGTGCAGTGGCCACCGTCGCCGGCTGGGCGGTGGCGCGCGCCTTCGGCTGGAGCGATGCCGCCGGCTGGGTGTTCGGCATGGCGCTGGCGGTCGCGAGCACGGTGGTGCTGATGCGCATGCTGGTCGAGCAGAACCGGCTGAGCGGACGCGACGGCCACGTCGCGGTCGGCTGGCTGATCGTCGAGGACATCTTCACGGTGGTCGCGCTGGTGGTGCTGCCGGCGCTGGCGGCCGGGTCGAGCGACGGGCCTGACCACCGGCCCCTGGTTGTCGAACTGGCGCTGGCGCTCGGGCAGGCGGGCTTGTTCGCACTGCTGGTGTGGTTCGGCGGCACGCAGGTCGCGGGCCGGCTGATGGATCGGCTGGCGCGCACGCGCTCGTCGGAGCTGTTCACGCTGGCGGTGTTCGTGCTGGCCCTCGGCGTGGCGGTGCTGGCGGCGACGGTGTTCCAGGTGTCGGTGGCGCTCGGCGCCTTCCTGGCGGGGCTGGTGGTCGGACAGTCGCGCTTCGGAGCCCAGGCGGCGGCCGACATGACGCCGTTCCGCGACGTGTTCTCGGCGCTGTTCTTCGTCTCGGTCGGCATGCTGTTCAACCCCGGCTTCGTGCTCGAACAGCCCGGGCTGGTGCTGGCGGCGCTGGGCGTGGTGATGGTGCTCAAGCCGCTGGTCGCGATGGCCGTGGTGCGGCTGTTGCGGGACACCGGCCGCACCGCCGGCACGGTGTCGGTCGGGCTGGCACAGATCGGCGAGTTCTCGTTCATCCTCGCGGCGATGGGCAGCTCGCTGAAGCTGCTGCCGCCGGCCGGGCTGGATGCGCTGGTGGTCGTCGCGATCGGCTCGATCGCCGTCAATCCGCTGCTGTTCCGCGCGCTGGCCGCCTGGGAGCGCCGGGCCGACCGGCTGCGCGAGGCGCTCCCTGCCGCGGCGGCGCACAGCGGTCGGCCGAACCTGGCGGCGGGTGAGATCACGCCGCTGATCGTGACCGGGCTGGGCGAGGTGGGCCGGCGCGTGCTGCAGCGCTGCAGCGACAGCGGCATCGCCGCCCGGGCGATCGACAACGACCTGGAGCAGCTCGACGCCCAGCGCCAGCGAGGCGTGGACGGCGTGTTCGGCGATGCGTCGCGCGACGAGGTGCTGCACGCCGCGGGCGTCGGCCAGGCGCGCGCGCTGGTGGTGACGAACGCGTCGATCGCCGACAAGCTGCGCATCTGCATCGCGGTGCGCCGCGCCAACCCGCGCACGGTGGTGATCGCGACCGCGATGAACAGCGCCGAGCGTGCGTGGCTGCAGGAATCGGGTGCCGCGATCGTCTGCGACGCGCTGGACGAACTCACCGAGGCGGTGCTGCGCTCGGTGCGCGCGGCCGTCTGACGGCGATCAGCCGCGCCGATCAGCCCGGGGTGTCAGACGGGGGGGGACGCCCGACGCGGGTCGAGCGCGGGCCGACCCGGGGCGCGGGACGCGCGTCAGACCACCGTCTGCGCCAGCTCGCCCCGGCTGTAGCGCTCGGCCACCTGCACCAGCGACAGCGCCTGGATCTTGGCGCCCTGGCCTTCGCAGCCGAACTCGAGGTAGCGCTGCTTGCAGATCGCCTTGGCCGCCTCGCGGGCCGGCTTCAGGTAGTCGCGCGGGTCGAACTTCTCGGGGTTCTGGAACAGGTAGCGGCGGATCGCGCCGGTCATCGCCAGGCGGACATCGGTGTCGATGTTGATCTTGCGCACGCCGTGCTTGATCGCTTCCTGGATCTCCTCGACCGGCACGCCGTAGGTTTCCTTCATGTTGCCGCCGAACTCGCGGATCTGCGCCAGCAGGTCCTGCGGCACGCTCGACGAGCCGTGCATCACCAGGTGGGTGTTCGGGATGCGCTGGTGGATTTCCTTGATGCGGCGGATCGCGAGGATGTCGCCGGTGGGCTTGCGGGTGAACTTGTAGGCGCCGTGGCTGGTGCCGATCGCGATCGCCAGCGCGTCGAGCTGGGTGCGCTTGACGAATTCGGCCGCTTCCTCGGGGTCGGTCAGGAGCTGGTCCATCGTCATCGTGGCCTCGGTGCCGTGGCCGTCTTCCTTGTCGCCGCGCATCGTCTCGAGCGAGCCGAGGCAGCCGAGCTCGCCCTCGACGGTGACGCCCAGCGCGTGCGCCATGTCGACCACCTTGCGCGTGACGTCGACGTTGTAGTCGAAGCTCGCGATGGTCTTGCCGTCGGCCTGCAGCGAGCCGTCCATCATCACCGAGCTGAAGCCGAGGTCGATCGCGCCGCGGCAGACGTCGGGGCTCTGGCCGTGATCCTGGTGCATCACCAGCGGCGTCTTCGGGTAGCTCTCGACCGCCGCCTGGATCAGGTGCTTGATGAAGGCCTCGCCGGCGTACTTGCGGGCGCCGGCGCTGGCCTGCAGGATGACCGGCGCACCGACCTCGTCGGCGGCGGCCATCACTGCCTGCACCTGTTCGAGGTTGTTCACGTTGAAGGCCGGAATGCCGTAGCCGTTTTCGGCGGCGTGGTCCAGCAGTTGGCGCATCGAGACGAGGGGCATGGCGTGCTTCCAGGGGAGTTGAGAAACCGGCGGGCAGACCGGACGGCGGCGTAACCACGCCGTAACCGGAACGCGATGCCCGAGATTCTAGCGAGCGACGTGCCAGCCCCGGCCGTCGAACGAACCCTCGCCTGCGGCTCCCGTTCCGGCAACCGTCGGGACGCCCGCCGGCGCGATCGCGCGCTCAGCCGACGCGATCGACCCGGTAGCCCTCGGCGCGCATCGTCGCGAGGATCTCGTCGATGTGCGCCAGTCCGCGCGCCTGCACCACCACGTCGATCTGCGCCCGCTCGACCGACAGCGACGTGAACGCGCGCTGGTGCTGCACCTCGTCGATGTTGGCGCCGAGCCGGCCGAGCAGCGTGGCGACGTCGGCCAGCGCGCCCGGCACGTCGCGCACGTCGAAGCGCAGCCGCGCCAGCCGGCCCGACTTGACCAGCCCGCGCTGGATGATCTCGGCCAGCACCAGCGGCTCGATGTTGCCGCCGCACAGGATCAGGCCGACGTGCCGGCCGGCGAAGCGCTCGCGGTGCTTCAGCAGCGCCGCCAGGCCGACCGCGCCGGCGCCCTCGACGACCGTCTTCTCGATCTCCAGCAGCATCAGGATCGCCTGCTCGATGTCGCTCTCGTCGACCAGCAGCATGTCGTCGACGCGCTCGAGGATCAGCGGCAGGGTGAGCGCGCCCGGCAGCTTGACGCCGATGCCGTCGGCGATCGTCGCCTGCGCGCTGGCGCGCTGCTCGCCGTGCTTGGCGTTCCACACCGCCGGGAAGCGCTCCGTCTGCACGCCGATCACGCGGATGTCCGGCCGGATCGAGCGCGCCGCGGTGGCCACGCCGCTGATCAGCCCGCCGCCGCCCACCGCCACCAGCAGCGTGTCGATCTGCGGCTGCTGCGCCAGCATTTCCAGGCCGATCGTGCCCTGACCGGCCGCGACGGCCAGGTCGTCGTAGGGATGCACGAGCGTCAGGCCGCGCTCGACGGCCAGGCGCAGCCCGTGCGCGCGGGCGTCGTCGAAGGTGTCGCCTTCGAGCACCACGGTGGCGCCGAAGCGGCGGGTGTTGTCGACCTTCACCGCCGGAGCGAAGCGCGGCATCACGATCGTCGCCGGGATGCCCAGGCGCTGCGCGTGGTACGCCACGCCCTGCGCATGGTTGCCGGCCGACACCGCCAGCACGCCGCGCGCGCGCTCCTCGTCGCTCAACTGGGCGATCTTGTTCAGCGCGCCGCGCTCCTTGAAGGAGGCGGTGAACTGCAGGTTCTCGAACTTGAGGAAGACCTCGCAGCCGGCGATGGCCGACAGCGTGCGCGACGGCAGGCACGGCGTGTCGAGCACCTGGCCGTGCAGCCGCAACGCCGCGGCCCGCACGTCAGCGGCGGTAAGTTCCGGCGCTGCCGCCGGTGTCGGGACCGCCGCCATGTGCCTCAGCCGACCCGGCAGACCTTGAGCATGTTGGTGCCGCCCGGGTGGCCCATCGGCTCGCCGCAGGTGATCGCGTAGGTGTCGCCGGTCTTCAGCACGCCGTTCTCGATCAGCAGCGCCTCGGCCTTGGCGAGCGCCTGGTCACGGTCGGTGAAGGTCGGCATCAGCATCGGCAGCACGTTGCGGTACAGCGCCATCTTGCGCTGGCTCTGCGTCTGCGACGTGAGGC
>JBGAMJ010000203.1:0-8214 GCA_044223035.1 Piscinibacter sp.
CACCGACACGCTGGCCGGCAGCGAGTGGCGCTACCTGCCGCTGAAGGCGCCGATGCGCGCGCGCGGCGTGCTCGCGCTGCGGCCGCAGCGGCGCCGGCTGCTGCTGGTGCCCGAGCAGCGCCAGCAGCTCGAGACCTTTGCCGCGCTGGCGGCGATGGCGCTGGAGCGCGTGCACTACGTCGAGGTGGCGCAGCAGGCGCTGGTGCACATCGAATCGGAGCGGCTGCGCAACTCGCTGCTGTCGGCGCTGTCGCACGACCTGCGCACGCCGCTGGCCGCGCTGGTCGGGCTCGGCGACACGCTGGCGCGCTCGCGTCCGCCGCTGGAATCGGCGCAGGAGCAGCTCGCCATCGCGATGCGCGACGAGGCGCTGCGCATGAGCCGCATGGTCGACAACCTGCTGGACATGGCGCGGCTGCAGAGCGGAGAGGTGCGGATGCGGCTCGGCTGGCAGTCGGTCGAGGAGATCGTCGGCGGTGCGATCCTGTCGGCCCGCGCGGCACTCGGCCCGCGCAGCGTGACGGTGACCATCGCACCCGACGTGCCGCTGGTCGAATGCGACGCGGTGCTGATCGAGCGCGTGCTGGCGAACCTGCTGGAAAATGCCGCAAAGTACACGCCGCCGGGCACGCCGGTGCGCATCGAGGCGCGTCGCGTGCCGGCGCCCGGGGCGGCACTGCCGGGCGACGGCGGCGGCAGTCATGCCGAAGAGCTTCGCATCAGCGTGCACGACCAAGGGCCCGGCGTGCCGCCCGGCCGGGAGGACGCCATCTTCGAAAAATTCACCCGCGGCGCGGTCGAGTCGGCGACGTCCGGCGTCGGCCTCGGTCTCGCGATCTGCCGCGCGATCGTCGAGGCGCACCACGGCCGCATCGGCGTCGAGGCCGGGCGACCGACAGGCGCGGTGTTCGCGTTCACGCTGCCGCTCGGCACCCCGCCCGCGCTGGATGCTGCGGCGTCGCTGCCGGCGCCGGACGCTGCGGCGTTGCTGCCGGCGGCGGGCGGGGAGGCATCGTGACGTCGGCCTCCGCGATGGCCTGCGTCGCCGACTTTCGACGCGACGCGCCACGAGATCCGGACGGTCGGGCGGTATTCGGATGAAACGCCCTGAGTCTGCCCACAATCACTGCCGGCACACGGCTGCTGACGGCGCGTTGCGGTGGTCTGCGAAGGTCCTCCTCCCCGTGGCGTCCGCGCGGCGCGGCAGGCGGCATCCGCCGGGGGCTCATGCTGGGGCGGTCTCCGCTTCGCTCCGACTGCACTGTGGTGCTCAATCTGGGGTCGCGTCGCAGAACTCGCTGCGTTCGCTGCGCTCACTCCGCTCAAACAGCTGCGCCGAGTCAGACAACGAAGCGCGCTGCGCACCGACCCCAGATCTGCGCTCCTCGTCGCCAAAAATCGCCCCCAGCGGATGCCGCCTGCCGCGCTGTGCAGGTCAGTTCTTTTCGATCGCGAAGAGCCGTCGTCTCTGCAAAGGCGCGTGGGGACAGGCCGTGGCGCGCCTGTGAGGCGCCGAAGAAGCGGGGCAGTCGGAGCGCAGCGGAGACCGCCTCAGTGAAGCGCCACGGCCTGTCCCCACGCGCCTTTGCCGCCTGGACCTCCGCGCTGAAAGCGAAACGTCGACGGACCGCCACAGGCCGCCAGCGGACGATCGAACCCTGCGGACGCTACTTGCGTCGCGGGTCGCGCGAAGCGCGGTGGAGCCACTGACATGACCACCGATCGTGCCCCGGTCGCGGTGGTGGTCGAGGACGAGCGGCAGATCCGCCACTTCGTCCGCCGCGCGCTCGAGGGCGACGGCTGGCAGGTGCATGAGGCCGAGACGCTGAAACAGGGGCTGGTGGAGGCCGGCACGCGGCGGCCGGACCTGCTGATCGTCGACCTCGGCCTGCCCGACGGCGACGGCGTCGACCTGATCCGCGAGTTGCGCGCGTGGTCACCGGTGCCGGTCATCGTGCTGTCGGCCCGATCCGACGAGGCGGACAAGGTCGCCGCGCTCGACGCCGGTGCCGACGATTTCGTCACCAAGCCGTTCGGCGTGGCGGAGCTGCTGGCGCGCGTGCGGGCGAACCGGCGCCGTGCCCACGCCGCGCACGGCGACGCGGTGGCGCGCTTTCGCTTCGGCGACACCGAGGTCGACTTCAGCGCGCGCCGCGTGCGCAAGGCCGGCGCCGACGTGCACCTGACGCCGATCGAGTACCGGCTGCTCGCGGTGCTGATTGCCAACGCCGGCCGCGTGCTGACGCATCGCCAGTTGCTGCGCGAGGTGTGGGGCCCGTCGCACGTCGAGAGCACGCACTACCTGCGCGTCTTCATGGGGCAGTTGCGGCAGAAGCTCGAGGACGACCCGGCGCAGCCGCGGCACATCCTGACCGAGACGGGCGTCGGCTACCGGCTCTGGGCGGAGTAGCCGGCGATTCGCCGCCGCCGGGCCGTTCCGGATCGCCCGGCCCGGCCGGGGCACGCACGGACGGCTGACGCACGCGAACGCGACGAAAAAACGCCCCTCGATCGTGCCGGATCGAAGAGGCGGTCTGCTTGGCTTCTATGAAGATAGCAGGCAAGCTCAAGTCCTTTGCCGCGCAGCCGTTCTTGCAAGCCTCGTGCCCGTCGGGCGACTCCGCGACGCTGGCCTACCATCGCCGGATGAAAATCCTCGGAGTCGAATCGTCCTGTGACGAAACGGGCGTCGCGCTGGTCGATGCCGGTCCACAGGGCACGCCGCGCCTGCGTGCGCAGGCGCTGCACAGCCAGATCGACATGCACCGCGCCTACGGTGGCGTGGTGCCGGAGCTGGCGTCGCGCGACCACATCCGCCGCGTCGTGCCGTTGACGCGCCAGGTGCTCGACGATGCGGGCGCGACGCTGGCGGACATCGACCTGGTCGCGTACACCCAGGGCCCCGGGCTGGCCGGCGCGCTGCTGGTCGGCGCCGGGGTGGCCTGCGCCTTGGCGGCCTCGCTCGACCGCCCGCTGGTCGGCGTGCACCACCTGGAAGGGCACCTGCTGTCGCCGTTCCTGTCGGCCGACCCGCCGAGCTTCCCGTTCGTCGCGCTGCTCGTCTCGGGCGGGCACACGCAGTTGATGCGGGTCGACGACGTCGGCCGCTACGACCTGCTGGGCGAGACGATCGACGATGCGGCCGGCGAGGCCTTCGACAAGTCGGCCAAACTGCTCGGGCTGGGCTACCCGGGTGGGCCGGCGCTGGCGCGGCTGGCCGATTTCGGCGATCCGACGGTCTTCGAGCTGCCGCGCCCGCTGCTGCACAGCGGCAACCTCGACTTCTCGTTCGCCGGGTTGAAGACGGCGGTGCGCACGCAGGTGATGAAGCTCGGCAGCAATGTCTGCGAGCAGGACCGCGCCCACCTGGCCGCGGCCACGCAGCAGGCGATCGTCGACGTGCTGGTGGCCAAGTCGCTCGCGGCGCTGAAGGCGACGGGGCTGAAGCGGCTCGTCGTCGCCGGCGGGGTGGGGGCCAACACCCGGCTGCGCGAGCGGCTGGACGAGGGCTGCGCCCGCCGCGGTGCACGCGTGCACTACCCGGAACTGGCCTTGTGCACCGACAACGGCGCGATGATCGCGCTGGCGGCGGCGATGCGCTGGCAGCGCGGGCTGGCGGCGGTTCAGGCGGACCACGCCTTCCATGTGCGGCCGCGCTGGGCACTGGGAACGGCCTGAACGGGCGGCGCGGGCGGATCGCTCGCCCTCTCACCCTCTCAGGTGAACCGCGAGCGATACGCGCTCGGCAGCACGCCCAGCCGCTGCAGGAAGGCGCGGCGCAGGTTGTATTCGCTGCCGAAACCGCTGCGGTCGGCCACGGCCTTCAGCGGCAGCGCGCCGTCTTCGAGCAGCGCGCAGGCGGCTTCGACCCGCAGGCGCACGAGGAAGGCGGCCGGCGTGCTGCCGGCATCGTGCAGCAGTTGCCGGTGCAGCGAACGTTCGGAGACGGCCATCGCGGCCGCCATCGACGGCACGTCGATCGATTGCCGCAGCCGCGGCTTCAGCCACTGCGTCAGGCGGTCAACGAGGCCGCCGCCGTCGCCCTGCGCGCGCAGCGCCGCGCTGAACTGCCGCTGGCCGCCGGGGCGCTTCAGGTAGACGACCAGCCGCCGGGCGACGCGCAGCGCCAGCGCCCGGCCGAGATCCTGCTCGACCAGCGCCAGGCTGAGGTCGATGCCCGCAGTCACGCCGGCCGAGGTGTAGACGCTGCCGTCGCGCACGTACAGCGCGTCGTCGAGCACCTGCACGGTGGGGTGGTGGCGGCGCAGCGCGTCGACGTCGCGCCAGTGCGTCACCGCCTGCCGATGATCCAGCAGCCCGGCGCTCGCCAGCACGAAGGCGCCGGAGCACACCGAGCAGCAGCGGCCGACCGTTGACGCGGCGGCGCGCACCCAGTCGAGCAGCGCCGGGTCGCGCGCGGCCTCGTCGACGCCTTGGCCGCCGGCGACGAGCAGCGTCGCGGCGCTCAGCGAACCCGCATCGGGCAGCGGCTCGGTCAGCAGCTGCACGCCGGCCGACGAACGCACGAGGCCACCCTCGCGCGAGACGAGGCGGATGGCGTAGGGCGGCGGCCGGCGCTCCTCGGCGAATTCGTCGATGGCGGTCGCGAACACCTGCAGCGGGCCGGTCGCATCGAGCAACTGGAAGCCCGGGTAGACGGCGACGACGACGCTGCGCGGCGGATCGGCGGGCGGGGTGCCGGGTGGGGTGGCGCGAGGCATGGCGGCAGTTGCAGGCGGATGGGCGCTCCGATGGCGGGCGTGTGCGGTCGCGCCGGGCCGAAGCTCGTGCTCGATCGATCACGAACGTGGCAGATTTTCCACGACAAGCGTCATTTCTGACAGGCCGCCGCCGCGCACGATCGTGCTTCCGTTCCACCACCCACCCGCCGGAGTGCCCGATGACGACGATCGCCCTGCTGCTGTTCCCCGACCTGACCCAGCTCGACCTGACCGGCCCCTACGAGGTGTTCTCGCGCTGCCCCGGCGCGCGCGTGCGCCGGGTGTGGAAGAACCTGGATCCGGTCGTCACCGAGCACGGGTTGCGCCTGGAGCCGGACGCGACCTTCGACGACCTGACGAGCGCCGACGTGCTGTGCGTGCCGGGTGGGTTCGGTGTCACGCCGCTGCTCGGCGACGCGCAGACGATCGGCTGGATCCGCCGCGTCGGCGCCTCGGCGCGCTACGTGACCTCGGTGTGCACCGGCGCGCTGCTGCTCGGCGCCGCCGGCCTGCTGCGCGGGCGCCGCGCGACGACGCACTGGACCTCGTTCGAGATGCTGTCCGAGTTCGGTGCGCTGCCGACGCCGGGGCGGGTGGTGCGCGACGGGAACGTGTTCACCGGCGGCGGCGTCACCGCGGGCATCGATTTCGCGCTGGAACTGGTTGCCGAACTGCGCGACCGCCGGACGGCCGAGGCGATCCAGCTCGCGATCGAATACCGGCCGCAGCCGCCGTTCGATGCGGGCCATCCGGACGTCGCGCCGCCGGACCTGGTTCGCACGCTGCGCGAGCGCGTGGCGCCGCGGCAGGCCGAGCGGCTGGAGCGTGTCCGCCAGGCGGCCAGGGCGTTGCGGGACGACCAGGCCGCCTGAGGTCGCCGGCGGGTTGAAAGAAAAGGGCCCGGCCGCCAGCGGCGACCGGGCCCGTCGGGGGTGATGCCCGCGCAGCGCGCGGGCCGCGCGAAAGGCCGGCCGCAGCCGGTCAGCCGATCGTCAGCTGGCGAGCCCCGGTCGGCACCTTCTTCGGCAGCGTCAGCGTCAGCACGCCGTTGTCGAAGCGGGCCTGGGCGCTGGCCGCATCCACCTCGGCCGGCAGGCTGACGGTGCGCGCGTAGCGGGCAGCGCTGCGCTCGCGGTACAGCAGCCGCGGGGCGGCCTTTGCATCGGCGGCCGGCGCCGCTTCGGTGGCGGCCGGTGCGGTGGCTTGCTCGGCGACGGTCTCGACCGTCACGCGGCGGCCTTCGACCGACACCTTGAGCTGCTCGCGGGTCACGCCCGGAACGTCGAGAAGCACGGTGTAGTCGGTGTCGGTCTCGGTGACGTCGAGCGCCGGGGTGCGCGTGTCGGGGGTGCCGCCGAACAGGCGGTCGAAATCGCGCGCCAGCGAGGGACGACGGACGAGGGCGGTGGGGCGGGTCAGGACAAACATGGGAGGCTCCTACAATCCTTGGGGTTCGATGCTGCGGACCGCAGCAACCATGCCGCTGACTTTGGAGCGGCATTTTTGTTTTCAAGGGACTTGCACGCCGATGAAACGCCTCGCCCTGACCCTGCTCGCGTCGCTTGGCTTGTTGTCCGCGTCGATTGGCCACGCTGCGCCGGGCGCTGCGGGCGCTGGTGCGGCGGAGCCGGTGCGCATCGCGCTGATCGAAGGCCTGTCGGGCAACTTCGCCAATGCGGGCGAAGCGGTCTACCGCAACCTGCTGATGGCCGTCGAGCGCGTCAACGCGCGCGGCGGCGTGCGGCTGCCGGGCGGGGCCCGCCCGCTGGAGCTGATCCGGCTCGACAGCAAGGGCAGCAACGACGAGGCGCTGGCGATGCTGCGCGCCGCCGTCGACCGCCGCGCGACGGTGGTGCTGCAGGGCTACAGCTCGGCGACTGCCTCGGTGCTGATCGACGCGATCGCCAAGCACAACCAGCGCGAGCCGGACGCGCGGCTGCTGTTCCTGAACTATTCGGCGGTCGAGCCGGCGCTGACCAACGAGAAGTGCAGCTTCTGGCACTTCCGCTTCGATGCCCATGCCGACATGCGCCTGAACGCGCTGACCGACGTGCTGCGCGACGACGCGGCGGTGCGCAAGATCTACCTGATCGGCCAGGACTACAGCTTCGGCCAGCAGGTGCTCAAGAGCGCCCGTGCGATGCTGGCGGCGAAGCGGCCGGACATCGAGATCGTCGGCGAGGAACTGCACCCGATCGGGCGCGTCAAGGATTTCCTGCCGTACGCCGCCAAGATCAAGGCGAGCGGTGCGCAGGCGGTGCTGACCGGCAACTGGGGCAACGACCTGACGCTGCTGATCAAGGCGGCGCGCGAGGCCGGGCTGGAGGCGCGCTTCTACACCTTCTACGGCAACGCGCTGGGCGCGCCGGCGGCCATCGGCGAGGCCGGCGTCGGCCGCGTGCTGGCGGTGGCGGAATGGCACCCGAACGTCGGCACCCAGGCGTCGGACGTGTTCTACGAGTCGTTCCGCCGCCGCTTCCCGAACCCGGCCGACGACTACGTGCACGTGCGCATGCAGGCGCTGGTCGAGATGATGGCCGCGGCGATGGAGAAGGCGCGCAGCGTCGAGGCGCTGCCGGTGGCACGCGCGCTCGAGGGCGCGAAGCTGGAGGCGCCGGCGCTCGCCTTCCACCCGGGCACGATGCGCGCCGCGGACCACCAGTTCATCCAGCCGCTGTACGTGAGCGTGATGCAGAAGGCCGGCACGCCGGGCGTGCGCTTCGACAACGAAGGCTCGGGCTTCGGCTTCCGCACCGTGCGCTACGTGGAGCCGGCGCTGACGGTGCTGCCGACGACCTGCCGGATGGAGCGGCCGTAGGTCGTCGAACCGTCCCGCCCGTCCCCGGGCGGGCGCCGGCCATCCGCCACTCGATCCCCTGAAGACTTTCCCGTGAAGAGACGCCCATGAGACCCGCCATCGAAGGACTGCCCGCCTCCAAGATCCGCGAGGTCGCCAACGCCGGCCTCGGCCAGCCGGACGTGCTGGCATTCTGGTTCGGCGAGAGCGACGAGCCGACGCCCGATTTCATCGGCGACGCGGCCGTCGCATCGATCCGCGCCGGCGAGACCTTCTACGCCCACAACCTGGGCCTGCCGGAGCTGCGCGAGGCGATCGCCGCCTACACCAGCCGGCTGCACGGGCCGGTGGGCGCGGAGCGCATCGCGGTGACCTCGTCCGGCGTCAGCGCGCTGATGATCGCGATGCAGGCGCTGGCCGGCGCCGGCGACGAGGTGGCGGTGGTGGTGCCGGTGTGGCCGAACCTGACCGCCCAGCCGGCGATCCTCGGCGCCGAGGTGCGCCGGGTGCCGTTGGTGGTGCGCGGCGGCGCCTGGACGCTCGACCTGGATCACCTGCGCGAGGCCGTCACCGAACGCACGCGCGTGCTGGTGATCAACGCGCCGAACAACCCGACCGGCTGGACGCTGTCGCGCGACGAGCCGCGCGCCATCCTCGACCACTGCCGCCGCACCGGCACCTGGATCGTCGCCGACG
>JBGAMJ010000021.1:0-60723 GCA_044223035.1 Piscinibacter sp.
ATGATGAGCTGGCCACCCTTGCCGATGGCGATCGAGGCGACATAGCTGCCTTGGTTGTCGGCGGCGGCGGCGGTGCCGGTGGCGGTGCCGTTGATGGCCAGCGCGTTGCTGTCAGGGAAGGAACCCTTCTGCGAGAAGTATACGGCGACCGCGGTCTTCAGGCCGGCTGCCAGCGTCGGGCCTTCCGCCACTTGCGCGCGGACCGTGTAGTCCTGATAGGCGGGTAGCGCGACGGCGGCGAGGATGCCGATGATCGCCACGACGATCATCAGTTCGATGAGGGTGAAACCTTGTTGAACGCGCTTCATGCAACTTGCTCCGGGAAAGGGATCGAGAGAGAGGGGTCGGTACCGCACCTTGTTCAGTGCAGAACACATGCCATCACTTTGATCGTTTCAAGGAGTGTATTAATGCGCAGAACGTGTTCCTCTCGGGCAAAAAAGGTCAGATCCGCGAGCGCGGTGCGTCGTTAGGTGACGTTTATCGTCACTTGTCGCATCTCAATTTGGCTGATCCGGCAAATTCATCACCTGCCCGGCCTGCAAAGGTCGGATCCGATGCGGCGTTTCCAGTTTGCCGATCCCGGCCATCACCGCCGGCAGCTCGCCGGGCTTGATGTGGGTGATGTGCACCTCCACGCTGCCGGCGAGCTGCGCCAGCTCGTGGCGCAGCGCGGCGGGGCACAGGTGGCGGCTGATGCGGGCGAGCTGGCGCTCCTCGTCGCTGAACGCGGTCTCGATCACGAGTTGCGCCACGTGCATCTGCGCGAGGCGCTGCCACAGCGCCGGGTTGGGGCCGGTGTCGCCGGTGTAGACCCACCAGCCCGGCTCGCCGCCGTCGACAGCGAAGCCGACCGCCGGCACCGTGTGCGCGGCCGGTAGCACCTCGATGCGGTGGCCGGCGAGCTGCAGCAGGTCACCGACCTCGAACGGCTCGAGCCGCAGCACCGGCGCCTCGGCGCTCGGCAGCCGGGTGAAGTCGGGCCAGATCACGCCGTTCAGGATGTGGGTGCGCAGCGCGGCCAGCGTCTGCGGCAGCGCGTGGACGGTGATCGGGCCGCGCTGCTGCGCGGCGCGCAGCCGCATCACGCTGTCGGCCAGCAGGCCGATCGACACCACGTGGTCGAGGTGCGAATGGCTGACGAGGATGTGGTCGATCGCCCCCAGCTCCTCCAGCGGCAGGTCGCCCACGCCAGTGCCGGCGTCGATCAGCACCTGGCCGTCGAGCAGGAACGAGGTCGTCCGGCAGCCGGCCGCGATGGCGCCGGAACAGCCGAGAACGCGAATGATCATTTGGTCGCGAAACTGGTGGTGCCGTCCCAGTCGGGCGACGGTGGGTGGTTTCGGAGATGTCCGATGCGGTCGGCGAGTTGCCGGTACAGCGCCGCGAACGGTGAAGGGGATGGGCTGGCCGCGAGCAGCCGGTCAATGTGATCTTGGGCGGCCTCCCAATGTTGTCGCCGGTACTGCTCCAGTGCAAGGCGCCAAAGCCGCGATTCCTCGGCAAACGAGTGCAAGCGCGCGTGATCGGTGGGAACGGGCGTGAACAGCGTCACGCTCGTCTGTTTGCCTTTGACGCGAACGCGATCGACTTCCAGCCAGGCGTGGGCGTCGCCGCAGGCATCGCGCGTGGCCTCGCCGACCAGCAGGTCGAGCCCGTAGTGGCGCGTCAGCGCCTCGATGCGCGAGGCCAGGTTGACCGCGTCGCCCATCACCGTGTAGCTGCGGCGGATGTCCGACCCCATGTCGCCCACGCAGACCAGCCCGGTGTTGACGCCCAGCCCGATGCCGATCTCCGGTAGTTGCCGCTCGCGCAGATGGGCGTTGACGCCGGCCAGCGCCTGCACCATTTCCAGCGCCGCGCGGACGGCGTGGCGGGCGTGCTCCGGATCGTCGAGCGGCGCGCCCCAGAAGGCCATGATCGCGTCGCCGATGTACTTGTCCAGCGTGCCCTGCTGGCGCCGGATCACCGCCGTCATCGCCGAGAAGAAACGGTTGACCAGCTCGCGCAGCGCCTCGGGCTCGAGTGCCTCGGACACGCGGGTGAAGTTGCGCATGTCGCAGAACATGACGGTGAGCACGCGGTTCTCGGCCGCCATCGCGTAGCGGCGAGGGTCGCGCGCCATGCGGGCGACGAGTTCGGGCGGCACGTAGGTGCCGAACAGCCGTGTCAGCGAGCGGCGGGTGCGCCCCTCGACGGCGTAGCCCCAGCTCATCGTGCCGGCGAACACCAGCGCGCTGTACAGCAGCACCGGGGCCAGCGGCAGCACCAGCCCGAGCGCGCGCCAGGCCCACAGGTTGGCGCCGATCAACGCGATCCACAGTGCGCTCCAGACCATCAGCGTGGGCACGGCGGCGAGCCGCGGCAGCGCCCAGGCCAGCGCGCCGGCGATCGCCAGCAGCAGCACGACCTCGTAGCCCGGCGCCCAATCGGGGCGCGACGGCAGCCGGCCGTCGAGCAGGCCCGAAAGCAGGTTGGCATGCACCTCGACGCCCGGGTCGACCGCCTCGACCGGCGTGGAACGACGGTCGAACAGCGCCGGCGCCGACGAGCCGACGAGCACCAGCCGGCCGGCCAGCGAACCCGGCGCGAGGCGGCCGGCCAGCACCTCGGCCGCCGACACGTAGCGGTACGACCCGCCCTGCGGCCCGCCGGGGCCGCGGAAGGGCACGCGCGCGGCGCCGCGCTCGTCGACCGCGATGCGCGCCCGCGCGGCGCCCTGGGCGAGCGTCAGGTGGTCGAGCGGGGCGTCGGGCGCGCTCGTCGCGTAGCCGGGCGCGAGCGACGGGTTGCCGGTGTAGCT
Organism: Piscinibacter sp.; assembly: GCA_044223035.1. GTDB lineage: Bacteria > Pseudomonadota > Gammaproteobacteria > Burkholderiales > Burkholderiaceae_C > JBGAMJ01. The sequence continues at coordinate 2,804 of JBGAMJ010000021.1, forward strand.
GCGGAACATCGCCAGCGCCAGCGCCTCGCCGTGGCGGCCGGCCACCTGCGCGACCAGCGGGACGCTGCGGGTGACGCCGTCGCCGTCCGGCAGCCAGTTGAAGTAGCCGCCCCGCGGTGCCGCCGCCACCAACGCCGGCAGGTTGGCGACGTACGCATTCCAGCGCAGGAAGGGCGACGGCCGGCCGCCCAGCGCATCGGCCTCGAAGGGTGGGGCCGGCAAGGTGCCGTTCGACACCGTGGCCGGGTCCTGGCTCAGGTAGTAGCCGAGCACCGCATGGCCGCGCGCCAGCGCGCGGGCGAACCGGGCATCGTGGTCGAGGCGTTCGCGCAGCCCGGGCAGCCGCGCGGCGAGCGCCGGATCGTTGGCGGCCAGCGCCTCGATCACCGGCAGGCCGGAGCTGGTGTCGGGCTCTGCGAACACCAGGTCGAAGCCGATCACGCCGGCGCGCTGGCGGACGAACAGTTCCTCGGTCAGCGCGGCCAGCCGGTCGCGGCCCCAGGGCCAGCGGCCCAGTTCGCGCAGGCTGCGCTCGTCGATGTCGACGATGACGATGCGCGGGTCGAGCGTGCGGGGCAGCGTCCAGCGCTGGCGGGCATCGTCGACGGCGAGGTCGAGGCGGGCAACGAAGCCGAGGTGGAACACATCCACGGCGTGCAGCAGCGCGACGACCAGCGGAACGACGACGATCGCCGCACGCAGCAAACGCATCGCGCCGAGGCGGCGCTTGAACGTCGGATGATCTGCCATGTCGGCCGGCGCTCGGGCCGCGGTGTCACGGCCGGCGCTTCGGCCGGCCGGTGCGCAAGATCGGAAAGTTGCCGGTGCCGGCTCAGGCCTGCACGAACTGCATCTGCGTGCCGGCCAGCTCGATCAGGTCGCCGTTCTTCAACTGCACCGTCTCGCCGACCAGCGGGTTGCCGTTGACGGTCGGCCGGATCGCCCCCTCGACGTGGGCGAACACGTAGCCGTTCGGCCGCTTGGTGATCGATGCGACCTGAACGCCCGGCTTGCCGACGGTGGTCACAACCTTGACCAGGTTCACTTCGCGCCCGGCCGCGGCGCCGTTGAGCACGCGGATCGAAGCCGGCAGCGTGGATGCGCCGAGCGCACCGAACCCTGAACTGCCCAACCCGGTGGTCGGCGAATAGCCGGCCGGTGATGCGGTGGCGACCGGCGCGGCCACCGGCGTGACCGGCCGCATGATCATCGTCTTCTCGTAGTCGTTGCCCTCTTCGACCAGGTACTTGATCTTGTACTTGCCGATCTCGACCGTGTCGTTGTGGGTCAGCAACTGCTTCTTGACAGCCTTGCCGTTGATGTAGGTGCCGTTGGTGCTGTTCAGGTCTTCGATGAAGACGTCCGCGCCGACCATCTGCAGCACGGCGTGTTCGCCGCTGACTGCGAGGTTGTCGATCACGATGTCGTTGTAGGGGCGGCGTCCGAGGGTGGTCTTGTCCTTCGTGATCTGTACTTCCTTGATCACCACACCGTCGAGCGATACGACCAGTTTGCCCATGCTTGCGACCTCGTCTTCTAGCTGCGCTCCCGCGCCCCAACTGCTATGTGTGCTGCCGCCGCACCCGCCCGTGTGCGCCGGGCCCGCGCCTAGCGCCGGAACGGCCACCAGGATCGCGACGGCCCGCTGGAACTGCGGACGCGTGCGAGTATCACCGAAATATTGTCTTTGCCGCCGGCGTCATTGGCGGCGGCGATGAGCGCCTGGGCGCCTTCTTCGAGCGAGTCGCACGAGGTGAGCAGCGCCGCGATGCCCTCGTCGTCGACCATGTCGCACAGGCCGTCGGAGCACAGCAGGTACAGGTCGCCGGGGATCAGGTCGTGCAGGTGCGTCTCCAGCAGCACCGTGTCCTCGACGCCCACGGCGCGCGTCACGAGGTTCTTGTTCGACGAATACGCCGCCTGCTCGGCAGTGATCAGCCCGGCGTCGATCTGCTCCTGCAGCAGCGAGTGATCGTGCGTGATCTGCGTCAGCCGGCCGCCGCGGAAGCGGTACGCGCGCGAGTCGCCGACGTGGCCGATCAGCAGCCGGCCCTGGCGGAACACGCCGACCACCAGCGTCGTGCCCATGCCGGCGTACTGCGGGTTGCTGTTGGCGGCGTTGAAGATCGCGCGGTTGGCGTTGTCGACGCAGATGTCCATCGCGCGCCGCACGTCGGTGTCCGACGCCTGGGCGGACGCCTCGACCAGCCAGCGGCCGAGTTCGGTCTTGATGAACGACGTGGCCATGCTGCTGGCCACCTCGCCGGCGTTGTAGCCGCCCATCCCGTCGGCCAGCACCACCAGCGACGACGCTTCGTCGACCGCCACCGAGTCTTCGTTGTTGTTGCGAGCACGGCCGGTGTCGGTGGCGCAGTGAAACTCGAAGCTCATGGTGTGATGGCGGGGCTGGGCGGTCGACCGGCGTGGCATCGGAGCCCGGGAAACAGGGTCAAGAATTGTGCCCCGGATCATTGCGTGAATACTTCACGGTGCGGGCGAAACCATCGGGCTCAGGGGTCACAGTTGGAGAGTCGATCGCGCCCTTCGTCACATCCGGTGGTTCGATCTGTGTCTCCACGGCACGCAGGTCGGCGGCAAACTGGTTGCCGTCGGCATAACGCACTTCGGGCCGCTTTTCGAGCGCCAGCGCGACCACGTTGGCGAGCGCCTCGGGCAGGTCCGGCCGCAGGCTGCGCAGGTCGGGCGCGGGCTCGTTGGCGATCTGGTACATCAGCCGCGCCATCGAGTCGGCGCGGTGGGGCAGACGCCCGGTCAGGAGCTGCATCAGCATCACGCCGAGCGAATACAGGTGACATGAACGACGGCGTGCCCAGCACCATGCCGGTCCGGGTGCGGCTCGAATCGGTGATGCGCGCGATGCCGAAATCGGTGACCTTGACCGTGCCGGTGGCCGGCTCGAGCATCACGTTGGCCGGCTTGATGTCGCGGTGCACGACGCCCTGGCTGTGCGCATACGCCAGCGCCTGCGCCACGCGCGCCACCGTGCGCAGCACGATCGGCACCGGCAGCAACTGGCCGGGCGTGGTGTAGCGCTGCAGGTCGTGGCCGCGCAGGTACTCCATCGCGATGTAGGCCAGGTCGCCGTCCTCGCCGGCATCGTAGATCGTCACGATGTCGCGGTGCTGGAGGCGGCCGGCGGTCTCGGCCTCGCGGAAGAAGCGCGAGCGCGCCTCGGCCAGTTCGTCGCCCTCGAACTCCTGCGCCAGCGCCATCGTCTTGATCGCGACCTGGCGGCCGATCTTCGGGTCGTGCCCCAGGTAGACCGCGCCCATCGAGCCGCGGCCGATCTGGCGGTCAATGCGGTAGCGGCCGAGCGTCGTGCGTTCGGGGGGTTGGGTGTCACCGGAGCTCGTCAGCGGCGCCGGCCGCGACAGCGTGCCGCTGTCCGGTGGCCGCGTCCGCGGGCCGTCGGCACGGGTGCGTGCCGAGGCGGCCGGCACCGGCGGCGCGGCCGATTTCGGCAGCGCCACGGCAGGCGCCGCGCCCCGCAGGCGGCGCTGCGCGGCGATGCCGACATGTCCGGCGACCAGGGCCGCCAGCGCCGGCAGCTCGGGCAGGTCTAAGCCGGCCTGCCAGCCGAGCAGGAACGCCGTCCCGGCAAGCAGCAGCGCCAGCAGCGCCGAGACGGCGACGCCGCGCGCAGCGTCGAGCCGCGGCAATCCGAATCCCACCTGGACAAGTGCGAGCACGACGCAGGCCACGGCGCCGAGGGCCGAGCCTGCGGAATTGCCCGCTCCGAGAACCATGGCAAGCGCGGCGGCGGCAGTCACCGGCGCATCCCGACGCTGAGATCGGCCGCGCCGAGCGGCGCTCCGAAGTCTTCCCTGCGAATCTTCGTCGGGGCCGTCGCGTTCATCGCGACGGCCCCGCGTCGGGCGTGTTCAACGGCACGGGCCCCGTGAGGGCACGCGCTGACGAATGGATCGAGTGGCGCTCAGTCGCCACCGGCACCGAGCGGCGCGCCGCCCGCGGACGCGCGTGCGCGGCGCTGCATCCAGGTCCCGACGACCACGACGAGCACGGCGCAGAGCCCACCGACGATGAAGTCGGGTTCGGCCATGTTGCGATGGAACCATGCATCAGTGGACGGATCGGTGACGAACATTTCTCCGGCGAGGAACCCCAGCAGCGCGGCGCCCAGCGTGATGATGATCGGCAGACGCTCCATGATCTTCATCAGCAGCGTGCTGCCGGCGATGATCAGCGGGATCGACAAGCCCAGGCCGACGATCAGCAGCGGCAACCGGTACGCCTCGGGCGCCCGGTCGGCCGCGCCGGCCACGGCGATGACGTTATCGACGCTCATCACGAGATCGGCCACCAGGATCGTCCGGATGGCGGCGAACATCGTACCGTGCGAAGCGACTTCACCACCGTCGTCGGAATCGACGAGCAACTGGCCGCCGATCCACAGCAACGCGCCACCGCCGATCAGCTTCAGGAACGGCAGCCGGAGCAGGTTCACCGCCACGACGGTCAGCACGACCCGCATCACGATCGCCGCGGCGCTGCCCCAGAAGATCGCCTTCTTCTGCTGCCCGGCCGGCAGCGAACGAGCAGCCATCGCGATGACGACCGCGTTGTCGCCCGACAGCAGGATGTTGGCGACGATGATTGCGCCGAAGGCGCCCCACAGTGCGCCGGAGGTAAGGTCCATGGTGATCCCGTTGCCCGGTCCGCCGGTGGACCGTGTTGCGCCGGATTGTCACGGCCGCCCGCCCGCGCCGGACTCTGTAGTTTCCACATGGCAGCGCGCCGCGGCGGATCACCGGCGCGGCGCGGAGGCAGTCACAGGGCGGGATCGCCTGTGGCGGGGATCCGCCCCCGCCCGATCGGTCAGAGCAGGCCCTTGAGCAGCCGCCCCATTTCCGACGGGTTGCGCGTCACGGTGAAGCCGCACTCCTCCATGATCGCGAGCTTGGCATCGGCCGTGTCGGCGCCGCCGGAGATCAGCGCGCCGGCGTGGCCCATGCGCTTGCCCGGGGGTGCGGTGACGCCGGCGATGAAGCCGACGATCGGCTTCTTCATGTTCTCCTTGCACCAGCGTGCGGCGTCTGCCTCGTCCGGGCCACCGATCTCGCCGATCATGATCACCGCATCGGTGTCCGGGTCGTCGTTGAACATGCGCATCACGTCGATGTGCTTGATCCCGTTGATCGGGTCGCCGCCGATGCCCACCGCGCTCGACTGGCCGAGGCCGATGTCGGTGAGCTGAGCCACGGCTTCGTAGGTCAGCGTGCCCGAGCGGCTGACCACGCCGATGCGGCCCTTGCGGTGGATGTGGCCCGGCATGATGCCGATCTTGATTTCTTCCGGCGTGATCAGCCCGGGGCAGTTCGGCCCGAGCAGCAGCGTCTTCTTGCCTCCGGCGGCTTCCTTGGCCTTCATCTTGTTGCGCACTTCCAGCATGTCGCGCACGGGAATGCCTTCGGTGATGCAAATGGCCAGGTCCAGCTCGGCCTCGACCGCTTCCCAGATCGCCGCCGCGGCGCCTGCGGGGGGCACGTAGATCACGCTGACGGTGGCGCCGGTGTTGGCGGCCGCGTCCTTGACGCTGGCGAAGATCGGGATGCCCTCGAAATCCTCGCCCGCCTTCTTCGGGTTGACGCCGGCGACGAAGCAGTTCTTGCCGTTCGCGTAGTCGCGACACATGCGGGTGTGGAACTGCCCGGTCTTGCCGGTGATGCCCTGGGTGATGACCTTGGTGTTCTTGTCGATCAGGATGCTCATGGTGCGTGTTCCTCGCTCACTTCAGGGCGGCCATGACCTTTTCGGCGGCCTCGGCCATCGAATCGGCGCTGATGATGGGCAGGCCGGACTCGGCCAGCATCTTCTTGCCCAGTTCCTCGTTGGTGCCCTTCATGCGCACGACCAGCGGCACATTCAGGTTGACCGCCTTGCACGCGGCGACGACGCCTTCGGCGATGGTGTCGCAGCGCATGATCCCGCCGAAGATGTTGACCAGGATGGCCTTCACCTTGGGGTTGCCGAGCATGATCTTGAAGGCCTCGGTGACCTTCTCGGCGGTGGCACCGCCGCCGACGTCGAGGAAGTTGGCCGGTTCGCCGCCGAACAGCTTGATGGTGTCCATCGTGGCCATCGCGAGGCCGGCGCCGTTGACCAGGCAGCCGATGTTGCCGTCGAGCTGGATGTAGGCGAGATCGAACTTGCTGGCCTCGATCTCGGCCGGATCCTCCTCGTCGAGGTCGCGGTAGGCGGTGATCTCGGGGTGGCGGAACAGCGCATTGCTGTCGAAATTGAACTTGGCGTCCAGCGCCTTGATGCTGCCGCTGCCTTCGAGGATCAGCGGGTTGATCTCGGCGAGCGATGCATCGGTGTCCATGTAGCAGCGGTACAGCTTCTTGAACACGTCGATGGCCTGCGCCTGCGACGCGGCCGGCACGCCGATGCCGGCGGCGAGTTCGGCGCCCTGCGCATCGGTCAGGCCGACGGCGGGATCGACGAAGACCTTGATGATCTTCTCGGGCGTGGAGTGCGCGACCTCCTCGATGTCCATGCCGCCTTCGCTGGAGGCCATGATCGCGACCTTCTGCGACGCGCGGTCGGTCACCGCGGCGACGTAGTACTCCTTCTTGATGTCGGCGCCTTCCTCGATCAGCAGCCGCCGCACCTTCTGGCCGTCGGGGCCGGTCTGGTGGGTTTTGAGCTGCATGCCCAGGATCTCGCCGGAGAGCTTCTTGACGTCGTCGAGCGTGCGCGCGAGCTTGACGCCACCGCCCTTGCCGCGGCCGCCGGCGTGGATCTGCGCCTTCACCACCCACACCGCGCCGCCCAGCTTCTGCGCCGCCTCGCTCGCCTCCAGCACGCTGAACGCGGGGTAGCCGCGCGGCACCGGGATGCCGAACTGGCGCAGGATTTCCTTGCCTTGGTATTCGTGGATCTTCATGACGTGCTCTCTTGCTGAGGTTCCTGGAACGGGGACAACGTCGGGGACGACGGGACGGAGCGGCCGCGGCGCGCCAGGGGCGGCACGGCCCGCGGAGCGGGTTCGGGGGCTTCGAGCAGGTCGGCGATCGGCCGCGGCTTTCGGCGGCGCGGCATCTGCGATCGGGACGGCACGGCGGTCGGCAGGAGCATCGGGCGGGATTCGCGGTCGGGGCCGGAGCCGGAAGGGGCCTGAAGGGGTCGCGGTCGGGGTGCTTCCGACCGTCGACGACACCGGCACGGTGCAAGACCTTCGCCGACAGCCGGGGAATTTAGCATGCTGCGCTGCATCAGAACTTACACCGCGACGGCCTTCGCGGTGGTGCGAGCGCTGTTCGGAAGGCCCTCGCAGGGCGGCTCGCGACCTGTGCCCTTCCGCCGTTCAATCGATCGGCGTCAGAGCTCGGTGGTGTCCGGGTCGGTGTGGTCGCCTGGAACCGTTCCGCGCAGAACCGTTCGGATCGCCTCCGACGAGAAACCGCGACGGGCCAGGAACTGCGATTGGCGAGCCCGTTCGGCGGCGTCGGCAGGCGGATGACCGAACTGGCGTTGCCAGACCCGGGCCGCGCGATCGGCCTCGGAGCAGCGCAGTTCGAGCGCCACCTCGTCGCCGAGCTCGACGCCATGCATCGCCAGTTCCTGGCGGATGCGCTGATTGCCATAACGCGCAGCACGCGCATGGACGCGGCTTTCGGCGAATCGCGCGTCGCTCAGGTGCCCGTGCGAACGCAGCCAGGCAAGCGTTTCGTCTATCCGGTGCGCGATGTCGATGTCGTCCGCATTCGCGTCCGCGTCGTGACTCGCCGCCAGCCGCGTGCGCACCCAGTGCAGCAGCTTGCGGCGCAGTTCCATTTCACTCTGCTCACGCTGCGCCAACCAGCGCAAGGCGCGGCCGCGCAGCGCGGCGTTGCCGAGTGGGCTGGCGGCCGAAGCAGCGGTCGGCTCGCTGGTCGGCTCGGTGGCGCGTTCGGTGGCGCGTTTGGTGGCCGCCTCGGTGGTCGTTGCCGCGGAAGGTCGAGCCATCGCCATCGGCTCCTCAGCGTGCCCAGCCGCCCCGGGCGGTCATTCCTTCGTTTCAGGAGCCGGTTTGGCCTTGGGCGTGCGGGGCGCCGCGGTTTCGCCGATGCCATCGGCCGCGCGCGCCTTCGGCGGCTTCACGTCGCCCTCTGCACCGGCGCCGCTCGCCCGTTCGATCGAATCGGTGGGCAACAACGGGATGCCCATGGCCTCGCGCACCTTGTTCTCGATCTCGACCGCGAGGCTCGGGTTCTCGCGCAGGAACTCGCGCGCGTTGTCCTTGCCCTGGCCGATCTTCTCGCCGTTGTAGGCGTACCAGGCGCCGGACTTCTCGAGCACGCGGGCGGCAACGCCCATGTCGATGATCTCGCCTTCGCGGCTGATGCCTTCGCCGTAGAGGATGTCGAACTCGGCGGTCTTGAAGGGTGGCGACACCTTGTTCTTGACGACCTTGACCTTGGTCTCGTTGCCGATCACCTCTTCGCCCTTCTTGATGCCGCCGATGCGGCGGATATCCAGGCGCACCGAGGCGTAGAACTTCAGCGCGTTGCCGCCGGTGGTGGTTTCGGGGCTGCCGAACATCACGCCGATCTTCATGCGGATCTGGTTGATGAAGATGACCATCGTGTTGGTCTTCTTGATCGAGCCGGTGAGCTTGCGCAGCGCCTGGCTCATCAGGCGGGCCTGCAGGCCGGGGAGTGCATCGCCCATCTCGCCTTCGATCTCGGCCTTGGGGGTGAGTGCCGCGACCGAATCGATGACGACCAGATCGACCGAGCCGGAGCGCACCAGCGCGTCGACGATTTCCAGCGCCTGTTCGCCGGTGTCGGGCTGGGAGATCAGCAGTTCCTGGAGATTGACGCCGAGTTTCTGGGCGTATTGCACGTCGAGCGCGTGCTCGGCGTCGATGAAGGCGCAGGTGCCGCCGAGCGCCTGCATTTCGGCCACGACCTGCAGCGTCAGCGTGGTCTTGCCGCTGGATTCGGGGCCGTAGATCTCGATCACGCGGCCGCGCGGCAGGCCGCCGACGCCCAACGCGATGTCCAACCCCAGCGAACCGGTGGACACGACCTCGATGTCCTCGATGACCTCGCCTTCGCCGAGGCGCATGATCGAGCCCTTGCCGAACTGCTTTTCGATCTGTGCGAGGGCCGCCTGCAGGGCCTTCGCTTTCTCGGTATTCAGGGCTTTGACGGGTGCATCCATTCGGTATCTCCGGAAAATGGTTGCATTATCGCAAAGGCTGGATGTTTGTACAGTGGCTTTGCGGCAGGATTCCAGGGGTTCCACGACGAGATCGAGTGGTGCGACGTTGCCGGCCCGCGGCCCGCAGACGACACCGCCATGGAGACAGACCGATGCGTATCTTGATCGCCGAAGATGACCGGGTGCTGGCCGACGGCCTGCTGCGCTCGCTGCGCCAGTCGGGCTACGCGGTGGACCAGGTGGCCAGCGGCAGCGAAGCCGATGCCGCCCTCGCGTCGCACGAGTTCGACCTGGTGATCCTCGACCTCGGCCTGCCGCGGCTGCACGGCCACGAGGTGCTGCGCAAGCTGCGCGCGCGCGGGTCCAAGGTGCCGGTGCTGATCCTGACGGCCGACGACAGCATCGAGCAACGCGTCAAGGGTTTGGACCTCGGCGCGGACGACTACATGGCCAAGCCGTTCTCGCTGGCGGAGCTCGAAGCGCGCGTGCGTGCGCTCACGCGGCGCGGCCTGGGCAGTGCGTCGGCGGTGATCAAGCACGGGCCGCTGAGCTTCGACGCCACCGGCCGGGTGGCCTACATGAACGAGCAGATGATCGAGCTGTCGGCGCGCGAGATCGGCCTGCTCGAGGTGCTGCTGCAGCGCGCCGGCCGCCTGGTCAGCAAGGACCAGCTCGTCGAGCGCCTGTGCGAATGGGGCGAGGAAGTCAGCAACAACGCGATCGAGGTCTACATCCACCGGCTGCGCAAGAAGATCGAGCAGGGCCCGGTGCGCATCGCCACGGTGCGCGGGCTGGGCTACTGCCTGGAGAAGATCCCCGGCTGACGGACCCCGGCCGCGCCGCGGCCGGCGGTTATTCTCGCGAGCGCCATGGCCGCCCGACGCGAACAGCGCTCCCTCTTCGGCGAGATCCTCGACTGGATGCTCGCGCCGCTGCTGGTGCTGTGGCCGATGAGCGTGGCGCTGACCTGGCTGGTCGCGCAGGACATCGCGAACAAGCCCTACGACCGCGAGCTGGGCGAGCGCGCGCGGCTGCTGTCGCGCCAGATCACGGTGCAGACCGGTTCCGACGCGCCGCAGGCGCGGTTCTCCATGCCCCCGGGCGCGGCCGACCTGATGGTGGCCGACGAGGCCGACGACCTGTACTACCAGGTGCTCGGCCTGCGCGGCGAATTCCTGAGCGGCGACCGCACGCTGCCGGTGCCGGTGGACGAGGTGCGCGCGCCGGCCGGCGAGCTGCGCTACCGCGACGACACCGTACACGCCGAGAGCGTGCGCGTCGCCTACCTGTGGATCGACCTGCCGGGGCGCCCGGGGCCCGCCGCGCCGCTGGTGCAGGTGGCCGAGACGCTGGGCAAGCGATCACGCCTGGCCACCGAGATCATCAAGGGCGTGATCCTGCCGCAGTTCGTGATCCTGCCGCTGGCGGTGCTGCTGGTGTGGATGGCGCTGGCACGCGGCATCGCGCCGCTGCAGGAGTTGCAGCAGCGCATCCGCCGCCGCGACAGCAACGACCTGAGCCCGATCGACGAGCGCGACGCACCGGAGGAGGTGTCGCCGCTGGTGCGCGCGATCAACGACCTGCTGGCGCGCCTGGACCATTCGATGGGCCAGCAGAAGCACTTCCTTGCCGACGCGGCGCACCAGCTCAAGACGCCGCTGGCCGGGCTGCGCACGCAGGCCGAGCTGGCGCAGCGCGAGATCGACGCCGGCGCCAACGATCCGAAGGCCGTCAAGCGCTCGCTGCAGCAGATCGCGCTCGCAAGCCAGCGCGCGGCGCACATGGTCAACCAGTTGCTCGCGATGGCGCGCGCGGAGGACAAGGAGCACGCCGCGAACCAGCAGCAGGTCAACCTGGCGCGGCTGGCGACCGAGACGGTGCGCGACTTCGTGCCGCGTGCAATGGAAAAGCGCATCGACCTCGGCTACGAGGGCCCGGAGACGCCCACCGGGCTGACGGTGCGCGGCCACGCGCTGCTGCTGCGCGAGCTGATCCGCAACCTGGTCGACAACGCGCTGCAATACACGCCGCCTGGCGGCACGGTGACGGTGCGCGTGGTGGAGGATCCGTTCGGCCAGGTGGTGGTGCTGCAGGTGGAGGATTCGGGGCCGGGCATCCCGGCGGCCGAACGAGAGCAGGTCTTCCGGCCGTTCTACCGGGCGCTCGGCACCAACGTCGACGGCTCCGGCCTGGGCCTGGCGATCGTGCGCGAGATCGCGCTCCAGCATGGCGCTGAGGTCGACCTGGAGGACGCCAACCTGCGCCCGCGCAACGGCGACGGCGACGCGCCGAACTCGTTCGGCCCCGGCGCCCGGTTCACGGTGCGGATCGCGGCGACCGGCCCCGCCGCGGCCGCCGGCAAGCACGGCAGCGAGACGGCGGGCGACACCGACAGGGCCCCGGCCAGCCCGCCCGCCGACCCGCAATCGGCACCCGGCGGCACGGCCGCAGCCTGACCGGAGGCACGGTCGACGGACGGTTACAGCCGCTGGCGGGCGCGGCGCCGCAATGGCTTCGGGGCGGTTGTCCGCGAACGCTCAGCTCTGCACCAGCCGCCGGCTCTTCGCGATCGACATCAGCATGCCCAGGCCGAGGCCGAGCGTCACCATCGCGGTGCCACCGTAGCTGATGAACGGCAGCGGCACGCCGACCACCGGCAGGATGCCGCTGACCATGCCCATGTTGACGAACGCGTAGGTGAAGAAGCTCAGCGTGATCGCGCCGGCCAGCAGCCGTGTGAACACCGTCGGCGATTCGGCGGCAATCATCAGGCCGCGGAAGATCAGCCCGATGAAGCCGATGATCAGCGCGGCGCAGCCGACGAGGCCGAATTCCTCCGAGTAGGCGGCGAAGATGAAGTCGGTGGTGCGCTCGGGGATGAATTCCAGGTGCGTCTGAGTGCCCTTCATGAAGCCCTTGCCCTGCACGCCGCCCGAGCCGATCGCGATCATCCCCTGGATGATGTGGAAGCCCTTGCCGAGCGGGTCGGTCGTCGGGTCGAGCAGGGTGCAGACGCGGTTCTTCTGGTAGTCGCGCAGCAGCGGCCACTTGAGGTCGGGCTGGCAGATGCGGTCTTCGGACAGCACCAGCGCGGTGATCGCCACCGCCGCCACCAGCAGCACCGGCACGATCAGCCGCCACGACAGGCCGGCGAAGAAGATCACGTACAGCCCGGCCGACATCACCAGGATCGCCGTGCCGAGGTCGGGCTGCTTGACGATCAGCCCGACCGGCACGATCAGGATGCCCAGCGCGACGACGAAGTCGAGCGCCCGGAGCTGCCCCTCGCGGCGCTGGAACCACCAGGCGAGCATCAGCGGCATCGCGATCTTCAGGATCTCGCTCGGCTGCACCACCACGCCGACGTTCAGCCAGCGCGTCGCCCCCTTCTTCGTGACGCCGAACAGCGCCACCGCGATCAGCAGCGCCACGCCGACGGCGTACAGCGGCACCGCCAGCGACATCAGCCGCTGCGGCGGGATCTGCGCGACGAGGAACAGGATGCCGGCGGCCAGCAGCATGTTGCGGCCGTGGTCGACGAAGCGGCTGCCGTGGTCGTAGCCGGCCGAGTACATCGTCAGCAGGCCGGCGCCCGCCAGCAGCAGCACGATGCCCAGCAGCGGCAGGTCGAAGCCGAACAGCACCGGCCGGATGCGCTGCCAGGCGGTCGGCGCCTCGAACAGGTCGTTCATGCGCGCTCCCTGCGGCCTGCGGCCGGTCTTGCCGCGCGGCAGCGTTCGCCCTCGGGACCACCCGGCGGCCTCATCGCACCGACCTCGGCAGCGCCGGCAGCGGCCCGGTGCCGGCTGCCTGCGCGACGCGCTGCGCCGCCGTCGCGGACGCCAGCGGCACCGAGGCGGCGAGGCCGGGCAGCGGGATCGAGTCGGCCGGCCGCGGCGTGCCGATCGGGGCGACCGACTGGCCCTGCCGTGTCGCGGCGATGTCCTCGACGCTCGGGTACTGGCCGAGCAGCACGTAGTCGAACACCCGGCGCGCAATCGGCGCGGCCGACATCGCGCCGAAGCCGGCGTTCTCGACCACCAGCGCGAGCGCGATCCGCGGCTCGTCCAGCGGCGCGAAGGCGCTGTACAGCGCGTGGTCGCGGTGGCGCTCGTCGAGCCGCGCGGCGTTGTACTTCTGGTCCTTGGCGATGCCGATCACCTGCGCCGTGCCGGTCTTGCCGCCCGACTTGTACGGCGCGCCGGCGAACACCTTGGCGGCGGTGCCTTCCTGCGTCACGCCGTACATCGCGCGGTGGATCACCTCGACGTGCTCCGGCTTGAAGCCCAGCGACGGCAGCGCCGCGCCCGAGACCTGCTCGCGCGCGCCGCTGACGACGTTCTCGATCTCGCGCACGACGCGCGGCTTGTAGTGCTGGCCGCCGATCGCCATCGCCGCGGTGGCCTGGGCCAACTGCAGCATCGTGAAGCTGTTGTAGCCCTGGCCGATGCCCAGCGAGATCGTCTCGCCGGCATACCACTTCTTCTGCTCCGGGCGGCGGTAGGCGTTTCGCTTCCAGTCGGTGGACGGCAGGATGCCGCGCAGCTCGCCCGGCACGTCGATGCCGGTGAGCTGGCCGAAGCCCAGCGGCTTCATGAAGTCGTGGATCAGGTCGACGCCCATGTCGGCGGCCAGGCCGTAGTAGTAGGTGTCGCAGGACTGCACGATCGAGCGGTACATGTCGACCGTGCCGTGACCGCCTTCCTTGTCGTCGCGGAACTTGTGGTTGCCGAACCAGAAGTAGCCGGGGTCGGCGATCGCCTGCTGCGGCGAGCGCTTGCCGGTGGCGAGCGCCGCCATCGCCATGAACGGCTTGTAGGTCGAGCCCGGCGGGTAGGCGCCGCGCAGCGCGCGGTTCAGCAGCGGCTTGTCCGGCGATTCGTTGAGCGCCTTCCAGTTCTCCTGGTCGATGCCGTCGACGAACAGGTTGGGGTCGAAATTCGGCTTGCTGACGAAGGCCAGCACCTCGCCGTTGCGCGGGTCGATCGCCACCAGCGCGCCGCGGCGGTCGCCGAACATCTCCTCGACCAGCGCCTGCAGGCGGATGTCGATCGACATCACGATGGTGTCGCCGGGCGTCGCCGGGCTGCTCTTCAGACGCCGCACGGCGCGGCCGTTGGCGCTGGTCTCGACTTCCTCGAAGCCGGTGCCGCCGTGCAGCCGAGCCTCGTAGCTCTGCTCCACGCCGAGCTTGCCGATGTACTCGGTGCCGCGGTAGTTGGCGCCGTCGTCGCCCTCCTCGAGCGCCTCCTTCTCGGCCTGGTTGACGCGCCCGATGTAGCCGATCAGATGGCTGCCCACCTCGCCCAGCGGGTAGCTGCGGAACAGCCGGGCCTTGATGTCGACGCCCGGAAAGCGGAAGCGCTGTGCGCTGAAGCGCGCCACCTCCTCGTCGGTCAGCCGGGTGCGGATCGGCAGCGACTCGAAGCTCTTGCTCTCGTCCATCAGGCGCTTGAAGCGCCGCCGGTCGCGCGGCTGCACCTCGACCACCTGGGTCAGCGCGTCGATCGTGGCGTCCAGGTCGGCCACCTTCGATGGCGTGATCTCCAGCGTGTAGGCCGAGTAGTTGTTGGCCAGCACGACGCCGTTGCGATCGAGGATCAGCCCGCGGTTCGGCACGATGGGCACCACCGCGATGCGGTTGTTCTCGGCCTGGGTGGCCAGGTCGTCGTGGCGGTAGACCTGCAGGTACACGAGGCGCGCGGCCAGCAGGCCGAACGCGAACAGCACGAACGCCGCCGCCGCCACCAGCCGCAGCCGGAAGCGGCTCAGCTCGCGCTCGATGTTCTTCAGCTCGGTCACGCGTGGACCTCGCAAGAAGACGCCGGGCCGCCCCAGGATTTCTTCGCCGCCACGGCGGGTGGACGACGCAAGGCGTCGGCCTGGGGGCACTCACGACGTTTGCCGGCCAGCGGCAGACCCGGAGCGGGCAGCGACGGCGCGGCGTTCATAGGGGCCGATTCTCGTCCGGGTCGGGCGCGCGGCGCTGCGGCGCGAGCAGCAGCCATGCGACGGGTGTCCACAACAGCGACTCGAACAGCGGCGCCAGCAGCATGTTCCAGCCCGGCAGCATGCCGCCGGCGAGCAGCCGCACGAACAGCGACACCGCGTGCGCGCCGACGAACATCGGCAGGATCTGCACCGCCTGCGACGGCACCGGGAACCACAGCAGCCGCCGGTGCATCGCGATCGCCGCGTAGCTGAGCAGCGTGTAGGCCAGCGCGTGCTGGCCGAGGATGGCGCCGTCGTGCACGTCCATCAGCACGCCGAACAGGAATCCGATGCCGACGCCGACGCGCCGCGGCTGGTGCACGTTCCAGAACACCAGCACCAGCGCCACCATGTCGGGCATCGCCGGCTCGCGGCCGACCGGCACCAGGTTGATCACGAAGGCCACCAGCAGCGTGAACCAGACGAACAGCGGGTTCACCGGCAGCAGGAGCTGGTCGCTCGCGCGCGGCATGATCATCGCCGGCCTCCCCGCCGCGGCGCCGAGGCGGCGGCCGCGGCCGCGGCTTCCTCGGCGGTCGGCTCGGGCCGCGGCGGCAGCTGCAGGCCGATCGGCTCGAGCAGCAGCACGTGGCGCACGCCGTCCGGCGCGGCGGCAGGCGTGAGCTGGATCTTCGCGAAGCTGCTGTCGGCCTTGCGGTCGAGCGCGGCGACGCGCGCCACCGCCAGCCCGGGCGGGTAGACGCCGTCCAGCCCCGAGGTGAGCAGCGTGTCGCCGACCTGCACGTCGGCATTGCCGGCGATGAAGCGCATCTCCAGCCCGTTGTTGCCGCCGAGGCCGAACGCCACGTGGCGCGACTGCGTGCGCGTGTTCAGCACCGGGATCGCGGCGTCCTTGTCGGTCAGCAGCGTCACTTCGGACGACAGCGGGTACACGCGCGTCACCTGGCCCAGCACCCCGGCCTCGTTGATCACCGGCGCGCCGAGCGCGATGCCGTGGGCCGCGCCGCGGTCGACGACGACCTTGCGCGAGAACGGGTCCGGCGCCTCGTACAGCACCTCGGCGGCCTGCGAGTGCACGTTCAGCCCCGGCCGCAGATCCAGCAGCGCGCGCAGGCGCTCGTTCTCCGTGGTGAGCTGCTCGACGCGGGCCGAGCGCTCGGCCTGGCGCACCAAGGCGCGCTGCGCCTCGGCCTCGGCGGCGCGCGCGCTTTCGAGCCCGAGCAGGTAGGTGCGGCCCGCCGCCAGCGCGTCCACCGGCACCAGCAGCGCGCGCTGCGGATAGTGCAGCACGGTGGCGACGGCCGCGCGCAGCGGCTGGGTCAGGCGGAAGCGGGTGTCGGCGACCATCAGGAACACCGCCAGCACCGAACAGAACAGGACCTTGGTGAGCGCCGACGGGCCCTGGCGGAAGAAGGGCGGCGGCGTGCGGTCGAGGGTGCCGAGGGACATGGCCGCGGGCATTCAGGGGCAGCGGGGCGCGGGAACCGCACGACAGGCACGCATGTCGCCGCACCGCGCGCAGGCACCCGTCAGTCCGTCATTCGGACGTGAAGATGCTGCCCAGGCGCTCCATGCGTTCGAGCGCCATGCCGCAGCCGCGCACCACGCAGGTCAGCGGGTCTTCGGCGACCAGCACCGGCAGGCCGGTTTCCTCGGCCAGCAGGCGGTCCAGGTCGCGCAG
This sequence comes from Piscinibacter sp., assembly GCA_044223035.1. GTDB lineage: Bacteria > Pseudomonadota > Gammaproteobacteria > Burkholderiales > Burkholderiaceae_C > JBGAMJ01. Next base: position 19,626 of record JBGAMJ010000021.1, read on the forward strand.
CAGCGCGCCGCCGCCGGTGAGCATCATCCCGCGCTCGGCGATGTCGGCGCCGAGTTCGGGCGGCGTCTGCTCGAGCGCGTTCTTGACGCTGGACACGATCTGGTTCAGCGGGTCGGTCAGCGCCTCGAGGATCTCGTTGCTGCTGATCGTGAAGCTGCGGGGCACGCCCTCGGACAGGTTGCGCCCCTTGACCTCGATCTCCTTGACCTCGGAGCCGGGGAAGGCCGACCCGATGCTCTTCTTGATCAGTTCGGCGGTCGGCTCGCCGATCAGCATGCCGTAGTTGCGGCGGATGTAGTTGATGATGGCTTCGTCGAACTTGTCGCCGCCCACCCGCACGCTGCCCTTGTAGACCATGCCGCCGAGCGAGATCACGCCGACCTCGGTGGTGCCGCCGCCGATGTCGACGACCATCGAGCCGCTGGCCTCGCTGACGGGCAGGCCGGCGCCGATGCAGGCGGCCATCGGCTCCTCGATCAGGTAGACCTCGCTGGCGCCCGCTCCCAGCGCCGATTCGCGGATCGCGCGGCGCTCGACCTGCGTCGAGCCGCAGGGCACGCAGATGATGATCCTCGGGCTCGGGCGCAGCACCGAACGCGGGTGGACCATCTTGATGAACTGCTTGAGCATCTGCTCGGTGACGGTGAAGTCGGCGATCACGCCGTCCTTCATCGGGCGGATCGCCTCGATGTTGCCCGGCACCTTGCCGAGCATCGCCTTGGCCTCGGCGCCGACCGCCTGGATCGTCTTCTTGCCGTTGGGGCCGCCTTCGTGGCGGATCGCGACGACCGAGGGCTCGTCGAGCACGATGCCCTTGCCGCGGACGTAGATCAGGGTGTTGGCGGTGCCGAGGTCGATGGCGAGGTCCGTCGAGAAATAGCGACGAAAGGATCCGAACATGGTGTGGTGGGAAGCGTCCAGCAGACGGCGGCGGGTCGGCGACGGGTGGCGACAGCGGTTGAAAGGGGCGGTCGACGTTCGCTCGAGCGGTGTTGCTGGAGGCCTGGATTCCGGTGTGGTGACGACGTTGTAGGGCGGCGCGGGACGGCAGCGGAACGATCCGCACGATTCCGAAGGGCGCGCCGCGAGCGGTGGGCGGCAGTGAGAGCGGGCGAAACGGCAAAGGCCGAAACCCGCCCGGAAACCGTGTGCAAACGGTGCAGATTCGCTCGCGACGGTCGCGGGCGACCGCGCGGGAGGCGTCGGCCAATATGCTTGGGATAACCAGGGATAATACCCGATCACCCCCCGACTTCCGGCGGGCGGGCGGACGCCGCCGGCCTGTGCGCCGGCGCCGCGCCGCGACACCGCCGCCGGCCGATTCCGCACACGGCAAGCCCATGGCACTGACACCAGACGACGTGAGCCGCATCGCGCAGCTCGCGCGGCTCGACCTGAAACCCGCCGAACAGGCAGCGATGCTGGCGCAGCTCAACGGCTTCTTCCGCATCGTCGAGCAGATGAGCGCGGTCGACACCGGCAGCGTCGAACCCCTGTACACGCCGCTGTCGGCGGTGGCCGAAGTCGCGTTGCGGCTGCGCGAGGACCGCGTGACCGAAGCGGATCAGCGCGAGCTGAACCAGCGCAGCGCGCCGCGCGTCGAGGACGGCCTGTTCCTGGTGCCGAAGGTGATCGAATGAAGCCGCTGCACGAACTGGGCGTGGCCGAGCTGTCACGCGGGCTGGCGGCCGGCGAGCTGTCGAGCGTCGAGCTGACGCGCCACCTGCTCGACCGCGCCGGCACGCACCGCGGCCTCGGGCTGTGGCTGCAGCTCGACGCGGAGGGCGCGCTGGCGCAGGCGGCCGCGGCCGATGCGCGCCGCGCGCAGGGCGACCGCTCGCCGCTGCTCGGCGTGCCGATCGCCCACAAGGACATCTTCGTCACCCGCGACCTGCCCACCACCGCCGCGTCGAAGATGCTCGAGGGCTACCGCAGCCCGTTCGACGCCACCGTCGTCGCGCGCCTGGCGCAGGCCGGCGCGGTGACGCTCGGCAAGCTCAACTGCGACGAATTCGCGATGGGCTCGGGCAACGAGAACTCCGCCTACGGGCCGGTGTTCAACCCCTGGGACGCCGGCCGCGTGCCGGGCGGCTCGTCCGGCGCGTCGGCCGCGGCGGTGGCCGCGCGCATCGTGCCGGCCACCACCGGCACCGACACCGGCGGCTCGATCCGCCAGCCGGCGAGCTTCACCGGCATCACCGGCATCAAGCCGACCTACGGCGTGTGCTCGCGCTACGGGATGATCGCGTTCGCCTCCAGCCTCGACCAGGCCGGGCCGATGGCGCGCAGCGCCGAGGGCTGCGCGCTGCTGCTGTCGGCGATGAGCGGCTACGACGAGCGCGACGCCACCAGCGCCGAGCGTCCGCCGCAGGACTACCACGCCGCGATGCGCGCGCCGCGGCCGGGCGCCACGCCGGGGCGGCCGCTGGCCGGGTTGCGCGTCGGCCTGCCGGCGGAGTTCTTCCCCGCCGGGCTGTCGCCCGACGTCGAGCACGCGGTGCGCGCCGCGCTGGCCGAGATCGAGCGGCTGGGCGCCACGCTGGTCGACGTCAGCCTGCCGCGCACGGAGCTGTCGATCCCCGTCTACTACATCATCGCGCCGGCCGAGGCCTCGTCGAACCTGAGCCGCTTCGACGGCGTGCGCTTCGGCCACCGCGCCGCGAACTACGCCGACCTGCAGGAGATGTACTGCCGCAGCCGGGCCGAGGGCTTCGGCCCCGAGGTGAAGCGGCGGATCATGATCGGCACCTACGTGCTGTCGCACGGCTACTACGACGCCTACTACCTGCAGGCGCAGAAGCTGCGCCGCATGATCGCCGACGACTTCCAGCGCTGCTTCACGCAGTGCGACCTGATCGCCGGCCCGGTGGCGCCGTCGGTGGCGTGGAAGCTCGGCGACAAGGGCGACGACCCGGTCGCGAACTACCTGGCCGACATCTTCACGCTGCCCGCCAGCCTGGCCGGCCTGCCCGGCATGAGCCTGCCGGCCGGCTTCGCCAGCTCGGCCGAGAACGCCGGCATGCCGGTCGGCCTCCAGCTCATCGGCAACTACTTCGACGAGGCCACGCTGCTGCAGGCGGCCGACGCGTTCCAGCAAGCGACCGACTGGCACCTTCGCGTGCCCGCGGGATTCTGACCATGCCCAGCTCCCCCCTCATCCGCGGCTACGAGGTCGTGATCGGCATCGAGACGCACGCCCAGCTCTCGACCGCATCGAAGATCTTCAGCGGCTCGTCGACCCGCTTCGGCGCCGCGCCGAACACGCAGGCCTCGGCGGTCGACCTGGCGCTGCCCGGCACGCTGCCTGTGCTCAACCGCGGCGCGGTCGAGCGCGCGATCCGGTTCGGGCTGGCGGTGGGCGCCACGGTGGCGCCGCAGTCGATCTTCGCGCGCAAGAACTACTTCTACCCGGACCTGCCCAAGGGCTACCAGATCAGCCAGTACGAGACGCCGGTGGTGCAGGGCGGCACGGTCGACTTCTTCGTCGGCGACCTGCCGCACCGCGTGCACCTGACGCGCGCGCATCTGGAGGAAGACGCCGGCAAGTCGCTGCACGAGGACTACGCCGGCCAGACCGGCATCGACCTGAACCGCGCCGGCACGCCGCTGCTGGAGATCGTCACCGAGCCCGACATGCGCTCCAGCGCCGAGGCGGTGGCCTACGCGCGTGCGCTGCACACGCTGGTGGTCTGGCTCGACATCTGCGACGGCAACATGCAGGAAGGCAGCTTTCGCTGCGATGCCAACGTGTCGGTGCGCAAGCCCGGCGAGCCGTTCGGCACGCGGCGCGAGATCAAGAACCTGAACAGCTTCAAGTTCCTGCAGCAGGCGGTCGACTTCGAAGTGCAGTGGCAGATCGACCTGATCGAGGACGGCGGCTCGGTGCACCAGGCGACCGTGCTGTTCGACCCCGACACCGGCGAGACGCGCGCAATGCGCAGCAAGGAAGATGCGCAGGACTACCGCTACTTCCCCGACCCCGACCTGCCGCCGCTCGTCATCGCGGCGCCGTGGGTCGAGTCGGTGCGAGCCGCGATGCCCGAGCTGCCGCGCGCGATGGCGGCGCGCTTCCAGTCGGAGTACGCGCTGCCCGCCCACGACGCGGCGATGATGACGCAGAGCCGCGCCTTCGCCGCCTACTTCGAAGCCGCGGCACGCGCCTGCGGCCAGCCGAAGCTGGCGGCCAACTGGCTCATGGGCGAGGTGTCGCGACGGCTCAACGCCGAGGACCGCACGATCGACGCCAGCCCGGTGTCCGCCGCCACGCTGGCCCAGGTGATCGGCCGCATCGCCGATGGGACCGTGTCGAACAACGGGGCGCGCACGCTGTTCGACGCGCTGTGGAGCGGCACCGGCGACGACGTCGACGCGCTGATCGAATCGCGCGGCCTGCGCCAGGTGAACGACAGCGCCGAACTCGAACGCATCGTCGGCGAGGTGCTGGCCGCCAACCCGAAGTCGGTCGACGAATTCCGCGCCGGCAAGGACAAGGCGTTCAACGCACTGGTCGGACAGGCGATGAAGGCCAGCCGCGGCAAGGCCAATCCGGCGCAGGTCAGCGAACTGCTGCGGAAGAAGCTGGCCCCGTGACGGCGCCGGCGGCCGGCGTCACCGGGGCGGACGGCGCGTGCGCCGGCGCGGGTGCGGGGGCAGGCGGGGGAGCGGGAGCGGCGGCCTTGGGCACCGGCGGCAGCGCCCCCATCGAGCCGGGCGCGGCACCGCTCCACAGCTGGCGCAGCCGCGCCAGCTCGACGTCGTACAGCGAGTTGATGCGCACGATCTCGCCCTGTTGCGACTGGATCAGCGAGCGCTGCGCGTCGGTAGCGGCATCGTTCGCGTCGAGCTGCAGCTTGAGCTTCAGCGGCAGCTGCCGGCCGACGTAGAACTCGGCTTCTTCGAGCAGCGGCCGGCGCTCGGCGGCCAGCGCCGCGAGCCGCTTCTCGCTGACCTGCAGCGCGTTGCGCACGTCGTCCAGCGCCGCCGCGCGCGCCTTGTTGTGCGCCGCCTCGGTCGGGAAGCGCAAGCGCAGGTTGCGGTCGCGCCGGATCGCGTCCTGCGCGGTGGCGCGGTCGATCGCCGCCTGGCGGTCGCGTGCCTCCTGCTCGGCGCGCTCGTCGGCCGTCAGCGTGGGCGGCACGATGCGCTTGACCGATCCGTCGGCATTGAGCTGGCGCTGCTCGCGTGCCACGCACTCGGGGATCGGCCGGTCGGAGGTGACGCGCTTGCCGTTGATGTCACAGCTGTAGATGGAGGCCGGCGGCGGCGCGGCGACGGCGGCCATCGCGCATGCGACACCGATCACCCCCGCTGCGATCCACCCGCGCCCGCCGACCCGATTCATTCACACCCCGTAGCGTTCTCGATACGCAGCCACCCGCGCGTAGTGGTCGCGCAGCGCCGGATCGTCCGTCGAGCGCAGGACCTGCATCAGGTCGGCCAGCCGCGCGACCGTCAGCACCGGCATGCCGTACTCGCTTTCGAACTCCAGAACGGCCGACCGGCTGGACAGGTTGTCATCCGTTCCCCCGCGCTCCATCCGGTCGAGTGCGATCAGCACCGCCACCGGCTCGGCGCCGGCAGCGCGGATCATTTCCACCGATTCGCGCTTGGAGGCGCCGTCGGTGATCACGTCGTCGATGATGACGACGCGGCCTTTCAACGGTGCGCCGACCATCGTGCCGCCCTCGCCGTGGGTCTTGGCTTCCTTGCGGTTGTAGGCGTAGGGCACGTTGCGGCCGAGCCGCGCCAGCTCCACCGCGGTGGCGGCGGCCAGCGTGATGCCCTTGTAGGCGGGGCCGAACAGCATGTCGAAGCCCAGGCCCGAGGCGAGCAGGCGCCGCGCATAGAATTCGCCGAGACGGCCCAGCTTGGCGCCGTCGTCGAACAGGCCGGCATTGAAGAAGTACGGCGACAAGCGCCCGGCCTTGGTCTTGAACTCCCCGAACCGCAGCACGCCGGCATCGACCGAGAACCTCACGAAGTCGTGCGCCAGCGCATCGTGCAGGTCGCCGGGGGCGGTCGGGCTCATGGGGACTGTCCTGTGTTCCGTCTGGTCACGTTGAATCTGAACGGCATCCGCTCGGCCGCCAACAAGGGCTTTCTGCCGTGGGCGGAAAGCGTTGCGGCGGATTGTATGGGGGTGCAGGAAGTCAAGGCCCAGGCCGCCGACGTGGGTGAGCGCTTCGGCACCGTGGCCGGCATGAAGGGGCATTTCCACTTCGCCGACAAGAAGGGCTACTCCGGCGTCGGGCTGTACTCGCGCAAGGCGCCGAGCGACGTGATCACCGGCGTCGGCGTGCCGGAGTTCGACGCCGAAGGCCGCTACGTCGAGGCCCGCTTCGACACCGCGCGGCGCAAGCTCAGCATCATCAGCTGCTACTTCCCGAGCGGCTCCAGCGGCGAGGAGCGCCAGCAGGCGAAGTTCCGCTTCCTCGCGGTGATGGCGCCGCACCTGATCCGGCTGCGCGCCGAGCGCGAGTTCATCCTGGTCGGCGACGTCAACATCGCGCACAAGGAGATCGACCTGCGGAACTGGCGCAGCAACCAGAAGAACAGCGGCTTCCTGCCCGAGGAGCGCGCCTGGATGACCCATGCGCTGGACGAGATCGGCCTGGTCGACGTGTTCCGCGTGCTGAACCCGAACCCCGACCAGTACACCTGGTGGAGCAACCGCGGCCAGGCCTGGGCGAAGAACGTCGGCTGGCGGCTCGACTACCAGCTCGCCACGCCGGCCACCGCCGCGAAGGCCCGGCGCGAGCAGATCTACCTCGAACAGCGCTTCTCCGACCACGCACCGCTCGTGATCGACTACGACTTCAAGCTTTGACCACCGTACCCGACGCGCGACGAGCCCGCCGCCCGCGGCTCGACGCCGCCGCGCTGTACCGGCTGGCGGTGGTGGTGCTGCTCGGCTTCGCCTCCGGCCTGCCGCTGGCGCTGACCGGGCAGGCGATGCAGGCCTGGCTCAGCGCCGAAGGCGTGGACGTCGCGACGATCGGTTTCCTGAGCCTGGTCGGCCTGCCCTACACCTTCAAGTTCCTGTGGGCGCCGCTGATGGACCGCTTCGAGCTGCCCGGGCTCGGCCGGCGCCGCGGCTGGCTGGTGCTGACGCAGCTCGCGCTCGCCGGCGCGCTGTTCGCGCTCTCGCTCACGTCGCCGACGCAGGCGACGCGCGCGTTCGCGCTGCTGGCGCTGGCGGTGGCCTTCATCGCCGCGTCGCAAGACGTGGTGATCGACGCCTACCGCACCGACCTGCTGCCGGCCGGCGAACGCGGCCTCGGATCGTCGCTGAACGTGCTGGGCTACCGGCTGGCGATGATCCTCTCCGGCGGCATCGCGCTGATCTGGACCGACCCGGTGAACGCTGCCGCCGCCGGCGGCACCGGCGGCTGGACCTGGCCGCAGGTCTACCGGCTGATGGCGGCGCTGATGGTGGGCGCCGCCGTGCTGTCGGCCACCGCGCTGCCGCGGCTCGCGCACGCGGTGCGGCCGTCGAGCGTCGCCCGGCGCGACGTGCTGGGCTTCCTCGCGGTGCTCGCGGCCGCGGCCTGCGGCGCCTTCCTGACCGACCGCTTCGGCGCCACCGTGGCCGGCGCGCTGCTGTCGCCGCTGCTCGACGCCAGCACGATGGCCGCGCCGCTGAAGGCGAAGTGGGTCGAGCTGTTCGCGCTGATGCTCGGGCTGGCGCTGACGCTGCCGCTGGCCGCCTGGGCGGCGCGCGCGGCACGCTTCGAGACGCTGCTGGGCGGGCTGCGCAGCTACTTCGCGCAGCCGGGCGCGGCGGCATTTCTTGCGTTCATCGTGCTCTACAAGCTCGGCGACGCCTTCGCCGGCTCGCTGATGACGCCCTTCCTGCTGCAGGGCATGCACTTCGGCCCGGCCGAGGTCGGCGTGGTCAACAAGGTGATCGGGCTGTGGCTGACGATCGGCGGCGCGCTGCTCGGCGGCGCGCTGATGCTGCGGCTCGGGCTGTGGCGTGCGCTGATGCTGTTCGGCGTGCTGCAGATGGCCAGCAACCTCGGCTTCTGGTGGCTTGCGGTCAGCGGGCGCGGGCTGCTGCCGGGGCTCGAGATCCCGGCCTTCGACTGGGGTTTCGTGCGGCTCGCGCAGGCCACGCCGGTCGACGGCGGGCTGTTGCTGGTGATCGCCGCGGAAAACCTGTCGGGCGGCATGGGCACGGCCGCGTTCGTCGCGCTGCTGATGGGGCTGTGCAACCAGCGCTTCACGGCCACGCAGTTCGCGTTGCTGTCGGCGTTCGCGTCCGTCGGCCGCGTCTGGGTCGGCCCGCTGGCGGGCGTGCTGGCACAGTCGATCGGCTGGCCGACCTTCTTCGTCGTGTCCACGCTGGCGGCGGCGCCGGCGTTGGTGATGCTGTGGTGGCTGCGCGCACCGGTGCGCGCGCTGGATGTGGATCCGGGGGCCGGCTCGGCGGATGATTGAAGTGCCGCCGTCGGCCCCGACATACGCCATCCGGTCCGCTTCTCGCTCTTCCCGCTTCCCCCGCCGTTTCGGAATTCCCGGCGGCCGCTCCCGTCCGATCCCGCCCGACGATCTCCCGACTGCCATGACGCACGACTTCGACCCCCAGTCTTCGTTCGTTCCGAGCCCCGACTTGCAGCGCGCGCTGGCGCGCCATGGCGCGGGCTGCGGCTGCGCGCTGCATTCGCGGCGCCTGTTCACCGCCGGCCTGCTGGCGGCAGGCGCGCTGGCCGGCGTGTCGGCGTTCGCGCGCGAGGGGGTGGAGGTCGGCGACCGCTCGGCGCTGTCCAAGCTGGTGCCGGCAGATGAAATCGAACGCGCCGCCGCGCAGCAGTACCTGCAACTGCGCGAGCAGGCGACGCAGCAGCGCGCGCTCGCCCCGGCCGACCACCCGCAGGTGATCCGCCTGCGGGCGATCGCGCGCAGGCTGATCCCGTTTGCCGCCAGCCCGAACCTGAAGTCCACGCCGCGCGCGGCGCAATGGCGCTGGGAGGTCAACATGATCGCCAGCAAGCAGATCAACGCCTTCTGCATGCCGGGCGGCAAGATCGTGTTCTACAGCGGCATCCTCGAACAGCTCCGGCTGACCGACGACGAGGTCGCGATGGTGATGGGCCACGAGACCGCGCACGCGCTGCGCGAACATGCGCGCGAACGCATGGGCAAGACGATGGCGACGCGCGGCGCGATCGAGATCGGCGCCGCGCTGCTGGGCCTGGGCAACGGCGGCCGCTACCTCGCCGACCTGGGCGGCCAGTTGCTGACGCTGCGCTTCAGCCGCGACGACGAATCCGAGGCCGACAAGATCGGCCTCGAGCTCGCCGCGCGCGCCGGCTACGACCCGCGCGCCGGCATCAGCCTGTGGGAGAAGATGGGCGCGGCCAACAAGGGCGCGCCGCCGCAATGGCTGTCGACGCACCCGGCAGGCACCACCCGCATCCGCGACATCGAGGCCACGCTGCCCGACGTGGAACCGCTGTACGCCCGGGCGCCGAAGCCGGAGCAGCGCTTCGAGCCGATGCGCGCGCCGTCCTGAGCACCCGCAGGTCCGGGCTGCGCCCAGACCGCCCCCAGGGACCCGGAGGGGCCAATGCGCAGCCCTCGGGGTCAAGAAATCCGGGGGCGGGCCGGCGTTTCCTTGCGGGTTCCCGGCCCGCCGGCACGCCCGCGAAACCCGCTCAGCAGCGCAGCGGCAGCGGCTTCAGCAGCTCGATCGTCCGGCGGCGGCGGCGGATGTAGCCGTCCTGCTCCAGGCCACCAAGGATGCGCGTGACCATCACGCGCGACGATCCGATGCGCGCCGCGAAATCCTTCTGCGTCAGCTCCTCGACGACCACCCGCGTGCCGTCCGGCCGCGCCACCGCGAGCTGGTCGATCAGCAGCCGCAGCCGGTCGTAGACCTCCAGCAGCGCGAGGTTGCGCGCCGTCTGCGTGGCGCGGCGCAGGCTCTGGATCACGCGCGACAGCAGTTCGAACGCCAGGTCCGGGTCGACCGCGATCTGCTCGCGCAGTGCCTTGCGCAGCACCACCGCGCAGCGCGTCGGCTCGACCGCGCAGACGGAGGCCGAGCGCGGCCCGCCGTCCAGGCTCATCTCGCCGAAGTACTCGTTCGGCCCGTAGTGGCCGTAGACGATCTCGCGTTCGTCGACACCGCGCGAATACACCTTGACGCGCCCCGACAACACGACGAACAGCGTGTCCTCGTAGGCGCCTTCGTGGATCAGCACCTGGTTCTTCGCGAACTGCTTCTGCAGGCAGCGCGAGACCAGGGCCGACATCGACGGCGACAGAGGCGGAGGGGCGGCGCGGCCGGCGTCGGGGGTGGGCATGGCGGTCGGGTCGTCGGGCGGCGAGGGCTGCCCCCGGAGCCAAAAACTCTAGCACGCGCCCGTGGTCTCGATACCTCGTGTGCGACCGTTTCCAAGCCACCACCGGCGCCGCCTCCCCGCGTGCACCGCTCCCTCCCGTCACCGCCGCCCTCCTCCCGTGATCGATCCACTCGCTGCGACTTCCGCGGCCGCCCCGCCCGGCACGCGGCGGCAGGGCCCAGGCCCGCTCAGCAGACAGCTGCCGGGCCAGACCCGCTCAGCGGACGGCAGCGGGGCCCAGACCCGCTCAGCAGACGGCAGCGGGGCCCAGACCCGCTCAGCAGACGGCGGCGGGGCCCAGACCCGCCGCTGCGGGCCGCATGCGCGGCCGGATCGGCGGCAGCGACCACACCCGGCCGAGCAACTCGCGGATGCTGCCGCACTGCGTCTTCACGCGGATGCTGCAGATCTGCGAGCGGATCGTCGAGATCTTGACGTGCTGGTGTGCGGCGATGTCCCTCGGGTCGAGCCCACGGCACAGCGACTTCAGAACCTGTGTCTCGGCGCCGGTCAGCGCGTACTTCTGGGCGAAGAAGTCGACCGTCAGCGACTCGGCCGTCGAGCGCTGCCCGAACAGCAGCAGCGCCAGCCCGGCGCGCAGGTCGGCCGCGTCCGACATCGGCACCGCGAAGAACTGCATCACGCCGTCGTCGACCTCGAGGTTGAACATGCGCCAGCGCCCGCGCCGAGCATCGTGCAGTGCCGACAGCAGCGTCGGCTGGTCCTTCGAGCGGCAGGCATGCACCTTGCCGCCTTCCAGCTGCAGCGCGCCGCCGCCGCCCAGCTCGTTGCGCCCCAACTGGTTGCCGAAGCGCAGGCTGCCGTCCTCGGCGACCAGCAACATCCCGAAATCGACCTCGTCCAGCAGGCGCGCGAGCAGCGCGGCCGGCGCCGTCGCACCTTCGCCACCGGGCTCGGAGCCCCATCTCGTCCCATCCAGCATGCTCGATTCCCCTTGTTGTTGTCGGACCGCTACTTGGCGGTTCCATCACACTTTAGGAATCGGATGCTTCGAAATGTTGTTCTTAAGAACGTTCCGCCACCTGTTGTCGGAAGGCATACGCCGACTGGCCCGACGGCATAGGCCGAATGGCCAGGTCCGGCGCGAAACGTGGCGTCAGGACAGCACCTGCAGCAGCCACCGGTTCAGGTCGACCACTTCTTCGGCGCAGACCGAATGCGGCATCGGGTAGGCGTGCCACTCCACCGGATAGCCCAGGCGCTGCAATTCGTCGCGCGAGGCCAACGCGGCGCCGATCGGCACCACCTGGTCGCCGCGGCCGTGCGCCAGGAAGATCGGCAGCCCGTCGTTGGCGGCGTGGCGCTCGGCCGCGGTGCGGTCGGCCAGCGGCAGGTAGCCGGACATGCCGACCAGCCCGGCGAGCCGCTCCGGGTGGCGCAGCCCGGTCATCAGCGTCATCGCGCAGCCCTGCGAGAAGCCGGCCAGCACGATGCGCGAGGCCGCGATACCGCGCGAGCGCTCGCGTGCGATAAGCGCCTCGACCAGCGCCTGCGATTCGCGCAGGCCGGCCTCGTCCTCGCGGCGCGTGAGATCGGCGCCGGCGATGTCGTACCAGGCGCGCATCACGTAGCCGCCGTTGATCGTCACCGGCCGCGTCGGCGCGTGCGGAAAGACGAAGCGCACCGGGCCGACGGCCGACAGGTCCAGCTCCTGCGCGATCGGCACGAAGTCGTTGCCGTCGGCGCCCAGGCCGTGCAGCACGATCACGCTGGCGGTGGCATTCGGGGCGGTGTCGAGTTCGATGGTGTCCAGCGGCATGGCGGTGGTCGGTTGACGGTGGGTGGGCTTGGGGTTGGCACCGAGGTGCAGCGGCCGATGCTACGGTACGGGCGACCCTTAACATCCTCCGCATGACCGACGCGCCTCGATCCCCCCAGCCCGCGATCAGTTGCGTGATGCCGGCCTACAACGAGGCACAGAACCTGGACGCGGTGCTGGCCGAAGTGACCGCGCAACTCGGTGCGCTGAGCCCGCGCTGGGAGCTGATCGTCGTCGACGACGGCAGCCGCGACGCCACGCCGCTCGTGGTCCGGCCGTGGCTGGAGCGCCCGGGCGTCCGCTACCTGCGGCTGTCGCGCAACTTCGGCAAGGAAGCCGCGCTCACCGCCGGCATCGACCGCGCCGACGGCGACGTCGTCGTGCTGATGGACGCCGACGGCCAGCACCCGGCCTCGCTGCTCGAACGCATGCTCGACGCCTGGACGCGCGGCGCCGACATGGTCTATGCCGCGCGCAGCTCGCGCGACGACGAGACCTGGTTCAAGCAGATCGGCACCCGGCTCTTCTACCGCCTCGTGAACCAGAACAAGTCGGTGCAGATCCCGGTCGACGCGGGCGACTTCCGGCTGATGGACCGCCGCGTGGTCGACGCGCTGAAGTCGCTGCCGGAGCGCAACCGCTTCATGAAGGGCCTGTACGCCTGGGTCGGCTTCCGCAGCGAGGTCGTCGAATACCTGCCGGCCGAGCGCCTGGGCGGGCACAGCCACTACTCGTTGCGCGGGCTGGCGCGCCTCGCCTTCACCGGCGTGACGGCGTTCACCAACGCACCGCTGCGGCTGTGGAGCGCGATCGGCGCCGGCGTCGCTGTCATCGCGCTGCTTTTCGCCGTTTGGATCGTGCTCGACCACTTCATCTACGGCGCCACGGTGCCCGGCTGGGCCACGCTGGTGGTCGGCCTGATGCTGACCAGCGGCATCCAGCTGCTGTCGATCGGCATCCTCGGCGAATACGTCGGCCGCATCTTCGACGAGGTCAAGCAGCGGCCGGTCTACATCGTCGGTACCGAGGCCGGGCGCGGTGCGCTGCGGCCGCCGGCCGATGACCACCGGGGGCCCGTCTGAGCACCGCCGCGCCGGTGCGCACGCTGATGTTGTGCGCCGACGACTTCGGCCTGTCGCCCGGCATCTCGCGCGGCATCGCACGGCTGGCCGCCGCGGGGCGGCTGAACGCGGTGTCGTGCCTGACCAACGGCCCGCACTGGCGAGCATCGGCGCCGCTGCTGCGCGGGCTGCCGCCGGCGGTCGACGTCGGCCTGCACTGGAACCTGACCGACGGCGAACCGCTCAGTGCCGAGATGCGACGGCATGCCGCGCGGCTGCCGTCGCTGCCGGCGCTGATCGCCGCGGCGCACCTGCGCCGGCTGCCGGCGGCGGCCCTGGCGGCCGAACTGGCGGCGCAGTGGGCCACCTTCACCGACGCGCTGGGCCGCGAGCCGGCCTTCGTCGACGGCCACCAGCATGTGCACCACCTGCCGCAGGCGCGCGACGCGCTGCTCGCCGCACTGGCGGCGCGCGGCCGGCCACCGGCGGTGCGCAGCACGGCGCGGCTGGCGGGCCCCGGCTTCGCGCTCAAGCGGATGCTGATCGAGCGCACCGGCGGCCGCCGGCTGGGCCACGCGCTGCACCGCCTCGGCCTGCGCCACAACGCCGTGCTGCTGGGCGCCTACGACTTCGCCGATGCCGACTACCGCGCCCGCATGCAGGCCTGGCTGCGCGCGCTGCCGCTGCGCGGCGGGCTGCTGTTCTGCCACCCGGGCGACGCCGACGACAGCGGCGTGGCCGACCCGATCGCCGCCGCCCGCCAGCGCGAAGCCGCCTACCTCGGCGGCGCCGACTGGCCGAATGATCGGGCCGCCGCCGGGGTGGTGCTCGGGCGCGCCTGGCCGCTTCCCGCTTCGCCGGCACCGGCGAAGCGCGCGACGGGCCGCAAGCGGCCACGGCGGATGGCCTCTCACCCTCTCAGCGGAAGGTCCAGGCGCGGTTGATCGCGAAGGTCAGCAGCAGCACCAGCAGCGTCGCCAGCGCCTGCGCGACGAGGTAGTGCCAGCCGGCGTGCACGCCGGCCGCGACGATCGCCATGCCCGCGGCCGCGCCGGCCAGCGCGGTGCCCTGGAAGCGCCACCAGGCGGCGAAGACGTCGCCGCGGTGGCCGAAGGTGAAGCGCCGGTTGCCGAAGAACGCGACCTGCGCGCCCAGCGCCGCGCCCGCACCCGAGGCCACATAGGCCGGCCAGCCCGCCCACTCGACCAGCAATGCGAGCGCCAGGTAGTGCGCCGCGGTGGCGATGGCGCCGACGAAGGCGTAGCGGGTCAATCGGCGCATGGGGGCGGGTGGCGAGGGTCGGGGCGCGGGTGGCAGGGCGGAATCGTCCGGGCCAGGTCGGGTGACGGAAATCGGCACGGGCACGGGGCGCCAGTGTGGTCCAAGACCGGCCCGCGGCCGCGCCGGGCTGCCTCGCGCCGCCCCCTCTTGCGCGCACCGCTGCCGCCCCCAATTCCGCGTCTTTGGAGCCGCAACGATGGGTGCACCAGACGCTTTCCTGCTCGATACCTACTCGCGCACCGTCACCGCCGTGGTCGACCGCGTCGGCCCGGCGGTGGCGGCGGTGCGAACGCGGCGGCGCGACGCGCGTGGGGAGGGCGGCGGCGCCGGTTCCGGCTTCCTCTTCACGCCCGACGGCTACGTGATGACCAATGCGCACGTCGTCGCCGGAGCCGACACACGGCGGCTGTCGCTCGCCGACGGCCGCGAGTTCGACGCGCGCGAGGTCGGCCACGACGCCGACACCGACCTCGCGGTGCTGCACATCGACGGCATGTCCAACGGCGCGCTGCCGCACGCCGAACTCGGCCACTCCGCGGCGCTGCGCCAGGGCGAGATCGCGATCGCGATCGGCAACCCGCTCGGCTTCGAGCAGACGGTGACCTCGGGCATCGTCAGCGCGCTCGGCCGCAGCATGCGTTCGACCAGCGGCCGGCAGATTCCCGACGTGATCCAGACCGACGCCGCGCTGAACCCCGGCAACTCCGGCGGGCCGCTGCTGAACGCGCGCGGCGAGGTGGTGGGCGTCAACACCGCGATCATCCCCGGCGCGCAGGCGATCTGCTTCGCGGTGGCCATCGACACCGCGAAGTGGGTCATCCCGCAGCTGCTCCAGCACCGCCGCGAGCGCCGCGCCCACCTCGGCGTGGCCGGCCGCACGCAGCCGCTGGACCGCCGGCTGGTGCGCGCCCACGCGCTGGAGGCTGCGACCGGCGTGCTCGTCTCCGGCGTCGACGCCGGCAGCCCGGCCGCCCGCGCCGGCCTGCGCGACGGCGACGTGCTGGTCGGGCTGGACGGCGAACCCGTCGACAGCGTCGACCGCCTGCACCAGCGCCTGGACGGCAGCCGCATCGGCCGCCAGTGCATGCTGCGCGTGCTGCGTGGGGCGGCGCTGCTGTACCTGGCGGTGACGCCGGTGCAGCGCGGGTGAGGCCGCGCGGCGGGGCGGATGCACGGAGCTGCCGGTCGCCGGGGCGAGCCGCGGGCTCGACGGGCGGCCCTGGGGCCGGGCTCACCCCGCCGCCACGTACCCCCGCGGGATCGCCCCGAGCAGCCGGCGCGTGTACTCCTCGCGCGGGTGGTCGAGGATGTCCTCCACGCGCGCCTGCTCGACGACCTCGCCGTCCTTCATCACCAGCACCTCGTCGGCCATGAAGCGCACCACCGCGAGGTCGTGGCTGATGAAGACGTAGGCGAGGCCGAGCTCGTCCTGCAGGTCCTTCAGCAGGTTCAGCACCTGCGCCTGCACGCTGACGTCGAGCGCGCTGACCGCCTCGTCGAGCACCAGCACCTCGGGTTCCAGCGTCAGGCAGCGCGCGATCGCGACACGCTGGCGCTGGCCGCCGGAGAACTCGTGCGGGTACTTGCCCATCGCCGAAGCGTCCAGCCCCACGCGCGCGAGCAGCGCCCGGGCGCGCGCCTCGCGCTCGGCGCTGTCGCGGCCGATGCGGTGGATCGCCATCGGCTCGACCAGCGTCTGGCCGATCGTGAAGCGCGGGTTCAGCGACGCATACGGGTTCTGGAACACGACCTGGATGCGGCGCCGCACCGGCAGCAGCTCGCGCCGGTCGAGCGCGAGCAGGTCGCGGCCGTCGAACAGCACGCGGCCGCCGGTGGGCCCGCCGGCGGGCTCATGCAGGCGCAGCAGCGCGAGCCCCATCGTCGTCTTGCCCGAGCCTGACTCGCCGACCACGCCCAGCGTGTGGCCGCGCCGCAGCCGGAAACTCGCGCCCCGGACCGCGCGGAACTCGCGCCGCCCGAACACGCCGCGGCGCACCCAGAAGCTCTTGCTGAGGCCGCTGGCCTCGATGATCACTGGCGCGTCCGCGTCCTTCGTGCGCGCCGGCGCACCGGCCGGCGTGGTGCCGCCGGCGGCGATGTGCTCGTCGATCACCGCCAGCCGCGCGCCGCGCTGCGCGAGCGAGGGCCGGCAGGCCAGCAGCGCCCGCGTGTAGGCATCCTGCGGCGCGCGGAAGATGCCCGCCACCGGCCCCTGCTCGCGCACCGTGCCCTGGCGCATCACCACCACCTGGTCGGCGATCTCGCCGACCACGCCCAGGTCGTGGCTGATGAACAGCATGCTCATGCGATGGCGTTCCTTCAGCCGCGCGAGCAGTTCGAGGATCTGGCGCTGGATCGTCACGTCGAGCGCGGTGGTCGGCTCGTCGGCGATCAGCAGCTTCGGTTCGCAGGCGAGCGCCATCGCGATCATCACCCGCTGCTGCTGCCCGCCGGAGAGTTCGTGCGGATGCGCCGCGAGCCGCCGCTTCGGCTCCGGCAGCCCGACCTCGGCCAGCAGCGCCTCGGCCCGCTCCAGCGCGACGCGGCGCGACAGGCCGAGGTGCGTGACCAGCGGCTCGCAGAGCTGCGCGCCGATCGTGAACACCGGGTTCAGCGAACTCATCGGGTCCTGGAAGACGCAGGCGATGCGGCGCCCGCGCAGCGCCTGCAGTTCGGCGCGCGGCGCGCCGAGCAGTTCGCGGCCCTCGAAGCGGATCGAGCCCGACAGCTCCGCGTTGTCGGGCAGCAGGCCGACGATCGACATCGCGGTGACGCTCTTGCCGGAACCCGATTCGCCGACCAGCGCCACGGTGACGTTCTCCGGCACCTCGACCGACACGCCGACGCCGTCGCGCCCGACCGCCGGGATGCGCTGCACGACGCCGTCCACCCGGCCGACGCGGAAGGCGACCTGCAGGTCGCGGATCGACAGCAGCGTCATGTCGGCATCACTCCAGCCCCCGCAGCTTCGGGTCCAGCGCGTCGCGAAGCGCGTCGGTGAACAGCGAGAACGCGGTCACGAAGACGGCCATCAGCGTGGTGGCGGCGGCGAGCTGCCACCAGTGGCCGAGGATCAGCTCGCTCTGCGCCTCGGCCAGCATCGTGCCCCAGGACACGTCGTCCACGCCCACGCCCAGCCCGAGGTACGACAGGATCACCTCGAACTTGATGAAGCCGACCACCAAGAGCGACATGCGCACCAGGATCACGTGGCTGACGTTGGGCAGGATGTGGCGGAACATGCGCGACGCGGCCGACGCGCCGATCGCCTCGGCCGAGCGCACGTACTCGCGCACCGAATGCTTCAGGAACTCGGCGCGCACCTGCCGGTACAGCCCCGTCCAGCCGACCAGCGCCAGGATGATCGCCACGCTGCCGATGCCGCGGCCGAAGATCACCGCGAAGGCGAGGATCAGCAGGATGTCGGGGATCGCGGTGAACACGCTGTAGAGCCATTCGAGGAAGTCGCCGATGCGGCCGCCGAAGAAGCCGGCCAGCGCGCCCAGCACGGTGCCGATCAGCGTCGCAACGACAGCGCTGGCCAGGCCGACGAAAACCGAGGTCTGCGTGCCCTTGAGCGCCTTGCTCAGCACATCGCGCCCGAGGCGGTCGGCGCCGAAGGCCAGCGTCTCGCGCCTGGGCGCCTCGGCGGTGCGCAGCTTGGCGGCCAGCGCGTCCCATTCGCGGTAGCGCGGCGCCAGCGGGTCGACCGCGGAGATGTCGACGTTCGGGCCGCTCGGCGCCTCGATCACCGCGGCCACCTTGGGCGGCGCCGGCGGCAGGAACGACGGCCGGGCGTCCGGCACCGCGACCTCCCGCTGCCAGTGGCCGGCCACCAACCCGATCGAGGTCAGCACGATCAGCGCGACGAACAGCAGCACCACGCCGAGCGACACCATGCCGACGTGGTCGGCGCGCAGCCGCCGCCACGCGGCGCGCCACACGCCCTCGGAGGGCGCCGCGGCGGCCGGCGGCGGCACCGCAGCCGCCGCTGCACCCGCCACCGCGCCCGCGTCGCCGCTCACTTGAGCACCACCCGAGGATCGACCCACTTGTACAGCAGGTCGACGATCAGGTTGATCAGCATCGTGATGAACGCCAGGTAGACCGTCAGCGCCTGGATCACCGGGTAGTCGCTGCGGTTGACAGCGAGGATGACCTCGCGCCCGAGCCCGGGGATCGAGAAGAACACCTCGATCAGGAAGGAGCCGACGAAAACCCCCGGCAGCGCCAGCCCCAGGTTGGTCAGGATCGGGATCAGCGCGTTGCGCAGCACGTGCTTGAACAGCACCGTGCCTTCGCCCAGCCCCTTGGCGCGCGCGGTGCGCACGTAGTCGTGGCCGAGCTCGTCGAGGAAGAAGCTGCGGTACAGCCGCGTCTGCGGCGCCAGGCCGACCAGCAGCGCCAGCAGCACCGGCAGCGGCACGTAGGTGACGAGGTTGGTCCAGGTGCTGTCGCTCCAGCCCTGCACCGGGAACCAGCCGAGCTGGAAGCCGAACACGTACTGGCCGACGATGATGTAGACGAGGAACGAGACCGACAGCGCGACCGTGGTGACCACCATCAGCGCGCGGTCGGCCAGCGAGCCGCGGCGGTAGGCCACCCACATCGCGATCGGCAGCGCGAGCAGCGCGTCGAGGATCAGGATCGGCAGCATCACCGTCAGCGTGGCCGGCAGCCGTGTCATGAAGATGTTGGCCACCGATTCGTTGGTGGCCCAGCTGCGGCCCCAGTCGAGCGTGACGATGCCCTTCAGGTAGATGCCGAGCTGCACGTACCACGGGCGGTTCAGGCCGAGCTGGTCGCGGATCGCATCGACCTGCTGCGGCGTGGCATTGAGCCCGCCGAGGATCTCGGCCGGGTCGCCGCCGAAATACTTGAACAGCAGGAACACCAGCAGCACGACGCCGAGCAGCGTCGGGATCATCTGCCACAGTCGCCGGAACAGATAGGCGGCCATCGGGTCACGGGTCCGTTGAAATGGTCACGAAACGCGCAGGTCGTGCGCCAGCCGCGGCAGCAGCCCGTCGCCGATCAGGCCGGCGAAGGCGTCACCGGAGAGCGCCTGCGCGAACAGGAAGCCCTGCACCAGGTAGCAGCCGCGCTGGATCAGGAAATCGGCCTGGCCCCAGGTCTCGACGCCCTCGGCGACCAGCTCCAGGTTCAGGCTCGTGCCCATCGCGATGATGGCCGAGGTCAGCGCGGCGTCGTTCGGATCCTGGCACAGGTCCTTGACGAAGCTGCGGTCGATCTTGAGCACGTCGACCGGAAAGCGCTTCAGGTAGGTCAGTGACGAATAGCCGGTGCCGAAGTCGTCGATCGACAGCTTCAGCCCCAGCCCCTTGAGCTGCGTCAGCCGCTGGCTGGCACGCTCCAGGTCGCGCATCAGGCTGCTCTCGGTGACCTCGAACTCGAGCTGCTGCGGCGCGACGCCGGTCTGCGCGAGCGAGGCCTGGATCGTCGACGCCAGCGCGTCGGACTGCAGGCTCGCCACGTCCAGGTTGATCGACACCGGCACCAGCCGCACGCCGGTGCGCTGCCAGCGCGCGAGCTGGCGGCAGACCTCGCCGATGACCCAATCGGTCATCGGCACCACCAGCCCGGATTCGACCGCCACCGCGATGAACTCCGACGGGCCGATCATCCCGCGCTGCGGATGCTGCCAGCGCACCAGCGCCTCGGCGCCGACGACCTCGGAGGTGCGCGCGTCGACCTTCGGCTGGTAGTGCACCCGCAGCTCGCCGTTGTCGAGCGCACGGCGAAGCTCGATCTCGATGGTCAGCCGGCGCTTCACGTCGGCGCTCATCGCCTCGTCGTAGAAGCGGATCTGGTTGCGCCCGTCTTCCTTGGCGACGTGCATCGCGGTGCTGGCGCTGCGCAGCAGCGAGTCGACGTCGACTCCGTCGCGCGGTGTCATCGCGATGCCGATGCTGGCGGTGATCGTCAGCTCGTGCCCGTCGACCATCACCGGCGGCAGCAGCGCGCGCGTCAGCCGCCGCGCGACGCGCAACGCGTGATCGGCATGCATCACGTCGGGCAGCAACAGCGTGAACTCGTCGCCGGCCAGGCGCGCGAGGCCGTCCTCGATCGGCCCGGGCTGCGGCCGGTCGCCCGGCTCGTGCGATCGCAGGCAGTCGTGCAGCCGGTCGCCCACCGTGCGCAGCACCTCGTCGCCGATGGCCGGGCCGAGCGTCTCGTTGATCAGCTTGAAGCGGTCGAGGTCGAGGAACAGCACCGCGCTGCGCACGCCGCGCTGCTCGCTCTGCGCGAGCCAGTGCCCGAGCATCTCGCGGAAGCGGCTGCGGTTCGCCAGCCCGGTCAGCGGGTCGTAGTTGGCGAGCGTGCGGATGCGCCGGTTGGCCTCGGCCTGCTGCGTGATGTCGAGCCGGATGCCGCGCATTGCGACCACCGCGCCCGCGCTGTCGCGCTCGACGTCGGTCTGCTCGAACAGCCGGCGCAGGCTGCCGTCAGGCTGGACGATGCGGAATTCGATGCCGTAGGGCTGGCCCAGCGTGCGCGAGCGCTGCAGCGCTTCCTCGACCGCGGCGTGGTCCTCCGGGTGCACGCGCTCCAGCAGCGTCGCGAGGCCCCGCGGCGCGATGTCCGGCGCGGTGCCGTGGATGCGGTGCAGCTCCTCCGAGCAGTCGAGCGCGCCGGTCACCGTCGACCATTCCCAGCTCCCCATGTTGGCCAGGTGCTGCGAACGCGCCAGCAGCGCGCGGCTGCGCGCGGTGTCGCGCAGCGCGCGGTTGGTCCGCAGCGCATAGCGCACGCGGTACGGGAGCAGGTCCCAGACCATCGGCTTGGTGATGAAGTCGGTGGCGCCGGAGTCGTAGGCCTCGATGATCGAGCGGCGGTCGTCCAGGCCGGTCATCACGATGATCGGCACGTCGGCGCCGCGCGGCTGGCCGCGCAGCAGGCTGCAGGCGCGAAAGCCGTCCATGCCGGGCAGCATCACGTCGAGCAGCACCAGGTCGATCGGCTGGTTGCCGAACAGCGCCAGGCCATCCTCGGCGGACTCGGCCTCGAGGATGGTGTAGCCGGCGCCCAGCAGCGCCTCGGTCGTCATCAGCCGGATCACCGGATCGTCGTCGATGACGAGGATGGTTGCGCCGTCGGGGTCTTGGTTCATGCCGGAAGGCCAGCGTTGGTCGGGCGCGACCACCCGTCGCGTCGTTCGACCGGCTCGCGCCGGCCGGGGGGAGTGTGCACCGATCCGCGCATGGGCGTCACGCGCCCGGCCCGTCGGCCGGCGGACGCGTCGGCAGCCCGATGCACCGAAGCCCGTCCGCCCGACGTAGGATCGGACGATGTTTTACCCGACTGCGCAGTCAGACGACCGGCGGCGATCCGTCATGCGGCGGTCGGCGGCGTCCGGTCGCGAGCGATCGGCGCCGGAACGGGTGCCGCGGAACGTCGGATGCGGGCTTCCTGCGCGACGGGTGAGGCGCCCGGCTGGCCTGCTGGCCGGGCTGCTGACGGTGCTGTCGCTGGCCGGCTGCGGCGGCGGCGTCTCCATCGGCATCGGGATCGGCATCGGCGATGGTTTCGACGACGGGCCGCCCTCGGTCAGCATCGCGGCGGCGAGTGCGCGCGTGGCGCCCGGGGCATCGGTTGCGCTCGTCGCCGCGGCGAGCGACGGCAACGGCATCGACGAGGTCGCTTTCTACCGGCTCGACGGCAACGCCGCCGTCCGGCTCGGCAGCGACGGCTCGCGGCCCTACGAATGGACCGTCGTCGCACCCGACGACGGCCGCAGCACGCTACGGGTCTTCGCCCGCGCCACCGACGGCGTGGGCCGGCAGGCCGACAGCGAGCTGCTGTTGATCGACATCGTCAGGTGAGTTCTGCCGGGCCCTGCAGCACGCGCAGGATCTCGCGCCCGTAGGCCTCGAGCTTCTTCGCGCCGACACCGCTGATGCGCGCCAGCGCGTCGATCGATCCGGGCATCGCGCGCGCCATCTCGGCCAGCGTCGCGTCGTGGAACACCACGTAGGCGGGCAGGTTGTGCTCGCGCGCGACCTCGCTGCGCCAGGCCTTGAGCGCCGCGTAGCGCTCGAGCGCGTCGGCGTCCAGCGGCAGCGGCGCCGCCTTCTCGCGCGCCGGCTTGCCGGCGGCCGCGTCGCCGCGGCCGCGCGTGCGGCGCGGCACCTCGGCGCTGCGTCTCAACAGCAGTGTGCGCTCACCGCGCAGCACCTCGCGCGCGCTCGGCGTCGGCTCCAGCGTGTTGAATTCGCCCTCGGTGCGCAGGTGGCCGAGCGCGATCAGCTGGCGCAGCACGCCGCGCCACTGCACCTCGCCCAGGTCGGCGCCGATGCCGAACGTCGTCAGCCGGTCGTGGTGGTATTGCGTCACCTTGTCGGTCGTCTTGCCGCGCAGCACGTCGATCAGGTGGCCGGCGCCGAAGCGCATGCCGCCGTGCTGGTGGAAGCGGTAGATGCACGACAGCGCCTTGCGCGCGGCCTCGGTCGCGTCCCAGGTGGCCGGCGGCGCCAGGCAGTTGTCGCAGTTGCCGCAAGGCAACGAGGCCTCGCCGAAGTAGGCGAGCAGCCGCACGCGGCGGCAGTCGTGCGCCTCGGCCAGCGCCAGCAGTGCGTCGAGCTTGCCGCGCTGGCCCTGCTTGAAGGCCTCGCCGGCCGGGCTGTCGTCGATCATCCGCCGCTGGTTGACCACGTCGGCCAGGCCGTAGGTCATCCAGGCGTCGGCCGGCAGCCCGTCGCGCCCGCCGCGGCCGGTTTCCTGGTAGTAGCTCTCGATGTTCTTCGGCAGGTCGAGGTGGGCCACGAAGCGCACGTCGGGCTT
Source organism: Piscinibacter sp. (assembly GCA_044223035.1). Lineage (GTDB taxonomy): Bacteria > Pseudomonadota > Gammaproteobacteria > Burkholderiales > Burkholderiaceae_C > JBGAMJ01. The sequence goes on from JBGAMJ010000021.1 coordinate 42,896, forward strand.
GTCGATGCCCATGCCGAAGGCGATGGTCGCCACCATCACCAGCCCTTCCTCGCGCAGGAAGCGGTCCTGGTGGCGGCGGCGCAGGTCGGCGTCGAGGCCGGCGTGGTACGGCAGCGCGGAAATGCCCTCGCCGCTCAGCCAGGCGGCGGTCTCGTCGACCTTCTTGCGCGACTGGCAGTAGACGATGCCGGCGTCGCCGTCGTGCTCGTCCTGGATGAAGCGCAGCAACTGCGCGCGGGCGTTGTCCTTCTCGACGATGGTGTAGCGGATGTTCGGCCGGTCGAAGCTGCTGACGAAGATGCGCGCACGCTGGAGCTGCAGGCGTTCGACGATGTCGGCGCGGGTCAGCGCGTCGGCGGTGGCGGTCAGCGCGATGCGCGGCACGCCGGGGTAGCGGGCGGGCAGCACGTCGAGCGCGAGATAGTCCTCGCGGAAGTCGTGGCCCCACTGGCTGACGCAGTGCGCCTCGTCGATCGCGAACAGGCTCAGCAGCCCGCGTTCGTGCAGCGAATCGAGCTGCGCCTGGAAGCGCGGCGTGCTCACGCGCTCCGGCGCCGCGTACAGCAGCACCAGGCGGCCGCTGGTCATCTCGCGCTCGATCCACTGCGTCTGCTCGAAGTCGAGCGTGCTGTTCAGGAAGGCGGCGTGCACGCCGGCCTCTTCGAGGGCGCCGACCTGGTCGTGCATCAGTGCGATCAGCGGGCTGACGACGATCGCCACGCCGCGCCCGGCGCGGTGGCGCACGATCGCCGGAACCTGGTAGCACAGGCTCTTGCCGCCGCCGGTGGGCATCAGCACCAGCGCATCGCCGCCCGCGCTCACGTGGTCGACGATCTCGGCCTGCGCGCCGCGGAAGGCACCGTAGCCGAACACCTGCTGCAGGACCGACGCGGCGGCGTCGACGGAGGTCTTGGCGGGGGCGGCGGCGTCGCGGTTCATGGTCTGCGGGCGATGGTAAGCGAGGCCGTGGCGGCCCCTGGGCCCATCGACGGGCGTGGCGCCGAACCCCCCGCCGATCCCCCGAAACGGTGCGTCCTGAGGCGCCCTCGGCCCGGGGAGGCGGTGGGCATAATGGGTGCTCCCGCCGCAGAAGTTCCCCCTCTGCCTGATCCCTTCTCCCGTTAGCTCCCGGAGCGCAGCATGGCCTCGATCAACAAAGTCATCCTCATCGGCAATCTCGGCCGTGATCCCGAGGTGCGCTACACGCCGAACGGCAGCGCCGTCTGCAACCTGCGCCTGGCCACCACACGCACCTGGAAGAACCGCGATTCGGGCGACCGGATGGAAGAAACCGAGTGGCATTCGGTCGTGCTGTACGACCGCCAGGCCGAAGTGGCCGGCGAATACCTCAAGAAGGGCCGCTCGGTCTACATCGAGGGGCGCCTGAAGACCCGCAAGTGGCAGGACAAGGACGGCGCGGACCGCTACACCACCGAAGTGATCGCCGACACCATGCAGCTCCTCGGCGGCCGTGAAGGCATGGGCGGCGACGACGCCGGCTCCAGCGGTGGCGGCGCCCCGCGCGGCGAGCGTTCCGAGCGCAGCGCCGGCGGTGGCGGCGAAGCACGCGAACCCCGCGAAGCGCGCGCCCCGGCCTCGCGCCTGCCGGCCGGCAAGCCGGCCGCGAATCCGGCCAGCGGCTTCGACGACATGGACGACGACATCCCGTTCTAACCCTCTGCCAGCCGCGTCACCGCGGCCCGCCCGAGACGCCCGCCGGCCCGCGCCCGCGGGCGTCGCTGCTTCTGGTGTCGCTTCTGACGCTGCTTGCGGCGTTGCTTGTGGCGTTGCCCCGGACGCCACTTCGAGCAGCGCTTCCGGGGCTTCACCTGCCGCGCGGGCTCCGGACCGCGGCGGACGGGTGGTCGGAAGGCCCCGACACTCGGGATGACATCGGTCGGAGTATGCCGAGACGCCCCACCGCAGTCCGTTCGTGACGCCTGTCACGACCCGCATGTTGCGGCGCGACACAGACCCCGCAAAGCGCCCTTTGTTCCGATTTATGTGCGGGGCCCGACGGCCGTAACTTGTGGGGGTCGGCCGCGATGCACGAGATCGCGGCAAGCAGCCTCCAAAACGAACCGATCACAGGACCTCGCCACCATGGCCACCAGCAGTTTGAGCTTCACCGTCCGACTCGCCCGCACCGACGACGACGTGTATGACGCCTGCCTCGTTCGCTCCCAGGCCTATGGCCACCACGTGCCGGAGATGGGCCAGCGCTTCGTCGAACCCGATCCGCTGGACCAGGCCGAAGGCACCGCGATCCTGCTGTGCCGCGACAAGGCCAGCGGCGAGCCGATCGGCACCGCGCGCATCCAGCGCAGCGCCTTCGGAACGCTGCTGCTCGAATCCAGCCTGATCCTGCCGGCCTGGCTGTCGGAAAAGCCGCGCGCGGAGATCACCCGCCTGGCGGTCACCGCCGGTGCCGACCCGCTTGTCAAGCTGTGCCTGATGAAGGCGAGCTACCTGTACTGCCTGGCGAACCAGCAGCGCTTCATGGTGATCGGCGCGCGCAACGAGGCGCTGATCCGCAACTACCGCCGCCTCGGCTTCAACGACGTGCTGGCGCCGGAAGTGATGGTGCCGCTGGCGCATGCCGGCAACCTGCCGCACCGCATCCTGGCGTTCGACGTGGTCGCCGCCGAGCGCCGCTGGGAGCAGAAGGGCCACCCGCTGTACGCCTTCATGGTCGACACCTTCCACCCCGACCTGCAGCTCTTCTCCACCGAGCCGATCGCGCTGCCGCAGCGCCAGCGCCTGGCGGTCGCGGCCTGAGCCAGCGCCGCGGCCTGAGCGGCCGGGCGCCAGCGCTCAGCGCGCCTGCGGCGGCGTTCCGTCGCGGCGCGGCGCAGATACCGGGCGCGACTCGATCCAGCGCTTGATGACCCGGTTCAGCTCCTGCTGCGTGTAGGGCTTGGACAGGAAGTCGTCCATGCCGGCGTCGATGCACTGCTGGCGGTCCGAATCGGCTGCGGTCGCGGTCAGTGCCACCACCGGGACGCGCGCCAGCCCCATCGCGCGCTCCTGCAGCCGGATCTCCCGGGTGGCGGCGAAGCCGTCCATCGTCGGCATCCGGCAGTCCATCAGGATCAGGTCGGGGCGCGACATCTCGCGCAGCGCGTGGCGCACCGCTTCCTTGCCGTTGCGCACCCGCTCCACCGAGATGCCGAAATGCTGCAGGTACGACGACGCGATCAGCGCGTTGACGTCGTCGTCCTCGGCCATCAGGACCCGGCATTCGCCGGCCGCCGGACCGGCCGGCGCCGGTACCGCGGCGGGCGCCGCCACCGGCCGAGGCGCCACCGCGCCCGGCAGCCGGGCGGTGAACACCATCGTGGTGCCGACACCCAGCGCGCTGCGCGCCAGGATGTCGCCGCCCATCGCCTGCGCGATCTCGCGCGCGATCGTCAGGCCCAGCCCGGCGCCGGCCCGCGGGTCGGCCGATGCATCGGCCGACTGGCGGAACGCCTCGAACACGTGCGCCAGGTCTTCCTCGCCGATGCCCGGCCCGCTGTCGCAGACGTCCGCGCGCACCACGTCGGGCCCCTCGCCGCGGATCACCCGCAGGTCGACCGAACCGCGCTGCGTGAACTTGATGGCGTTGCCCAGCAGGTTGTGCAGCACCTGCCGGTAGCGCGCCGGGTCGCCGCTGACCCAGCACGGCCGCGGCAGCGCCAGCGTGACGTTGAAGATCAGCCCCTTCTCCTCCGCGCGCACCGCGTAGATCTCGGCCACGTTGTCGATCTGCGCCGCCAGGTCGAAGCTCTCGCTGCGCATCGCGAAGCGGCCGGTCTCGACGCGCGAGATGTCCAGCAGGTCGTTGATCAGCGACAGCAGGTGCGTGCCCGACGCCTCGATCAGCTCGACGCGGCGTGCCACCGACGAGTCGTGCGCCTCCAGGTGGAGCAGCCGCGCCAGCCCGAGGATGCCGTGCAGCGGCGTGCGCAGTTCGTGGCTGATGTTGGCAAGAAACTGCGTCTTCACCGCGCTCTGGCGCAGTGCGAGCTTGAGCGCCTCGTCCTTCTCGTGCGCCAGCGCCTGGGCCTGCAGGCGCAGCAGCTCGCCCTCGATCACGCGGTGTTCCGAGCGCCCGGCGGTGATCAGTTGCAGCCCCAGCAGCATCAGCAGCCCGGTGCCGCCGGACCAGCCGAAATCGTCACCGCGCAGCAGCAGGCCGAGGGCCGTCGGCAGCAGGATCGGCATCACGTAGGCGGCGGTGGCGCGCCGGCTGACCTGCAGGCCGAAGGTGGCGACGCAGGACACGCCGGCCATCGCGGCGCCGACCAGCGAGGCGACCGGAATCGCGCCCGACATCAGCGCGAGCCCGGCCGCGCCCCACAGCGCACCGTCGAGCAGCAGCCCGATGTGCGTGGCGCGCCGCCAGCCCGAGCCGCCGGGCCGGTCGCGGCGTTCGTACTCCCAGCCCTGGTACAGGCGCAGCGCCGACACCAGCAGCTTGCCCGCCAGCCAGCCGAACGCGAGCGCCGCCGACACCGCGTCGCCGGCCAGGCGCCATGCGAGCAGCACCGCGAACGCCGCCGACACGACCAGGCCGGTGCGTGCGTGCGTCCAGACCATGCGGAGCTGTTCGCGCGCCACGCTCTCGCGCACGCCGGCATCCACCGGGAACGACAGGCGTCGTCCCAGCTCCTGCAGGGTGTCGTCGGGGCGGAAGAGCTGCATCGCGGGGGTGATCCGGCGGATGGGGTGTCGAATCGGTCAGGCCGAGGTCAGCATCGACGCGAAATCGGGCGGAACCTCGATGCCGAGCGCATCGCAGGTCGAGCGGAAGCGGGCCAGCTTCTCGCCCGGGCCGAGCTGGGGCATGCCGTCGCACAGCGTGCGGTAGAGCTGCAGCAGCGCCTGCCGGCGCAGTTGGGCCAGCGCGCGCATCCAGTCGCCCAGGATCTCGACCTGGATCGCCGGTGAGCAGGCCGCGAATTCGTCGGGCAGCCGCACCGAACCGCAGCCGGCTTCCAGGTCGGCATACAGGCCCAGCAGGGGCAGGTGGAACGCGGCGGATTCCGAATCGAGGTACTGCGGATGCTGTGGTCGATCCATCGACCCTCCCTGGCTGCGGGCTGCGGCCCGCATGTTGAGCGGCAGGCCCCGGCCGCCGTGGCGGCCGCCGGTATGGCCGTCGCGACGATGCCCGGGGGGATCTGCATCCCGGGCGGATCATGCCACCGGCTCGGTCACCGCGGCGGGCGGCGTGGCATGGCTTCTCCGGCGTGCGGAGGATGCGCCGCGTGCCGGACGGCCGGCTCACCGCTTCAGTGCAGCACCATGCTGCGCGTGCTGCCGTGCGGCCGGTGGCGCGCCGCCCAGCCGGCGGACCAGCGGGCGAACTCCGAGGGCAGCATCGGCCGCCCCATGTGGTAGCCCTGCGCCTGGTCGCAGTTCAGCTCGCGCAGCATGTCCCAGACGGTGGCGTTCTCGACGCCCTCGGCGACGACGCTCAGCCCGAGGTTGTGCGCCAGGTCGATCGTCGAGCGCACGATCTTCGCGTCGTCGGCGTCCTTTTCCATGCTCATCACGAAGCTCTTGTCGATCTTCAGCTCGTCGACCGGCAGGCGCTTCAGGTAGGCGAGCGAGGAATAGCCGGTGCCGAAGTCGTCGATCGACAGCTTGAAGCCGAGCGCGCTCAGCCGCTCCAGCGTGGCCTGCGCGCGCAGCGGATCGTCCATGATCGCGCTCTCGGTGATCTCCAGGCAGAACGCCTCCGCCGGCACACGGTGCTTGACCAGCAGCGCGTCGAATTTCTGCGGCAGCGCCGGGTCCAGCAGGTCGCGCGTCGACAGGTTGACCGACAGCACGATCTCGATGCCCTCGCCGTGCAGCATTCGCCACTGGCGCGCCGCCTCCTCGAACACCCACATCGTCAGCACCCGGACGAAGCCGGTCTGCTCCGCGAACGGGATGAACTGCATCGGCGGCACCATGCCGCGCTGCGGATGCTGCCAGCGCACCAGCGCCTCGGCGCCGACCAGGCCGGCATGGTCCAGCGCCAGCTTGGGCTGCAGGAACAGCCGCAGTTCGCCCTGGCCGACGGCCTGCCGCAGTTCGGTCAGCAGCGACAGCGTCTGCGCGCTCGACGCGTCGATCGACGGGTCGTAGGTCAGCGGGCCGCTGGTGCGTCGCTTGGCGGCGTACATCGCCACCTCGGCGCGGCTGAGCAGCGTGTCGGCATCGCTCGCATGTGCCGGCCAGCAGGCGATGCCGATGCCCGCGCCCATGTCGACGGTGTGCTCCTCCAGCGTCAGCGGCGCGTCGAACGCGTGCCCGATGCGCTCGGCCACCGCATTCGCCAGCTCCAGGTCGCCATGGCGCAGCAGCACGGCGAACTCGTCGCCGCCCAGCCGCGCCACCAGATCGCCGCCGCGTACCGCCTGTTGCGACAGCCGCTCGGCGACGCGGCTGAGCAGCAGGTCGCCGAAGCGGTAGCCGAGCACGTCGTTGACGTGCTTGAAGCGGTCGAGGTCGAGCATCAGCACCGACACCGCGACGCCGCGGGCACCTTCGTCCGCCGCCCGCCGGGCGTCGTGAATCGCCTGCGCCACGGCGTCGCGGAACTGCGCGCGGTTCGGCAGGCCGGTCAGGCTGTCCCAGTAGGCGAGCTGCAGGATCTGCTGCTGCTTGTCGGCCACGTTGACGCGCATCTGCTCGAAGCTGCGCGCCAGGTCGACGATCTCGTCGCCGCCCTGGGGCGTGGCGATCGGGGTGTCGTAGTCGCCGCCGCCCAGCCGCTCGGCGGCGGCGGCCAGCGTGCGGATCGGCGTGGTCACGCGGCCCGCGGTGTAGACGCTGCCGGCGACGAACACCGCCGACGCGGCCAGCGTGATCAGCAGCATCGCGAGCTGCAGGTCGCGCGGCAGCCGCACCGCCTCGTCGACCGACAGCGACACCAGCGCCAGCACCGAGGCGCCGTCCGGCGCCGGCGGCGTGAGCCATTTGGGGTGCACGCCGATCTCCTCGCCGTCGAGCGGCAGCGTGGTCATGCCGCGCTGCATCGGCGCCGCCCAGTCGGCTGCGGCCAGCGCCTGGGCCTGCGCGTCGGGCAGGCTGCTCGTCGCGCTGCGCCAGGCCGCGGCATTGCGCTCGCGCGCCAGCAGCGTCACGTTCAGTGCCGACAGCGCCCGCATGTCCGCCGCCAGCCGGGTGTCGAGCGGGAATCCCATCAGCACCCAGCCGACCACGACCGGCGCCTTCATCGGCACCAGCACCACCTGGTGGGCACGGCCGTCGAGCAGCGCGACCTCGCTGGCGCGGCCCTGCACCGCCGCGGCGGCGGCCAGGCGCACCACCAGCGGCATCAGGCCCTGCACGTCGCGTCCGCTGGCGGCGCGCAACTGGAACGCGGTGCCGAGCAGCGCGGCCTCGGTGGCGCCGATGCGCGCGCCGTGGTTCGCCAGCACCGAGGCTATGGTCTCGGTGTCGCCGGAATTGACCGCCTCGCGGAAGCCGTAGTCGGCCGCCAGCAGTCGCGCGCCCTCGGTCAGCGTCTGCGCGCGCTGGTCGAGCAGGCTCTGCAGCACGCGGTCGCCGACTTCCAGCCGGTCCGGCAGGGCGCCGCGCGCATGGTCGGCCAGGCTGGCGCGGATCGCGCTGAAGCTGGCCACCTGAACCACCAGCAGCAAACCGATGAACAGCGTGACGATGCGCGCGCCGATCGTGCCCCACAGTGCTTGCTGCACGCGGTGGCGCCAGGCGCGGGCGCGGTCGGTCGAGGGGCGGCCGTCGCTCATGGTTCGCTCAGCGGGTTGACCGCCACCGCCAGCCGCGCGCTGTGCTCGATGTCGGCCGCGGCCACCGCGAGCGGCACCGTCGGCGCCGGGGCATCGACGCCCAGCCCGGGGTGCCAGGCGCGCAGCCGGTAGGCGCCGGCCGGCACCGCCTCGATGCGGACCTTGCCGTCGGCGCCGCTGCGGCCGTAGAACGGCGTGTCGACCACCACCACCCAGGCCGCCATCTCGTCGTGGATGTTGCAGCCGAGCACCGCGATGCCCGGCTTGTCGAACACCACCGGCGCGGTCGGCACGCCGGCATACAGCTTCAGCTCGAACGGGCGGATCGCCGAGAACGAATAGACGTGGTGGCGCACCGTGTCGAAATTGGGGAACAGCACGGCCGTGCCCACCGTCACCACCGTGACCTGCGGCCGGAACTGCCGCTTCGACTGAGCGATGTCGACGTTCGCGGCCGGCTTCACCGGCAGCCGCGCGCCGGTCGATTCCAGCGTGACGACGGCGCCGGCGAGCGGCTTGCCGGCGCCGTCCTGCACCGACACGGTGACCAGCGCCGCCTGGGCGCTGCCGGCGAGCGCGAGCAGCGCGGCCGCGGCGGGGCGCAGCTGGCGCGCCGCGGCGGCGAGGGGGCGTTCGCGCGCGATCGCAGATCGGGGCGCAGCAGCAGACGCAGGCTTGGAGAGGGGGCGGGACGTGGAATGAAGCATGGCGGCGGGTCCGGGACGCGGGCGGGGGCCCGCGGACGGACTGCACTCCGCACGCCGTCGTCACCTGTATCGGTCCGCCGGGACGCGACTTGAGCGGGCACCAAGCTGCCGGCCGGTGCCCGCCGGGCCGCAGCCCGACCCGCGGTGGCGCTCAGCCCGCCGATGCGCGCATCCTGGCGAAGGTCGCGCCCGGCCACCCGAACGACGCGATCACCCCGCCGAGGCGATCACCCCGCCGCCGAGGCAGACCTCGCCGTCGTACAGCACCGCCGACTGCCCGGGCGTCACCGCCCATTGCGGCGCGTCGAAGTGCAATGAGAACGCCTCGCCGCCGCCTTCACCGCCTGCGCCCGCCATGCGGCAGGCCGCGTCCGACTGCCGGTAGCGCGTCTTCGCCGCCAGCCCCATCTCCGCCGGCGGCAGGCCGGCGACCCAGCGCACGTCGTCGGCAGTCAGGCTCAGCGACTGCAGCCACGGGTGGTCGTGCCCCTGCACGACGATCAGCGTGTTGGCCGCGATGTCCTTGCGCGCGACGAACCACGGCGCATGCTCGTTCGCGCCGCGCGCGGCGCCCGGCTCCTTCAGGCCGCCGATGCCGATGCCCTTGCGCTGCCCGAGCGTGTAGAAGCTCAGCCCAACGTGTTCGCCGACGCGGCGCCCGCGGTCGTCGAGGATCGGCCCCGGCGAGTTCGCCAGGTAGCGGCCCAGGAACTCGCGGAACGGCCGCTCGCCGATGAAGCAGATGCCGGTCGAGTCCTTCTTGGCGGCGTTCGGCAGGCCGATCTCGGCGGCGATGCGGCGCACCTCGGTCTTGCGCAGCTCGCCGACCGGGAACATCGCGTGCGCGAGCTGCGCCTGCGTCAGCCGGTGCAGGAAGTAGCTCTGGTCCTTCAGCGGATCCACGCCCTTGAGCAGTTCGAACGCGCCGTCGCGCTCGCGCACGCGGGCGTAGTGGCCGGTCGCGATGCGGTCGGCGCCGAGCCGCATCGCGTGGTCGAGGAAGGCCTTGAACTTGATCTCGGCGTTGCACAGCACGTCCGGATTCGGCGTGCGGCCGGCGCGGTACTCGCGCAGGAACTCGGCGAAGACGCGGTCGCGGTAGTCAGCGGCGAAGTTGACGTGTTCGATCTCGATGCCCAGCACGTCGGCCACGGCGGCGGCGTCGATGAAGTCCTGGCGCGACGAGCAGTACTCGTCGTCATCGTCGTCCTCCCAGTTCTTCATGAACAGCCCGACCACCTCGTGGCCCTGCCGCTTCAGCAGCCAGGCCGTCACCGCGGAGTCCACCCCGCCGCTCAGCCCGACCACCACCCGTTCCTTCGCTGCCGTCCCGTCCATGCCGGGATTGTCGCCAAGCAGGCCCGTCCCCCGCCGGCGTACGGTAGGCCGGGTCATCGAAAGGTGGCCGGGCGAGCCCGCGAGCGCTCCGCGCGTCCCCGCGCGGAGGTCAGCAGACCTGGTCGAATGCCAGGGCCGACGGTTCTCCCCACGACGCCACGATGACCGGGCCCCGCCCGTTCGCCGGGGCGTCGCGGCGGCACAGTCCGGATGAAAGAAGATGTGCTCGTGCGACCCGGTTCGCGCCGTCCCCCGGCGTGGCCGGAGCGCGCGGGTGCGCCCTGGAACGTTTTTCGCCAACCCGCTCCCTCGGGAGCCCTTGCGAGGACGTTTCCACCATGTTCACTCCCTCCCAACCGCCGGCCGCCATGCCGGAACACCTGCCTGCGAGGCTGCGCATCGCGCTCGAAGCGATCCGGCACGGCCGCGCGGTCGTGCTCGTCGACGACGCCGACCGCGAGAACGAAGGCGACCTGATCGTCGCCGCCGAGCGCATCACCGTGCCGATGATGGCCACGCTGATCCGCGAATGCTCGGGCATCGTCTGCCTGTGCCTCGACGACGCCCAGCTCGAGCGGCTGGCGCTGCCGCCGATGGTCGCGCGCAACCAGAGCCGCCACGGCACCGCGTTCACCGTGTCCATCGAGGCGCGCGAAGGCGTCAGCACCGGCGTCAGCGCGGCCGACCGCGTGACGACGATTCGCGCCGCGATCGCGCCGCAGGCGCAGCCGGCCGATGTCGTCAGCCCCGGCCACGTGTTCCCGCTGCGCGCGGCGCCCGGCGGCGTGCTGCAGCGGCGCGGCCACACCGAAGGCGCGATCGAGCTGGCGACGCTGGCCGGCCTGCGCCCTGCGGCGGTGCTGTGCGAGCTGATGAACCCCGACGGCACGATGATGCGCGGCGAGCAGTTGCTAGCCTTCTCGCGCCAGCACGGCTACCCGATGCTGACGATCGAGGAGCTGGTCGCGTACCGGCGTGAGCAGCGGGCGAAGCAGGCGGCCGGATCGCAGCGGGAGGCGATCGCGGCCTGACGTTCAGGCGCCTTTGACTTCCGGCGCGTAGAGCGTCGGATCGATCGTCACCAGGTCGAGCGGCAGCCGGCGGCCGGCCGCGTGATCCTCCACGCAGCGCAGCAGCAGCGCGCTGCGATGGCGGTCGCGGCTGGCGCGCAGCTCGGGCAGCGTCATCCAGAGCGTGCGCACGATGCCGTCGTCGAGCGTGCGCGCCGGATCGGCCTCGCCGGCGCTGCCGCCGTAGGCGAAGCGCAGGTAGGTCACGTCCTCGCCGTGCGCCGGGCGTTGGAAGCGCGCCATGTACACGCCGACCAGCCGGTCGGGCGTGAACACGCGCGCGGTCTCTTCCAGCGCCTCGCGCACGACGCCTTCGAGCGGCGATTCGCCCGGGTCCAGATGACCGGCCGGGTTGTTCAGGCGCAGGCCTTCCGGGGTCTGTTCCTCGACGAGAAGGTAGCGGCCATCGTGTTCGATGACCGCGGCCACGGTGACGTTCGGTTTCCAGCGTTCGGCCATCGGCGGATGGTAAGCGTGCACACACCTTGAATCGGCGCGTCCACACTTTTGTGTAAGCTGCCAAGGATTTCACACATTCCAAGACCCTGAGGAGGGCTCCCACCATGTTGATCGGCGTTCCGCTGGAAACGGCGGCCGGAGAAACGCGCGTGTCCGTCACGCCGGAGACCGCGAAGAAACTCAAGTCCCAGGGCCACAGCGTGCGCGTCCAGTCGGGCGCGGGCGTGGCGGCCAGCGTCACCGATGCCGCGTACACGGCCGCCGGTGCCGAGATCACCGACCGCGCCGGCGCCTTCGGCGCCGAACTCGTGCTCAAGGTGCGCTCGCCCGACGCGGACGAACTCACGCTGATGAAGCCCGGCACGGCGCTCGTCGGCATGCTCAACCCCTTCGACCGCGACAACCTGCAGCGCCTGGCCGCGGCCGGACTCACGTCGTTCGCGCTCGAGGCCGCGCCGCGCACCACGCGCGCGCAGAGCATGGACGTACTGTCGTCGCAGGCCAACATCGCCGGCTACAAGGCGGTGATGATCGCGGCCGACCGGTACCAGCGCTTCTTCCCGATGCTGATGACGGCGGCCGGCACCGTGAAGGCGGCGCGCGTCGTGATCCTGGGCGTCGGCGTGGCCGGGCTGCAGGCGATCGCGACCGCCAAGCGCCTGGGCGCGGTGATCGAGGCGTCGGACGTGCGGCCCTCCGTCAAGGAGCAGGTCGAATCGCTGGGCGCGAAGTTCATCGACGTGCCCTACGAGACCGCCGAGGAGAAGGAAGCCGCCGAAGGCGTCGGCGGCTACGCGCGGCCGATGCCGCCGAGCTGGCTGGAGCGGCAGAAGGTCGAGGTGGCCAAGCGCGTGGCGCAGGCCGACGTGGTGATCACCACCGCGCTGATCCCCGGCCGCCCGGCCCCGGTGCTCGTCACCGAGGAGATGGTCAAGGCGATGAAGCCCGGCTCGGTGATCGTCGACCTGGCGGCGCCGAACGGCGGCAACTGCCCGCTGACCGAAGCCGGCAAGACGGTGGTCAAGCACGGCGTCACGCTCGTCGGCGAAACCAACCTGGCCGCGCTGGTGGCCGCCGACAGCTCCAGCCTGTACGCGCGCAACGTGCTCGACTTCCTGAAGCTGGTATGCCCCAAGGACGGCGGCTTCCAGGTGCCGATGGACGACGACATCGTGGTCGCCTGCCTGATGACGCAGGGCGGCGAGGTGAAGCGCAAATGAGCGGCCAACCCACGAACCGCGGGGCCCAGACCCGCGTGATGCTGCGCGCCAAGCTGCACCGCGCCACGGTGACCGAGGCCGACCTGCACTACGAAGGCTCCTGCGGCATCGATGCCGCGCTGCTGGCGGCCGCCGACATGCGCGAGTTCGAGCAGATCGAGCTCTACAACGTCAACAACGGCGAACGCTTCTCCACCTACATCATCCCGGCGCCGGCCGGCTCGGGCGTGATCTCGCTGAACGGCGCGGCCGCGCGCAAGGCGCACGTCGGCGACCTGCTGATCATCTGCACCTACGCGCCGATGGGCGAGGACGAGCTGCGCACCCACCAGCCGCGCATCGTGCTGCTCGGCGAGGGCAACCGCATTCAAGGCATCAAGAGCCACGGCTCGCAGGAGAAGAACTGATGGAGATCGTCTCCCACACCATCACCAACCTGATCATCTTCGTGCTTGCCATCTACGTGGGCTACCACGTGGTGTGGACGGTCACGCCGGCGCTGCACACGCCGCTGATGGCGGTCACCAACGCGATCTCGGCGATCGTGATCGTCGGCGCCATGCTCGCCGCCGCGCTGACCGAAGGGCCGGTGGGCAAGACCATGGGCGTGCTCGCGGTGGCGCTGGCCGCGGTCAACGTGTTCGGCGGCTTCCTCGTGACGCGGCGGATGCTCGAGATGTTCCGCAAGAAAGACAAGAAGGCGGCGCCGGCGAAGGAGGTTTCCAAGTGAGCATGAGCCTCGTCACGCTGCTGTACCTCGTCGCCAGCGTGTGCTTCATCCAGGCGCTCAAGGGCCTGTCGCACCCCACCACCTCGATCCGCGGCAACCTGTTCGGCATGGTCGGCATGACCATCGCCGCGCTGACCACCGCGGCGCTGATCGTCAAGCTCGCCGACGGCAACATCCTCGGCCTGGGCTGGGTGCTGCTGGGCCTGCTGGCCGGTGGCGGCTACGGCGCCTACCGCGCCAAGACGGTCGAGATGACCAAGATGCCCGAGCTGGTGGCCTTCTTCCACAGCATGATCGGCATGGCGGCGGTGTTCATCGCGGTGGCCGCGGTGGCCGAGCCGCACGCCTTCTCGATCGCCGCCAAGGGCGAGCCGATCCCCGGCGGCAATCGCATCGAGCTGGCGCTGGGCGCGTTCATCGGCGCGGTCACCTTCAGCGGCTCGGTGATCGCCTTCGGCAAGCTCAGCGGCACCTACAAGTTCCGCCTGTTCAAGGGCGCGCCGGTGGTGTTCCCCGGCCAGCACAAGCTGAACCTGGCGCTCGGGCTGGCGGCGCTGTTCTTCTGCTTCGGCTTCTGGCACTCGGAGAGCGCGTTCGACTTCACGCTGATCTGCGCGCTCGGCTTCGCGCTGGGCGTGCTGATGATCATCCCGATCGGCGGGGCGGACATGCCGGTGGTGGTGTCGATGCTCAACAGCTACTCCGGCTGGGCGGCGGCGGGCATCGGCTTCAGCCTGAACAACGCGATGCTGATCATCGCCGGCAGCCTGGTGGGCAGCTCGGGTGCGATCCTGAGCTACATCATGTGCAAGGCGATGAACCGCTCGTTCTTCAACGTGATCCTGGGCGGCTTCGGCGGCGATGCCACCGCCGCGGTGGCGGGCAAGGCCGAGGCGCGGCCGGTCAAGAGCGGCAGCGCCGACGACGCCGCCTTCGTGCTGGGCAACGCCGAGACGGTGGTGATCGTGCCGGGCTACGGGCTGGCGGTGGCGCGCGCGCAGCACGCGGTCAAGGAGCTGGCCGAGAAGCTCACGCACAAGGGCATCACGGTGAAGTACGCGATCCACCCGGTGGCCGGGCGCATGCCGGGGCACATGAACGTGCTGCTGGCCGAGGCCGAGGTGCCGTACGACCAGGTGTTCGAGATGGAGGACATCAACGGCGAATTCGGCCAGGCCGACGTGGCGATCATCCTGGGCGCCAACGACGTGGTGAACCCCGCCGCGCTCACCAAGGGCACGCCGATCTACGGCATGCCGATCCTCGAGGCCTACAAGGCGAAGACGATCATCGTCAACAAGCGCTCGATGGCGGCGGGCTACGCGGGCCTGGACAACGAGCTGTTCTACATGGACAAGACGATGATGGTGTTCGGCGACGCCAAGAAGGTGGTCGAGGACATGGTCAAGGCGGTGGAGTAAGCCCGCCGGGCCGCCCCGAGGGCGAAAACTCCCGCTGTCGGCGGGACCGGCCGCCCACGACCTTGTGCCGATGTCCCGCTCCGAACGCCTGCTCGACCTGCTGCAGCGCCTGCGCGCCCACCGCCATGCGGTGAACGGCGCGGTGCTGGCGGGCGAGCTCGGCATCAGCCTGCGCACGCTGTACCGCGACATCGCCAGCCTGCAGGCCCAGGGGGCGCGCATCGACGGTTCGCCCGGGCTCGGCTACCTGCTGCGGCCAGGCTTCACGCTGCCGCCGCTGATGTTCTCGGACGAGGAGGTCGAGGCGCTGGCGCTCGGCACGCGCTGGGTCGCCGACCGCGCCGACGGGCCGCTGGCCGAGGCCGCGCGCCAGGCGCTGGCGAAGATCGCCGCGGTGCTGCCGCCCGAACGCCGGCAGGTGCTGGAGCAGTCGGCGCTGATCGTCGGGCCGGCCGACGCAGCGCGGATGGCGGCCGCGCCCAGCGCCGGCGAGGCGGGGCTGGCGACGATCCGCCGCGCGATCCGCGCCGAGCGCAAGCTCGACCTGCGCTACGTCGACGGCCAGGGCACCACCAGCGAGCGCACCGTCTGGCCGTTCGCGATCGGCTTCTTCGACCGGGCGCGCGTGCTGGTCGCGTGGTGCGAGCTGCGCCGGGCGATCCGCCATTTCCGCATCGACCGCATCACCGGCCTCTCGGCGCGCGACGAGCCCTACCCCGAGCGCCGCCACGCGCTGATGGCGGCCTGGCGCGAGGCCGAGGGCGTGCGCGCCCCGCCGGCCTGAGGGCCGCACCGGCGCCCTGGCCGGTCGCCCTGACCCGGCGCCCTGGCCGGTCGCCGCGACCGCCACGCCGCCCGGGCAAGGCGCCCCGGAACCCCGCCGGCGCCCGACTGCTGACGGAATCTGACACGCCCGGCGGCGAGCATTCACCGCGGGCGATCGGCCCGCCACCCCCTCGGAGACCCCATGCCGGACCCCAGCTTCCTGATCCTCTACGTCGACCAGCCGCCGGCCAGCGCGGCCTTCTACGCGCGGCTGCTCGACGCCGCGCCGATCGAGCAGTCGGACACCTTCGCGATGCTGCCGCTGCGCTCGGGCGTGATGCTCGGGCTGTGGTCGCGCCACACCGTCGAGCCGCGTCCGGCGGCCGGCGGAGGCGGTGCCGAGCTGGCGTTCACCGTCGATTCGCCCGCCGAGGTCGACGCGACGCACGCCCGCTGGCAGGCGCAGGGCCTCGCAATCGCGCAGCCGCCGGCGGACATGGACTTCGGCCGCACCTTCACCGCGCTCGACCCCGACGGCCACCGGCTGCGCGTGTTCGCGCCCGCGGCGGCATGACCCGGCGCGGCGCCGGAGCGATCCGCCGCCCGCCCCGCCCCCGCGTCAGCGCCCGCCCGTCACCCGCTGCAGCGCCGCCGACAGCTGCTTCGAGTTCACCGGCTTGCTGACGTAGTCGTCCATGCCCGCGCCGAGGTAGGTGTTGCGGTCCTCGACCATCGCGTTGGCCGTCAGCGCGATGATCGGCGTGCGCGCGGCCGGCCCGGGCAGTGCGCGGATGCCGCGGGCGGCGGTCACGCCGTCCATCTCGGGCATCTGGATGTCCATCAGCACCACGTCGTAGTGCACCGCCTGCACCTGCTCGATCGCATCTCGGCCGTTGGGCACGATGTCGCAGGAGTGGCCGAGTTTCTCCAGCATCGCCGACACCACCACCTGGTTGACCGGGTTGTCCTCGGCCACCAGCACGCGCAGCGCGGCCATGTCCGCCGGCACCTCGAGCTGCGTGTCGTCGCTGGCCACGCGCCGGCTGTCGCCCAGCGCCAGCGGCAGCGTGATGCGGAAGGTGCTGCCGACGCCGACGTTGGTCTCCACCGACACGCGCCCGCCCATCAGCCCGACGATCTCGCGGCTGATCGCCAGCCCCAGCCCGCTGCCGCCGTAGCGCCGCGCGGTGCTGCTGTCGGCCTGCGTGAAGCGCTCGAACAGGCGCGGCAGCACGTCCGGCGCGATGCCGATGCCGGTGTCGCGCACGGCGATGCGCAGCTCGCAGCGCTCGTCGCCCAGCGGGCGCTGATCGACGTCGACCAGCACCGAGCCGCGCTCGGTGAACTTGACCGCGTTGCCGATCAGGTTGAACAGCACCTGGCGCAGGCGCCCGGCATCGCCGACCAGCGCGTCCGGCAGGTCGGCGGCGACGTGCAGCGTCAGGCTCAGCCCCTTCTGCCGCGCCCGAGCCGACAGCGAGGCCACCACCTCGTCGACCAGCTTCGCCGGCGCGAAGTCGGCCGGCACCAGCTCCATCCGGCCGGCCTCGATCTTCGACAGGTCGAGGATGTCGTTGATCAGCGCCAGCAGGCTCTTGCCCGAGGCTCGGATGGTGCGGGCGTAGCCGCGCTGCTCGCGCGTCAGCTCGGTCTTCAGCAGCAGGCTGTTGATGCCCAGCACGCCGTTCAGCGGGGTGCGGATCTCGTGGCTCATCGCCGCGAGGAACTGCGACTTCGCGAGGTTCGCCGCCTCGGCCTGCGCCTTTGCGCGCGATAGCTCGCGCTCGGCGGCCGTCACGTCGCGGAACACGCTGACCACGCCGCCGTCGGGCGTGCGCCGCTCGATGACGTGGATCACCATGCCGCTGGCCAGCTCCTGGTCGTACATGCCGTGCCCGCTGCGGTGCAGCGACAGCCGCATGTGCATCCAGGCGTCGCGCTGCGCGGCGTCGGTGGCGGGGTTGCCGGAGTCGGGCACCAGCGCTGCCGCGCCGACCTCGGCCAGCCGCTCGAACGGCACGCCGACCGCGATCACCGGGCGCAGCCATGGAAACATCTCCAGGTAGCGCTCGTTCCAGACCGTCACGCGGTCCTCGGCGTCGCACAGCAGGAAGCCGTCGGCCATCGAGGCGAGCGCGCGGTCCAGCGTGTCCAGCGCGTGCGCGCTCTCGCGCCGCGCCGCGGCCAGCCGCAGCAGCTGCCAGTGCAGGCCGGCGCCGGCGGCGAGGCTCATCGCGACGAACACGAGCGCGACGCCGAACACGAGCTGCCGGTCGCGCCGCCAGTTGGCCAGCGCGGCATCGATCTACATGCTGGCGACGATGCGCAGCTAACGGTACTGCGTCGGCCGGGCGACGACGATCGACGGCT
>JBGAMJ010000204.1:0-8043 GCA_044223035.1 Piscinibacter sp.
GGCGTGTAGCTGCGGTACTTCGACAGCAGCACGCGGATGTGCATCTTGTAGGCCTTGGACTCGAGGTAGCCGAAGAAGCGCTCGACGCCGTACCACTGCTTGTTCCACTGCCCGTTCCAGTGCGGCGAACCCTGGATCACCCAGCCGCGCTGCGCCTCGCTCAGTTGCGACCAGGCGGTGTCGCGCGGGATGCCGGCCTCGCCGGCGTACTTCATCAGGTCTTCCTGGATTTCCTTCCAGGCCGGCGTCTGGATCGTCTTGATGGCGCCGGCGCGCAGCGTCTTGCGGTGATCGGGAATCACCAGCCCGTAGTCGACGCCGATCACCCGGCCGAAGCCGCGGCAGGTCTCGCAGGCGCCCATCGCCGAGTTGAACGAGAACAGCGGCGGCTGCGGATCGGCGTAGCGCAAGTCGCTGTCGGGGCAGTGCAGGCCGGTGGAGAAGCGCCACAGCGCGGGTTCGGCGGCGGCGGTGCCCGGGTCGCCCTCGCCGTCCGCCGCGTCCGGCATCACGTAGACGTTGACGCGCCCGCTGCCGCGCTTGAGCGCCGCCTCGATCGCGTCGACCGCGCGCACCTTCTCGACGCCGGCGATGCGGAAGCGGTCGGCCACCACGTCGAGCACCTTGCGCGGCCCGGTCGGCGACGCGACCTCGCGCTCCGCCTGCACCCGCGTGTAGCCGCTGGCGGACAGCCACTGCTCCAGCTCCTGCGCGCTGGTGTTGGCGGGCAGCTCGACCGGGAAGGTCACCACCAGCCGCGGCCCGCCCGCCTCGGCGCTGCGGCGCAGCAGCTCGGCGTGGATCGTCTCCGGCGAGTCGTGGCGCACCGGCTGCGCGGTCTGCCGGTCGAACAGCTCGGCGGCGCGCGCGTACAGCAGCTTCAGGTGGTCGTTCAGCTCGGTCATCGTGCCGACCGTCGAGCGCGAGGTTCGCACCGGGTTGGTCTGGTCGATCGCGATCGCCGGCGGCACGCCGTCGACGCGGTCGACCGCCGGGCGGTCCATGCGGTCGAGGAACTGCCGCGCGTAGGCGCTGAAGGTCTCGACGTAGCGCCGCTGGCCCTCGGCGTACAGCGTGTCGAACACCAGGCTCGACTTGCCGGAGCCGCTCGGCCCGGTCACCACCGTCATCTCGCCGGTGCGGATGTCCAGGTCGAGGTGCTTGAGGTTGTGCTGGCGGGCGCCGCGGATGCGGATGACACCGGAGGACATGGGAGGGGTTCCCGAAGCGAGGGCCGGGGGATTCTAGGGAGCCCCTTCCGGCGGCGCCGGGCGGGGCCGTTGCGGCCCGCGCGCTGCGCTGCCGCGGCACCGGCCGCCACGGCAGCGCCCGATCCGGCAGCGGTTAGATTCGGGCGCTTCCACCGGCCGCGGCCCGATCGCGCGCCGACAACCACATTCCCACGGGAGGGACGATGAACCAGCCCCACCACGAGCGCGTGCTGCGCCGGCGCGACGAAGGCGGCGCGCGCGTCAGCAATTCCGAGCTGTTCTTCGACCTGCTCTACGCCTTCGCAATCACCCAGCTCTCGCACCACCTGCTCGAGCACCTGACCGTCGTCGGCATGGTGCAGACGCTGACGCTGTGGTTCGCCGTCTGGCTCGGCTGGCAATACACCTGCTGGGTCACGAACTGGTTCGACCCCGACGCGCCGCCGATCCGGCTGATGCTGTTCGCGGTGATGGCGGCCGGGCTCGCGATGTCCGCCGCGCTGCCCGAGGCCTACGGCGAGCGCGGGCTGTTCTTCGCGCTCGCCTACGCGGCGATCCAGGTCGGCCGCACCGTCTACGTGCTGCTGTGGCTGGGTGGCGCGCACCCGCTGTCGAAGAACTTCCAGCGCATCCTCGGCTGGCTGGTGATCTCCGCCGGCTTCTGGATCGCCGGCGGGTTGGCCGACGGCGGCGCGCGCATGCTGCTGTGGATCGTCGCAGTGGCCTGCGAGTACCTGTCGCCGACGATCGGTTTCCGCCTGCCCGGCCTCGGCCGCTCGTACAGCGCGCGCGACTGGACCATCGACGGCGGCCACCTGGCCGAGCGCTGCTCGCTGTTCGTGCTGGTGGCGCTGGGCGAATCGATCATCGCCACCGGCGCGCCGCTGTCCGGCGCCGCGCACTGGGAGGGCGCGATGCTGGTCGCATTCGCGGTGGCGTTCGTCGGCAGCGTCGCGATGTGGTGGATCTACTTCAACACCGGCAGCCCCGATGCGACGCACGCGATCGAGCATTCCGACGATCCCGGCCGGCTCGGCGCCTGGTTCCACTTCCTGCACGTGGTGATGGTCGGCGGAATCATCGTGACCGCCGTCGGCGACGACCTGTCGGTCGCGCACCCGCACGGCCACGTCGACGCGCTGCATGCCGCCGTGCTGGTCGGCGGGCCGGCGCTGTACCTGCTCGGCAACCTGCTTTACAAGCGGCTGGTGTATGACCACTTCGCACCATCGCACCTGGCGGGGCTGGGCGGGCTGGCGCTGCTGGCGCCGTTCTCGACCGGGCTCGACAGCCTATCGGTCGCGGCGCTGACGACCGTGCTGCTGCTGGCGGTGGCGGTCTGGGAGAGCGTGTCGCTCGGCTCGCGCCCGGCGGCGCACGGGCACTGAGAGGGTGAGAGGCAATCCGCCATGGCCGCCCGAATCGACCCGCAGGCGCCGCCGGCAGCGACCCGGTCAGCGGCCGCGGTCCAAGCCTGGCTCCTGCGCCGTGGTGGCATGGGGATCGGCTGCGGCCGCGGACCCTTGATTCATGCGGCGCGGCGGCGCGCCCACCGCGCGCCGTGCCGCGACCGTACCGGCCAGCGCCAGCACGAACAGCCCGGCCGCCAGCCCGGCCAGCCCGTCACGGTCGAACAGCCACCCTCCCGCCATCGGGCCGAGCGAGGTGCCGGCCGTGTAGGCCGTCACCAGCAGGCCCATCGCACGCACCAGCGCGGTGCCGCCCAGCCGGTGGCCGAGTTCGACCACCGACAGCGTGTAGACCGCACCGCCCATGCCGCCGAGCGCAAAGCCGACGCCCCACAGCACCGTCCGCGGCGACCCGGAACCGAACCACAGCACCAGCGTGGCGACCAGCACCGTGCACCAGGCCAGCGCCATCGCGCGCGGCATGCCGACGCGGTCGGCCAGGCTGCCGAACGGCGCCTGCAGCAGCGCACTGCCGGCGCCGATCACCGCACCCAGCGACGCCGCGGCGGTGACCGAGAAGCCGAGCCGCATCGACAGCGGCGGCAGCATCGTCGACGCGCCGCTCTCCATCAGGCCGCTGACCGCCGCCAGCGCGGCCAGCGGCAGCACCGTGGCGCGCCAGGCCGCGGCAGCGGCCGCCGCGGCGCTCGCGATGGCCTCGACGCTGCCGTCGTGGCCGCTGTCCGCCGCAGCCCGGGCCGATGGCCCGGGCTGCGACCACAGCAGCGCCGAGCCGGCCAGCGCCCCCAGCATCAGCGCGACCGCCATCCGCAGCGCATCGGTGCCGAGCGCCAGCGCCAGCGGCACCATCGCCGGACCGGCCACCATCGCCAGGCCGACCGAGGTTTCGAACAGGCCGACGTAGAAGCCGCGGCGTTCGGCCGGCGCCACCTCGGCCAGCCACGATTCGCCGGCCACCCAGACCAGCCCGCCGCCGGCACCGAGCAGCGCGGCGCCGAGCACCCAGCCGACGTAGCGGTCGTGCAGCGCCAGGCTCGCCAGCGCCGTTGCCGCGAGCGCGCTGCCGGCGGCCAGGGTGCGCGCATGCCCGACCCGATCGACCACGACATGCGCCAGCGTGCTCACCGCGAAGATGCCGATCCACAGCGCCGAACCGAACACGCCGACCTCGAATGCGCTCAGCCCGCGCCCGGTCAGCGTCAGCGCGATGTGCGTGACCGCCAGGAACTCGGCCGACACGAACAGGAAGTAGACGATCGGGATCGTCCAGAGCACGAGGGAAAGGGGCCGACGGTTCACAGGGCATCGACCGCGCGGCGCGCGGGCTCGGTGACCACCCGGAATGCCTGGTGCAGTGTTCGACGCTAGCGCTTCTTCGTCTCGCGCATCGCCCGCATCTGCGGCGACGGCTCGGTGATGCTGGCGTCGAACGGGTGCGAGGTGATGCGGGCGAAGCGCAGGATGCGCTGCACGTAGTCGCGCGTCTCGGCGTAGGGCGGCACGCCGCGGTACTTGTTGACCACGCCCTCGCCGGCGTTGTAGCCGGCGGCGACGAGGGCGACGTCGCCCTCGAAGTACGCCAGCAGCCAGCGCAGGTAGGCGAGCCCGCCGCGGATGTTCTGCACCGGGTCGAACGGCTTCTTGACGTTGAAGCGCTCCGAGGTTTCCGGGATGAGCTGCATCAGCCCCTGGGCGTTCTTCGGCGAACGCGCGCTGGGATCGAAGTTCGATTCGGCCGAGATCACCGCCAGCGCCAGCTTCGGGTTGATGCGGTATTCGGGCGCGAGGCGGGTGACGATGTCGACGATCGCCTTCGGTGCGCGCGGCGCCTCGGCTTCGGATTCGGGCGCCGCGGGTGCTGCGGCGGCCACCGCGCCCATGCACGGCGGCGGCATCGCCGACGAATCGCCGAAGTAGCGCAACAGCCGCTGCGCCTGCTCGTGGCCCTGGCGCGCCGCCATGTGCAGGAACAGGCCGGCGAGACCATCGTCCTGGAGCACGCCGCGGCCGTTGGCGTACATCCAGCCCAACGCGAATTGCGCTTCGGCATCGCCGAGGCGCGCCGCCTCGCAGTACAGCACCGCCGCGCGCAAGCCATCCTTCTGCACGCCTTCGCCGTGCTCGTAGGCCGCGGCTTCGGCGCGCAACGCGGCGATCCCCGCGGGCCCCGCCGGCTGGCTCTCCGCATGGGCGCCAACGGCGGCCAGCAAGCTCAGGGCGAGCGCCCAGGACGCGGCCGAACGGCGCGGACGGGGGGCTCGGGGGCAGGCAATCACGTTGGGGGGATGGGTTTTCACGGAGGGGTGGATTCTGGCGGTGTCGACCCTCGGAAACGCATCCCATGAATGGAGGGGAGCGCAAAATGTCACATTCAGGCGTGTCCAGAGCTGATTTCTGCAGGCCTGCATCGACGTCGTTGTTGCATTGCGCGGTTTGGCATCATTGCCCGCCCCACACGACCCGGTCGCGACGACGCCCGGGCAGGCGTCCACCGCTGGAGACCGGAGAGACCATGAACCCACCCATCGCCCGGCCCGGCGCCGTGCGAGCCGCCACCTGCGGCCTGTCGCGCCGACGCTGGTTGCAGACCGCCGCCGGCGCCGCCGGCCTCGCCACGCCCTGGCTGCGCGCCCAGACCACCGGCTGGCCGACCCATCCGGTGACGGTCATCGTGCCGTTCCCGAGCGGCGGCGGCACCGATGCCTTCGCGCGGCCGCTGTCCGCGGTGCTGACGCGCCAGCTCGGCCGGCAGGTCGTCATCGACAACCGCGGCGGTGCCGGCGGCAACGTCGGCGCCACGCTGGCGGCCAAGGCGGCGCCGGACGGCTACACCTTCTTCATGGGCGCGGTGCACCACACGATCGCGCCGTCGATGTACCCGAAGCTCGACTACCACCTCGAGAGCGACTTCGTGCCCGTGGGCCTGATCTCCAGCGTGCCGCAGGTCGTCGTGGTCAACCCGGCGCGCGTGCCGGTCAGCGACCTGAAGGGCCTGCTCGACTACGCGCGCAAGAACCCGGGCAAGCTGAACTACGGCTCGGCCGGCAACGGCACCTCGCACCACCTGGCCGGCGAGCTGTTCAAGCTGCAGACCAAGACCTTCATCACGCACATCCCCTACCGCGGCGCGGGCCCGGCGCTGCAGGACCTGGTGGCCGGGCAGGTCGACCTGATGTTCGACGGCCTGGGCTCGTCGGCCGTGCACATCAAGGGCGGCCGCATCAAGGCGCTGGCGGTGGCCTCGACCAAGCGGGCACCGGGCTTTGCCGACATCCCCACCTCGACCGAAGGCGGCGTGCCGACCTACCAGGTCGCGACCTGGTACGGCCTGTGGGCGCCCAAGGGCACGCCGAAGGAGGCGGTGGACCGCATGCGCGAGGAGATGCACAAGGCGCTCGCGTCCGACGAACTGGTCAAGACCTGGAACGGCCTGGGCGCCGAGCAGCCCAACCTGTGGGGCGAGGACTTCGGCAAGTTCGTGCACGGCGAGATCGCCCGCTGGGCCGACGTGGTCAAGGCCTCGGGCGCGAAGCTCGACTGAGCGCGCCATGGCCGGAACCGTCACGTTCGACGATGCCGCCGACGGCGTCGCGCGCCTGACCCTGTGCAACGACGGCAAGCTCAACGCCATCGACATCGGCATGTGGCGCGAGCTGCGCGCGCAGTTCGAGCGCCTGCAGGCGCTGCCGCCCGAGGCCGCGCCGCGCGCCGTGGTGGTGTGCGGCGCCGGCGGCCAGTTCGCCTCGGGCGGCGACATCGTCGAGTTCGCGGACTTCCGCTTCGACGAGACCCGCCTGCGCATGTTCCACGAAGGCCTCGTCGCGCCGGCGCTGCACGCGATGCTCGACTGCGACATCCCGGTGCTCGCGCAGATCGACGGCACCTGCCTCGGCGGCGGCCTGGAGATCGCCGCCTGCTGCGACCTGCGCGTCTGCGGCGAGGGCAGCCGCTTCGGCGCGCCGATCGCGAAGCTGGGCTTCCCGATGGCACCGGGCGAGCTGCTCGTGCTGTCGCGCGTGGTGCCGGCGCCGGTGCTGCGCGAGATGCTGCTCGAGGCCCGGCTGCTCGGCGCCACCGCAGCGCTGCAGCACGGCCTCGTGCACGCCGTGGTGCCCGACGACGAGGTCGCCGGGCAGGTCGCGCGGCGCGCCGCGCAGGTCGCGGCGCTGTCGCCGCAGGCCGCGCGCCTGAACAAGCGCACGCTGCGCCAGATCGCCGCCGGCGGGCCCAGCGCCACCGAGCGCCACGCGCACTTCGGCTATGCCGACAGTGCCGAACATCGCGAAGGCATTATGGCCTTCCTCGAGAAACGTCCGCCGAGCTTCCAGCGCGGCTGACCCGAACGACACCGACGACCCCGATGAAGCCGAACAACGCCAACCTTTACGTCGCGCTGCGCGACGCCTTCCTCGCCGACCTGGACGCCATCATGATCGAGACGGCCGACGGTCCCGGCGCGCCGCTGTACTACACCTGGCGCGACCTGGACCGCGCCACCGCGCGCATCGCCAACCTGCTCGACGCGCTCGGCCTGCCCGAGGGCGCGCGCGTCGCGGTGCAGACCGAGAAGTCGGTCGAGGCACTGATGCTGTACCTGGCCGTGCTGCGCGCCGGCTATGTCTACCTGCCGCTGAACACCGCCTACCAGGCGGGCGAGATCGAGTACTTCATCGGCAATGCCGAGCCGGCCGTGGTCGTCTGCTCGGGCCGGAACTTCGGCTGGATCTCCCGGATCGCGTTCAAGGCCGGCACCGCCCACGTCTTCACGTTGAACGAGGACCGCAGCGGCACGCTGCTCGAACGCGCCGCGGCGCAGCCCGACACCCAGGTGCCGGCGCGCAAGGCGGCGGGCGACCTGGCCGCGATCCTGTACACCAGCGGCACCACCGGGCGCAGCAAGGGGGCGATGCTCGGCCACGGCAACCTGCTGAGCAATGCACGCACGCTGAAGGCCTACTGGGGCTGGACCGAGGGCGACGTGCTGTTGCACGTGCTGCCGATCTTCCACGTGCACGGCCTGTTCGTCGCGTCGCACGGCGCGCTGCTCAACGGCAGCAAGATGATCTGGTTCTCGAAGTTCGACCCCCGGGCCGTGACCGCGCGGCTGCCCGAGGCCACCGTCTTCATGGGCGTGCCCACGCTGTACGTGCGGCTGCTGGCCGAGCCGGGCTTCGGGCGCGAGGCCTGCCGGAACATGCGCCTGTTCCTCGCCGGCTCGGCGCCGCTGCTGATCGAGACCTTCAACGAGTTCCGCGAACGCACCGGCCACACCATCGTCGAGCGCTACGGCATGAGCGAGACGGTGATGCTGACCTCCAACCCGTACTTCGAGCATGCCCGCGGCGACCGCGAGCGCCGCGCCGGCACCGTGGGCCGGCCGCTGCCCGGCGTGCAGCTGCGCA
>JBGAMJ010000205.1:0-7288 GCA_044223035.1 Piscinibacter sp.
ACGCGCGTCATCGCCGCGCGCAGGCCGGTCAGGTGGGTGCCGCCGTCGCGCTGCGGGATGTTGTTGGTGAAGCACAGCACGCTCTCGCTGTAGCTGTCGTTCCACTGCATCGCGACCTCGACGCCGATGACGCTGTTCTGGTCGCTCGTCTTCTCGCCGATGGCGTGGAAGACGTTCGGGTGCAGGATCTTCTTGCCCTGGTTGATGAACTCGACGAAGCCGCGCACGCCGCCGGCAAACGCAAAGTTGTCTTCCTTCGCGTTGCGCTCGTCGATCAGCCGGATCTTGACGCCGTTGTTGAGGAAGCTCAGCTCGCGCAGCCGCTTCGCCAGCACGTCGTAGTGGAAGTCGATGTTGCTGAAGATCTCCTCGTCGGGGAGGAAATGCACCTCGGTGCCGCGCTTGTCGGTCTCGCCGAGGATCTTCATCGGGCTGACCTCGACGCCGTCGCGCTGCTCGAGCAGCCGGTCCTGCGGGACGCCTTTGCGGAACTCGAGGTAGTGCACCTTGCCGTCGCGCCGCACCGTCAGCCGCAGCAGCTTGCTGAGCGCGTTGACGCAGCTCACGCCCACGCCGTGCAGGCCGCCCGAGACCTTGTAGCTGTTCTGGTTGAACTTGCCGCCGGCGTGCAGTTCGGTCAGCGCGATCTCAGCGGCCGAGCGGCGCGGCTCGTGCTTGTCGTCCATCTTGACGCCGGTCGGGATGCCGCGGCCGTTGTCGATGACGCTGATGCCGTTGTCGCTGTGGATGGTGACGGTGATGTCGTCGCAGTAGCCGGCCAGGGCCTCGTCGATCGAGTTGTCGACGACCTCGAACACCAGGTGGTGCAGGCCGGTGCCGTCGCTGGTATCGCCGATGTACATGCCGGGCCGCTTGCGCACCGCCTCCAGGCCTTCGAGGATCTGGATCGAACTCTCGCCGTAGCTGCCCGAATGGTCCTGCGGGCCGGCAGGCTGGTAGTCGGGTCGCGGCAGGTCGGGTCGATCGGGCGTCTGGCTCATGGCATTCGGGGGCGGCCGGCCCCGCGAGGGGCGAGCGGCATTGGCAACCCTCCATTATCGCCGCCCGGCGGGCGCCCGCCGCCGTGGCGTTTGGGGCCGTTGCCGCCGCCCGGCCGGATCGCGCCCGGCTGCCTACCGGAACGTTCCCGCTACCGCGCCGCGATCCGCTCTCAGATCCGCATCGGCATCACGACGTACTTGAAGCCCGACTGGTCGGGCGCGGTGATCAGCACGCTCGAATTCGTGTCCTGCAGTTCCAGGCGGACCATGTCGACGCTCATGTTCGACAGCGCGTCCATCAGGTAGGTCACGTTGAAGCCGATCTCGATCGTGTCGCCGCCGTAGTCGATCTCGATCTCTTCCTTGGCCTCTTCCTGCTCGGCGTTGCTGGAGACGATGCGCAGCAGCCCGGGCTCGATGTTCACGCGCACGCCCTTGAACTTCTCGCTGGTCAGGATGGCCGCGCGCTGCAGGCTGGCCAGCAGCGGCTCGCGGCCGAGCACGACGTGGTTGCGATGGTTCTTCGGGATCACGCGGTTGTAGTCGGGGAACTTGCCCTCGACCAGCTTGGAGACGAAGTCCATGCCGCTGAAGCTGAACTTCGCCTGGTTGCCGGCAAAGCGCATCTCGATCGGCGCGGCGGTGGCTTCGGCGTCCTTGCCTTCCTTGCCCTCCTTCAGCAGCCGCTGCAGCTCCAGCACCGTCTTGCGCGGCAGGATGACCTCCTGCTTCGGGATCTCGGCGTCCAGCGTCGCCTGCGCGAGCGCCAGGCGGTGGCCGTCGGTGGCCACCAGCGTCAGGCTGCGGCCCTCGGCGACGAACAGGATGCCGTTGAGGTAGTAGCGGATGTCGTGCACCGCCATCGCGAAGTGCACCTGGTCGATCAGCGACTTCAGCGTCTTCTGCGGCACGCTGAAGGTCGGCCCGAAGTCGGCCGCCTCCTGCACCAGCGGGAAGTCCTCGGCCGGCAGCGTCTGCAGCGTCACGACCTGGTCGGCCGGCAGCGCACGAAGGATGTCGATCAGCTTGCGCGCACCGACGGTGGTCTGCAGGTCGGTCTCGTCGCCATCGAACTCGACGGTGGTGCGGACCTGGATCTCGAGGTCGCTGGTCGTGAACTCGATCGAGCGTCCGGTCTTGCGCAGCAGCACGTTGGCCAGGATCGGCAAGGTGTGCCGGCGCTCCACGATTCCCGCCACCGCCTGCAAGGCGTTCAAGACTTTTTCCTGCGCTGCCTTCAACACAATCATCTCAACCTCTTCAAGTCGTCGAAATAGTAGGGACCGCACCGCTCTGTGGAGAACCCGATTTTCCGCTGTTCGATCAAGACCTTAGCTCGGTCGTATCCCTGTGGGCCGGTGCGCCGGAGGGGCGGGAGGGCGCGATAACAACTTCGGCAGCGCGCGCCAGACGGTGGATATCCCGGTGATTGTTCAAGAGTTGTCCCCAACGTTGTGACTTGACATTGTCCGGCCGACTTGGCCTCCCGGCCACCGGCACGCAGAAACGAAATCGGCGCCTGGGAGGCGCCGATCGTGATCGAGAGGGGGTGGGCGGGGCGGCTCTAGCCCTTGAGCGTCTGCTCGAGCACGTGGAGTTGCTGGTTGAGCTCGCTGTTCTTCTGCCGCTCGCCGGAGATCTTGCGCACCGCGTGCAGCACCGTGGTGTGGTCGCGGCCGCCGAACAGCTCGCCGATCTCGGGCAGGCTCTTCTGGGTCATCTCCTTGGCCAGGTACATCGCGATCTGGCGCGGCCGCGCGATGCTCGCCGGCCGCTTCTTGCTGTACATGTCGGCGACCTTGATCTTGTAGAAGTCGGCCACGGTCTTCTGGATGTTCTCGACCCCGATCTGCCGGTTCTGGATCGACAGCAGGTCCTTCAGCGCCTCGCGGGCCAGCGCGATGTTGATGTCCTTGTGCGAGAAGCGCGAGTAGGCCAGCACCTTGCGCAGCGCGCCTTCGAGCTCGCGCACGTTGGCGCGCACGTTCTTCGCGACGAAGAAGGCCACGTCCTCGGGCATGGTCGTGCCTTCGGCGTCGGCCTTCTTCATCAGGATCGCGACGCGCATCTCGAGCTCCGGCGGCTCGATCGCCACCGTCAGCCCGGCGTCGAAGCGCGAGGTCAGCCGCTCGTCGATGTCGACCAGGCCTTTGGGGTAGGTGTCGCTGGTCATGATGATGTGCGCGCGCTTGGCCAGCAGCGCCTCGAAGGCGTTGAAGAACTCCTCCTGGGTGCGCTCCTTGCCGGCGAAAAACTGCACGTCGTCGATCAGCAGCAGGTCGAGCGAGTGGTATTTGGCCTTCAGCTCGTCGAAGGTCTTGCGCTGGTAGTTGCGCACCACGTCGGTGATGAACTGCTCGGCGTGCAGGTAGAGGATGCGCGCGTCGGGCTTGTCGGCCAGCAGCGCATTGCCGACGGCGTGGATCAGGTGCGTCTTGCCCAGGCCCACGCCGCCGTAGATGAAGAGCGGGTTGTACATCTGCCCCGGCGCGCCGGCCACGTGCAGCGCGGCGGTGCGCGCCATCTGGTTGGCGCGGCCGGCCACCAGGGTGTCGAAGGTGAGCGCAGGGTTGAGCTTGTGGCGGGTGGCGGCGGGGGCCGTTCGGTCGCGTGCGGCGGCGGCCTCTCGGGCCTCTTCGGCGCTGCCGGCCATGGCTGCCAGCGCGGGCAGCAGCTGGCCGATGGCGGTGGTGTCGACCGATGCCCCGGCGGCCACGGCGCCTGCCGCGGCCGGGGTGACTGGCGACGCCGTGGCGACTCGGTCGGCATGCTGGTGCCGCTGGGCGAGGTCGCCGCCGCCGGCGCGACGCGCAGCTTCGATTCGCTGCTGTTCGCCGGCCCGCAGGAAGAGCAGAAGCTCGAGGCGCTGAGCACCGCCAAGCCGATCCATGCGCAGGGCCTGGAACTGGTGAAGGACTACGGCTGGTTCACCATCCTGTCCAAGCCGCTGTTCTGGCTGCTGACGCAGCTCCACAAGCTGATCGGCAACTGGGGCTTCAAGGCGATCATCGGGCTGGTGGTGCTGCTGAAGATCGCGTTCTTCTACCTGAACGCCCGCGCCTACGCGTCGATGGCGAAGATGAAGGCGATCAACCCGAAGATCATGGAGATGCGCGAGCGGCTGAAGGACAAGCCGCAGCAGATGCAGCAGGAAATGATGCGCATCTACCGAGGAGAAGGTCAACCCGCTCGGCGGCTGCCTGCCGATCGTCGTGCAGATGCCGTTCTTCATCGCGCTGTACTGGGTGCTGCTGTCGAGCGTGGAGATGCGCCACGCGCCGTGGATCGGCTGGATCACCGACCTCTCGGCCAAGGATCCGTTCTTCATCCTGCCGCTGCTGATGACCGGCACCAGCCTGCTGCAGACCTGGCTGAACCCCACGCCGCCGGACCCGGTGCAGGCCAAGATGATGTGGATCATGCCGCTGGTGTTCTCGGTGATGTTCTTCGTGTTCCCGGCCGGCCTGGTGCTGTACTGGCTGACGAACAACATCCTGTCGATCGCCCAGCAGTACATCATCAACAAGCGCCTGGGCGTGATCGGCAAGTAGCCGCCGCTGACGGGTTCCGATCCGGTGAACGCCCCGCTTGCGGGGCGTTCGTGCGTCTGCGGTCGGACGCTCCCGATCGAAGCGGCAAACGCACATCGCCGCCGATCGTCACTTTCGCACACTGCCCCCCGAACGCGTGGTCGGTCCCCCTAGGTGTCCGCTTGCCCTGCGCGCGATGGCGCGCCACGATCCGACCCCACCCTCCGACATGTCGGACCGCTCAGATGCCGGCGACAGGGCGCGAGACACCCGTTCGGCCAGCCTTG
This sequence comes from Piscinibacter sp., assembly GCA_044223035.1. Taxonomy (GTDB): domain Bacteria; phylum Pseudomonadota; class Gammaproteobacteria; order Burkholderiales; family Burkholderiaceae_C; genus JBGAMJ01. Next base: position 4,819 of record JBGAMJ010000205.1, read on the forward strand.
GCTGAACGGGTGTCTCGACTCTTCGCTGGCTCGGAGCGCGACGACGGCCACCCTCGGTGCCGCCACCGCCCTCCCCCCGCGCCATCCAGCGCCACCCGGCCCGCCCCGACCCGCCACCGCGCGGGTCGGGGTCCGCCGGAGCCGTCACCGCCGCTCGCCGACAATCCGCCGCATGCTGCCGCGCCACCATGATCCGATCGTCGCCATCGCGACCGCGCCCGGCCGCGGCGCGGTCGGCATCGTGCGGGTGTCGGGCGGCCGGCTCGGCCCGCTGATCGAGGCCCTCTGCGGCCGGGCGCTCGAGGCCCGCCACGCGCATCACCTGCCCTTCCTCGACGCGGCTGGAGCCACCATCGACCGCGGCCTCGCGCTGCACTTCCCGGCGCCGCGTTCCTACACCGGCGAAGACGTGCTCGAACTGCAGGCCCACGGCGGGCCGGTCGTGCTGCAACTCCTGCTCGCCCGCTGCCTGGAAGCCGCCGCCGAGCCGCTGGGCGATGGCGGCGCCCGGCTGCCCGGCCTGCGCCTGGCCGAACCCGGCGAGTTCACCGAACGCGCGTTCCTCAACGGCAAGCTCGACCTGGCGCAGGCCGAGGCCGTCGCCGACCTGATCGAGGCCAGCACCGAGGCGGCCGCTCGCTCGGCCGGCCGCTCGCTGGCTGGTGCCTTCTCGCAGCAGGTGCACGCGCTGCGCGACCGGCTGGTCGAGCTGCGCATGCTCGTCGAGTCGACGCTGGACTTCCCCGAGGAGGAACTGGACTTCCTCGAGAAGGCCGACGCGCGCGGCCGCCTCGATCGCCTGGCGGCCGAGCTCGATGCCGTGCTCGCCCGGGCGCAGCAGGGCGCGCTGCTGCGCGAGGGATTGCGGGTCGTGATCGCCGGCCAACCGAACGTCGGCAAGAGTTCGCTGCTGAACGCGCTGGCCGGCGCCGAACTGGCGATCGTCACGCCGATCCCCGGCACCACGCGCGACAAGGTGCGCGAGACGATCCAGATCGCAGGCGTGCCGCTGCACGTCGTCGACACCGCCGGCATCCGGCGGCCGGAAGACGCGGGCGACGAGGTCGAGCGCATCGGCATCGAGCGCACCTGGGACGAGATCGCCTCGGCCGACGCGATGCTGTGGCTGCACGACCTGACCCGCCGCGACGACCCCGACCACGCCGCCGGCGACGCCGTCATCGCCGCCCGCCTGCCCGCGATGGGCGCCGACCGCGTGCTGCATGTCCACAACAAGTCCGATGCGGTCGACCCCGCCGACTGGCCCGGCGCGCCGGCGCTGGTGATCTCCGCGCGCAGCGGCGCCGGGCTGGACGCGCTGCGCCGCCGCCTGCTGGAGATCGCCGGCTGGCAACCCAGCCCGGACGGCGTGTTCATCGCCCGTGCGCGGCATGTGCAGGCGCTGCGCCGCACGCGTGAACACCTGCGCGCCGCTCAATCCCACGCCGCGGTGGCCGACGCCGCGCTCGACCTGCTGGCCGAGGAACTGCGGCTTGCCCAGCAGGCACTCGGCGTGATCACCGGCGAATTCACCAGCGACGATCTGCTGGGCGAGATCTTCAGCCGCTTCTGCATCGGCAAGTGACCGACGCCCGCGTCGCCGGGCGACCAACGGCGGGCCTCGACCGATCGGCGGTGCCGGCCTGCCGGTGCGTGCGAATCGATAATCGTTGCGAGTTTCGGAGCGACGATGGAGATCAACGACCTGGTGCAGGCGATCCTCACCCTGAACGCCGACGACGCGTTGCGCGCACGCCTGACGCTGGAGCAGTGGCGCACCATCGGTCCGTACCTCACGCGCCACGAGATCCGCGCCGGCGACCTGCTGATCAAGCAGGGCGACACCGAGCGCGCGATGTACGTGCTGGGCAGCGGCACGCTGCAGGTCTTCGTCACCGGCGGGCCGCCCGGCAGCAACCGCATCGCGATCCTGCGTGCCGGCTCGATCGTCGGCGAGCCGGGGCTGTTCGGCGAAGGTCCGCGCATGGCCAACGTCGAAGCGATGACGCCCTGCGTCGTCTGGGCGCTGCGCGGGCCGCGGCTCGAAGAACTGTCGCAGCGATCGCCGGCGCTGGCCTTCGAGCTGCTGCGCGCCACCGGCGCGGTGATGGCCGCCCGCATGCGCTCGAATCTGCAGCGGCAGACGCCGTTCGTCTGATTCCTCGCGCTACTGCCGGCCGAGCAGCTTCGCCTCGGCCAGCGCCAGCGGCTCGGCGAGACCCGCCAGCACCAGCGTGTCGCCGCCGCCCAGCACCACCGCATCGTCCGGCTTGATCACCGCGCCCGAGGCCCGGCGCATCGACACCACCGTGACGCCCACCGCGTGCAGCGCCTGGTGCCCGAGCGTGTGGCCGACGCAGCCGCCGGCCGCCGGCAGCGTGACGCTCGCCAGCCGCTCGTGCTGGAGTTCGTTGACGGTGTCGTCGTCGGCGCCGTGGAAGTAGCCGCGCAGCAGGCCGTAGCGCGCGTC
>JBGAMJ010000022.1:0-60414 GCA_044223035.1 Piscinibacter sp.
CACCGAATCCGAACCTCCGAAGGAGACCGACATGCCGTCCACGATCATCGATTCCGCCATCTTCCAGGGCATCTTCAGCAGCGACGCGATGCGCCAGGTGTGGTCCGACGAGAACCGCACGCAGAAGTACCTCGACATCGAATCCGCACTCGCCAAGGTGCAAGGCCGCCTCGGCCTGATCCCGCAGGAGGCGGCCGACGAGATCGTCAGCCACTGCCGGCTCGACCAGATCGACATGCCGAAGCTGCGCCAGCAGACCGAGCGCATCGGCTACCCGATCCTCGGCGTGGTGTCGCAGCTCAACGCGCTGTGCCGCGACAAGCTGGGCGAGTACTGCCACTGGGGCGCGACCACGCAGGACATCACCGACACCGCCACCGTGCTGCAGATCCGCGAGGCGCTGGCGATCGTCGACGCCGAGCTGGCCGGCATCTCGGCGGCGATGGCGAAGCTCGCCCGCGACCACCGCGACACGCCGATGATCGGCCGCAGCAACCTGCAGCAGGCGATCCCCGTGACCTTCGGCTACAAGATGGCCGGGCTGCTGTCGGCGATCGAGCGCCACCGCGAGCGGCTGGCGCAGCTGCGCCCGCGGGTGCTCGTCGGCGAGTTCGCCGGGGCCGCCGGCACGCTGGCCTCGCTGCAGACCGGCGCGATGGAAACGCAGGCCGGCCTGTGCGCCGAGCTGGGCCTGGACCAGCCGGTGATCGCCTGGCACACGATCCGCGACAACATCGCCGAGGTCGGCACCTTCCTCGGGCTGGTCGGCGGCACGCTCGGCAAGCTCTCGATGGACGTGAAGCTGATGATGCAGACCGAGGTCGGCGAGGTCTACGAACCGTACGCCCACGGCCGCGGCTCCAGCAGCACGATGCCGCAGAAGCGCAACCCGATCTCGTCGTGCTACATCCATGCCGCGATCTCGGTGGTGCGCCAGCACGCCGCCGCGCTGATGGACGCGATGGTGGCCGACCACGAGCGCTCCACCGGCCCGTGGGAGATCGAGTGGATCGTGCTGCCCGAGGCCTTCTGCCTGATGGCCGGCGCGCTGAAGCAGTCGCGCGCGGTGCTCGAAGGGCTGGAGGTCGACGCGCCGCGCATGCGCGCCAACATCGACCTGACGCACGGCCTGGTGATGAGCGAGGCGGTGATGATGGGCCTGGGGCCGTACATCGGCCGCGAGTACGCGCACGACCTGGTCTACGACATCTGCCGCGACGCCCTGCGCCAGCAGCGCCCGCTGCTCGACCTGCTGTGCGAGCACCCGGAAATCAACCGGCACCTCGACCGGCCCGCGCTGGCAGCGCTGTGCGACCCGGCCGGCTACCTCGGCCAGTCGGGCGTGATGGTCGACCGCGTGCTCGCCACGCTGCGCTGACGGCCGGGCGGGCAGCCCGGGCCGGCGCGCGGTTCGCCCCATGGACCGGCACCCGGCCCGGCACCCAGCCCCGCGCTGCCACCCGATTGCCCCATCCGTCCCGCGCCGCTCGGCGCGGGCGCGGACGCACACGCATCCACACGCCGCATCCACACGACGCATCCGCACGACATCGCCGCACGACCCCGGCACCGCCACCGCATCGGCCGGAACAGCCTCGTGCGCCCCTCAGGAGACAAGCCCATGACACGACCCACCCCTTCGGCCGCAGCGACCACGCGGGGCGCCCTGCTCGCGGTCGCCGGCCTCGCCGCCACGCTGCCCGCCGCCGCCCAGTCGTCGGTGACGATCGGCGGCGTCCTCGACCTGGCCGCGCGCCAGGTGCGCAACGACGGCGCCGGCAGCATCCGCTCGCTGGTCAGCGGCTCGAACGCGACCAGCCGGCTGATCTTCCGCGGCAGCGAGGACCTCGGCGGCGGCCTGTCGGCCGGCTTCCACCTGGAGCACGGCATTGCCGCCGACACCGGCGCCCCAACGTCCGCCACCCAGTTCTGGGACCGCCGCTCGACGCTGAGCCTCGTCGGCCGCGCCTGGGGCGAGCTGCGCGCCGGCCGCGACTTCGTGCCGACCTACGTGAACTGGAGCCGCTACGACCCGTTCGGCTACGTCGGCGTGGGCGGCGCCAACAACTTCGTCAACGGCTCGCAGGGCGGGCCGATCCGCGCCGCGTTCGGCAGCGGGCCGAACACCACGGTGCGCTCCAGCAACGCACTGCAATACCTGCTGCCGGCCGGCCTGGCCGGCGTGGAAGGCGGGCTGATGCTCGCCGCCGGTGAAGGCGGCACGGCCGCCAACGGCCAGGGCAAGCTGATCGGCGGGCGGCTCGGCTATGCGGCCGGCCCGTTCGGCATCTCGGCGGCGACGGCGACGACCGAGAACGACCTGACCACCGGCGGCCGATTCCGCGACCAGGCGCTGGCGGGCCAGTACGACTTCGGCGTCGTCAAGGTCTCGGCCGCGTGGCGCCGCTTCCGCCAGGCCGACGCGACACAGACGCAGGTGCTGCTCGGCGCCTGGGTGCCGATCGGCAACGGCGAGCTGAAGCTGTCGTGGAACCGCGCCGACCTGGGCGGCAGCGTGGGCGGCAAGCGCATCGATGCCAACGGCGCCCGCCAGCTTGCCGCCGGCTACGTGCACCACCTGTCCAAGCGCACCGCGCTGTACGCCACGGTGGCCCGCATCGACAACGACGGCAGCTCCACCTACGCCGTGCCCGGCGGCCCCGCCGGCCTGACGGCGGGCGACTCGTCGACCGGCGCCGAAGCCGGCCTGCGCCACCAGTTCTGAACCTCGCCGCGAGCGACACCGGAGACACGCGATGAATCCCGCGAAACTGCTGAAACTGCTCTACGTCCAGGTGCTGATCGGCCTGGCACTCGGCATCCTGGTCGGCCACTTCTGGCCCGATTTCGGCGCCAGCCTGAAGGTGCTCGGCGACGGCTTCGTCAAGCTCGTCAAGATGATGATCGCGCCGGTCGTGTTCTGCACGATCGTCAGCGGCATCACCTCGCTCGGCGACTCGAAGGAGATCGGCAAGACCCTGGTCAAGGCGATGGGCCTGTTCTACGTGCTGACGATCCTGGCGCTCGTCGTCGGCGTGGTCGCGGTCACGCTGGTGCAGCCCGGCCAGGGCATGAACATCGACCCGACGCACCTGGACCCCGGCGTTGCCGCCAAGTACGCCGGCAAGGCCGCGCCGCAGGGCTTCGTGGAGTTCGTGCTGCACATCATCCCGGCCTCGTTCTTCGGCGCCTTCGCCGAGGGCGAGGTGCTGCCGGTGCTGCTGCTTTCGGTGCTGTGCGGCTTCGGGCTGACGCGCATCGGCGAGGCCGGCCGGCCGGTGCTGGCGTCGATCGACAGCTTCTCGCACGTGCTGTTCGCCGCCTTCGGCTTCATCATGCGGCTCGCCCCGCTGGGCGCCTTCGGCGCGATGGCCTTCACCGTCGGCCGCTACGGCATCCACTCGATCGGCTCGCTCGGCATGCTGATGGCGACCTTCTACATCGCCTGCGTGTTCTTCGTCGCGGTGGTACTCGGCACGCTGGCGCGCATGCACGGCTTCCGGCTGTGGCAGGTGCTGCGCTACGTGCGGGAGGAACTGCTGGTCGTGCTCGGCACCTCGTCGAGCGAACCGGTGCTGCCGCGCCTGCTGATCAAGCTGGAGCGCCTGGGCTGCAAGAAGGGCGTCGTCGGCCTCGTGCTGCCGACCGGCTATTCGTTCAACCTCGACGGCACGGCGATCTACCTGACGCTCGCATCGCTGTTCATCGCGCAGGCCTGCAACATCCACCTGAGCTGGGGCCAGATCGCGGCGATGCTGGGCGTGATGCTGCTGACCTCGAAGGGCGCCGCCGGCGTCACCGGCAGCGGCTTCGTCGCCCTGGTCGCCACGCTGACCGTGATGCCCGACCTGCCGGTCGCCGGCGTCGCGCTGCTGGTCGGCATCGACCGCTTCATGTCCGAGGCGCGGGCGCTGACCAGCACGATCAGCAACGTCGTCGCCTGCATCGTCGTCTCGATCTGGGAAGGCGCTTGCGATCGGGACGTGCTGCAGCGCGAGCTGGGTGTGGACTATGCGAAGACGGAGGAGGCGCTGGAGCATGCGGATGATGCGGCGCCGGTGGTGTTGGGGGCGGCGGTGGGGTCGCAGGGGCATTGAGGGTTGGCGCCTTCGAGGTAGGCGGCACGCATCACCCAGGCCTAACTTGCCGGGACGCTGGGTGTTCCGCGCGCGGGGGTCAACACCTGCGAACTCGGCCCGCGGCGCGTTCCGGCTTCGGCGCTGCCGCTGACTTGAATCAAGTGCCATCAACGTCAGCGATACGACGTTGTGTAGGCCTTTGCGTGGCGCATTCTCGGCGCCCGCTGGAGTTCATGTAGCAGTAGGCGGCGCTGGTTCCGCGCCCGGCGACAATGTCGAAGGTCCGCGCTACGTGCGCAGGCCGTTCACGCAGGAACCGGATTGGGCTGTGACCAGCGTGAACCTCGACTTGAGAACTCCTGAAGAGGGGCACGGTACATGCGTTTGAGCAAGGTCTCGCTAGTAAATTACCGATGCTTTGAGCGACTCGATATCGAGTTGCATCCTAGGCTGACCGTCATCGTTGGTACCAACGGAGCAGGCAAGACCGCCGTGCTCGATGGCATTGCTGCGGGCTTGACGCCCGTGCTGCGCCACCTTTCCTCGGCCAACCAACGCTTGACCGGTGAAGGCGCGGGCATCAAGGACACGGACTTTCGGCTTATGCCGCGCGAAGGACGCGCAGGCGCCGAGCGATGGACTGCGGCAGACCACGCCCTGGTGCACCTGCGTACAACCACCGGGCTCGAATGGGACTACTGGCGCCCGTCTGCCAAGGGCGGAGAACCCAGACAGAAGGTCGGCGAAGGCGCGCTTTCCGGTCATCTGAAGGAGATTGGGGACAGTTTATCTGGCCCCGAACCTCGGCTGCTGCCCGTCTTTGCCTACTACGGAGCTAGGCGCGGGCACATTGAGATTCCCGAGCGGCTGCGCGCCACCAAAGAAAACTACGGCCACCCTACGGCGGCCCTGGTTGGCGCCCTTGAATCGCTGAGCGACTTCAAGGAAATGCTGAAGTGGTTCGATCTGGCTGAAGCTGCCGAACTTCGTGCGAATAAGGGTTCTCGCCCCGCGGACTTCTCCCCTTCACCCGCGCTGGAGGCGGTGCGCCACGCCGTGACCGCTTTGCTGGGCGGTGCCTTCCAGAACCCGTACTTCAACGCAGACCATCGCTTCGTCGTGGAACGTATCGAAGGTGGTGTACCCCTGCAGGTCAGCCAATTGAGCCAGGGCTACCAAAGCATGCTGGCCATGGGCATGGACTTCGCCCGCCGCCTGGCACTCGGCAACCCGCACATGGACTACAACGACGACGCCACCACCTCGTTCGCTGCAAGTGAACTGCAGGTCCTCGGATGGACGGAGAAGGACACGTTGCCGGCTGTGGCCCCGATGATGGCACCGGCGCTCATGCTGGTGGACGAGATCGACTTGCACCTGCACCCCACTTGGCAGCAACGCGTGCTGGGCGATTTGGTGCGCACCTTCCCCGGAACGCAGTTCATCGTCACCACACACAGCCCGCAGGTGCTCAGCACCGTAAGGCGCGAGCACATTCGTGTGCTCAGCCAGGACGACGGCGCACAACAGCAAGCGACCATGCCGAGTTTCAGCCCCCTCGGGCATGAGGCAGGCGATGCGTTGGCACGCGTGATGGATACCCAGAAGATTCCGCCTCTGGATCTACTTGACACGGTACGCACCTTCGAACAGCACGTTCGCGCTGGCGAGGAGCATTCCAAGGCGGCGCAGGCACTCAAGCAGCAACTGGGCGAAGCCGGCTACCAAATTCACGAGGCGGACCTGACCCTCTGGCGGTTGCTTGCGCAGCGACGTGGCACACGGGTTTGACCATGGTGCCCCTTCAACATCAAGACCCTGAACCAGCGTCACTCACGGCATTCAATGCTGCAAATCCCGATGCCACGGTAGCCGACTTCGAGAGTCCGGCATTCAGGGCCATCAAGGCCGGCATCAAGGCCGCGTTGCATCAAGACCAAGGTGGGCTATGCGTCTACTGCGAATGCGCGCTGGAGCCTACGGAAGGTCACATCGATCACATCAAGCCGAAGGGCGGTGACAACGCCCATCCACAACTGTGCTTCTCGTATACCAACTACGCGCACAGTTGCAACACGCGCAAGACTTGCGGTGACCAGAAGAAGGCTGGATTGCTACCCATTGAACCCAGCCCCGATTGCAATGCGCGCTGGACGCTTTCGACATCGGATGGCCAGATCGTCGCCCACCCCCACCTCACTCGGGCGGAGCGCGGTCCCGTCACGAAGACTTTGGATATGTTGGGACTGAACCGATCTCACCTGACGGCGGATCGCAAGGACTGGATTGACCGCGCGGTCACGCTGCTGGTCACGGATGCCACCGCCATGCCCTTGTTTCTGCGCATCGCCCCATACCGCCATCTGTTGACCGACCTGTTCCCCGCATGACCGCTCCCGCGAATTGCCCAAGAAGTTCATCGAAGTCGCGCGCTTGATCGCAAGCATCTGTGAGTTTCGGTGAGTCCCCGGGATCGAAACGCTCATCGCCTACCCATTCCGGTCCTTCAGTTCGAAGCAGTTTCCCTCCGGATCGGTGTAGTAGATCCAGCGGGTTCCGAGGCAGCCGTCGATTGCCGTGTCCGGCTCCAACTGGCGATCCGGTGACAGACGTCACGACGCAACCGGCGTCCGCACCGCCGTCTGCGCCCCGCGCTTGCGCCTCATCTCCGAGAAGCAGTCGTAGAGCTGCTGCGCCGCCGGCGACAGCGAACGGCCCTTGCGGCGGATCAGGCCGACGCGGCGCGTCACCACCGGGTCGACCAGCGGCACGCTGACCAGCAGCGGGTGATCGGCCGCCGGCATCGCCAGCGACGGGATCGCCGCCACGCCCAGGCCGGCCTCCACCAGGCCGAGCATCGTGGTGACGTGCTGCGCCTCGTAGATCGCGATCGGCCGGTCGGCCACGCCGGCGAGCGCCTGGTCGAGCAGCAGCCGGTTGCCGGACGACTTGCCGACCGAGATGAAGTCGTGGCGCGCCAGCTCGCTCCAGCTCACGCGGCGCTTGCGGGCGAGTTCGTGGTCGCGCCGGCAGGCGGCGACGAAGCGTTCTTCCAGCAGCGGCTTGAACTCGATGTCGGGCTCCTGGCTGCCGATGAAGTTGAGGCCGAAGTCCGCCTCGCTGCGCGCCACCGCGGCCAGCACCTCGTTGGCGCTGGCGTCGAACACCTTGATGCGCACCTTCGGGTAGCTCTCGTGGTAGCGCCGGATCACCTGCGACAGGTAGTAGTAGACGGTCGACGGCACGCAGGCGACCGTCACCTCGCCCATGCGCGTGGCGGCCACGCCGCGGATGCCGAGCAGCGCGCCGTCGAGGTCGTCGAGGAGCTGCTGCACGGTGCGCGCGAAGTCTCGCCCGACGGCGGTGAGGTTGACGCGGCGCGTGCTGCGGTCGAGCAGGCGCACGCCCAGCGCCTCCTCCAGCTTCTCGATGCGGCGGCTGAAGGCCGGCTGCGAGATGTGCACCGCCTCGGCGGCGCGGCGGAAGTTGTTCAGCTCGGCCACCGCGCGGAAGGCGTGCAGGTCGGCCAGGTCGAAGTTCAGCGCCATCGGGTCGTCTCCTCGTGGTGCGGCCGGCCCATCGGGGCGGGCGGCCGGCCATGCGGACGGATTCTGGCGTGGTGGCGTCCGATGCGGATTTCGACGGCGATCGGCAGGGGATCGCCGGCTGCCGGCGTGAGGGCGCCCGCGGCCGTTTCGCAGCCGGATCAACGCTGAAAGGCGCGCACTACACCGCACCCAGATCCATGCACTCGGTGGATCAATCGATCCCGAATATGCAATTCCGCTGCATCGATGTATCGCCCAAGATCAAGTCCCATGAACACCGCCATCCCCTGCGTCCTGATGCGTGCCGGCACCTCGCGCGGCCCTTTTTTCCTGCGTGAGTGGCTGCCCGCCGACGAGGCGACGCGCGACCAGGCGCTGATCGGCGCGATCGGCGCGTCCGACCTGCTGCAGGTCGACGGCGTCGGCGGCGGCAGCACGCTGACCAGCAAGGTCGCGATCGTGTCGACGTCCGCCGAGCCGGGCTGCGATGTCGACTACCTGTTCGCGCAGGTGGGCGTCGGCCAGCAGTCGGTCGACACGCGGCCGAACTGCGGCAACATGCTGTCGGGCGTCGGGCCGTTCGCGATCGAGCAGGGCCTGGTGCCGGCACGCGACGGGCAGACCGTCGTCACGGTGTTCAATGTCAACACCCGCTCGCGCATCGAGCTGACGGTGCAGACACCCGGCGGGCGCGTGCGCTACGACGGCGACGTGCGCATCGACGGCGTCGCCGGCACCGCCGCGCCGATCCACCTGAACTTCCTCGACGCCTGGGGCGCGGTCACCGGCTCGGTGTTCCCGACCGGGCGGCGCATCGACGTGATCGACGGCATCGAGCTGAGCTGCGTCGACGCCGCGATGCCGCTGATGATCGTGCGCGCCGCCGACCTCGGGCTGACGGGCCGCGAGACCCCGGCCGAGCTGGACGCCGACACCGAGCTGCTGCAACGCCTGGAATCGCTGCGCCGCCGCGCCGGCGCCGCGATGGGGCTGGGCGACGTGTCGGCCAGCGTGATCCCGAAGCCGGTGCTGGTCAGCGCCGGCGACGACGCCGACAGCATCACCTCGCGCTACTTCACCCCGCGCCGCTGCCACACCGCGCATGCGGTCACCGGCGCGATCGGCGTGGCCACCGCGTTCGCGCTGCCGGGCACGGTGGCCAGCCGCGCCGTGCCGCTGCACGGCCGCCGCAACGTGGTGGTGCAGCACCCGGCCGGGCGCATCGACGTCGAGGTCGAGATCGAGGGCCGCGGCGAGGCGGCGTCGATCCGCCGCGCGGCGCTGGTGCGCACCGCCCGAAAGATCTTCGAAGGCTCGCTGCACCTGCCGCCCTACGTGTTCCCCAGAACCGCCGCCGCCGCCATCGCCGGCGCAGACGTCGACACCCCCGCCCGAACCATCCCAGGAGACGACATGAACAAGCTCATCGCCCCGATCCTCGCCGCCACCGTGGCCGCCGCCGCGCCGGCCGCCTTTGCCTTTCCTGACAAGACGATCACGATCGTCGTGCCGACCGCCGCCGGCGGCGGCAACGACGCGATGGCCCGCACCATCGCGGCCAAGCTGGGGCCGCTGCTCGGCCAGACGGTGATCGTCGACAACCGCGCCGGCGCCAACGGCTCGATCGCCAGCGAGTTCGTCGCCCGCGCCGCGCCGGACGGCCACACGCTGATGCTGGGCTACATCGCCACCCACGGCATGAACCCGGCGCTGCAGAAGCTGCGCTACGACCCGGTGAAGGATTTCGAGCCGATCGGCCTCGTGGGCTACTCGCCGACGCTCCTGGTCGCCACCACCGGCGTGGCGGTGAAGGACGTGCGCGACATGGTCGCCCAGCTCAAGGCCAAGCCGGACAAGTTCAGCTACGCGTCCGCCGGCAACGGCACCGCGCCGCATTTCGCGGCCGAGCTGTTCAAGCTCAACGCCGGCGTCGCGATGATCGGCATCCCGTACAAGGGCGCGGCGCCGGCGGTCAGCGACACCATCGGCGGGCAGACGCAGTTCATGTTCCCGAGCCTGTTCACCGCCTACCCGCACATCAAGTCGGGCAAGCTGAAGGCGCTGGCCGTGGCCGGGCCGAAGCGGGTGGCGAGCCTGCCGGACGTGCCGACGCTGGAGGAGTCGGGCGTCAAGGGCGTCGACGTGACGCAGTGGTACGCGTTCTTCGCGCCCGCGAAGACGCCCCGGCCGATCGTCGAGCAGCTCAACAAGGCGCTGAACCAGGTGCTGGCCGACAAGGAGACGATAAAGCGCATCGAGGACCACGGCGCCGACGTCGAGACCAGCACGCCCGAAGGCCTGGGCACGCTGGTACGCAACGAACTGGGCAAGTGGAAGCGGGTGGTGCAGGAGGCGCGGCTGACGGCGGATTGAGGCCGGCAGGCCCCGCCTCGGCCGACACGATGCGCCGCGGTCGGCCTGGAGCGAGAATTCAGTCGATCATGAAGACGGCCCGTTCAATGTGCGCACTCCGGCGCTGCATCGGCACCGTGCTGTTCGCCATGCTCGGCTGCGGCGCCGCGTCGGCCGAATCGCCGCTGACCCTGCTGGTCCCCTGGCCAGCCGGCGGTGCGGTGGACGCCGCCGCTCGCTCGCTTCAGCCCGAGCTCGCCCGCGAGGCTGCGAGGCCGGTGGTCGTGGAGAACCTGGCCGGCGCGGGCGGGCTGATCGCGCTGGATCGATACGCCCGCCGCTCGCCCGCCGAACGCGGGGTGCTGGTCGGCTCGGCCTCGGACCTGATCACCGGCTTGCTCACCAACGCCGGCTCCTCCAAGCTCAAGCCCGAGGATTTCCGCCTCATCGGCATGGTGGTGGCGGGCAGTCTGGTGCTGATGGCGAGCGAGAAGCTGCCGGCGCGGGATTTCGACGAGCTGGTGGCCTATGCGCGCACGCAGCCGCCCCAGACGCTGAAGTTCGCCCACGCGGGGCAGGGCAGCGTCCTCCACCTGGCCTGGGAGGAGCTTTGCGCGCGCGCCGGCATCTCGGCGCTCCAGGTGCCCTACCGCGGCGCGCCCGACATGCTCCGGGACTTGGCCAACGGCCAGCTCGACATCGCCTTCGTACCGCTGAACACGAGCACCCTGGGCTATCCGGGCGTGCGCGCACTGGGCATGACCGCGGCAACTCGCCACCCCCTGTTCGCGCAGGTCCCCACGCTGGCCGAGGGGCAGGCTGCGCACGGCTACGAGTACATCGGGTGGATCGCATTGGCCGTGCTTCGCGACACGCCAACGGCCGAACTGGCGCGGCTGGAGGGCTGGGCACAGGCGGCCGCGCGAGCACCGGCCTTCATCGAAGGCGTCCGGTCGGCCGGAGGCCTGCCGCCGCCGATGCTGACCCGCGCGCAGCTCGACCAGTTCTATGACGCCGAGGTGACGCGCCATCGCACGCTGATCCGGCGTCTGCGCCTCGGTTCGGTCCCTTGATCAGGGTACGCCGCGGTCCGTCGGGGCGGCGTGGCATCCAGCGACGCACGGGCCATCGGACGCTTCGCGTCGGAGTTCTGCGTGCCGGCCCTGCTGTTTCGATCGCTGTCGAAGCAGCGGTTCGATGCCGTGGCGCACCTGGACCATGTGGCCACCTACGCGGCGGATTCGCTGATCGCGGCGGCGTGCATTGCGCTCGTGTCCTGGCGCCTGCAGCGTCAGACACTGTCCATGGCCGCGTTGCAGGTGCACTGGCACTCAACGCCCTGATCGAAGATCTGATCGTGATTCCAACCGCCCTGGCCCTCGCCGACACCGATGGGGGCACCTCCCGTCGGGGCAGCCTGGTACCCGGGACCCTGAAGGGCCCGCCTCGCAACCCGGTGATCCTGGCTGGCGCGGACGTCCCGTGCCGCAAGTGAGCGACCGCTACCTAGATTGACAAGTCTTTTGATGGTGCCGACTGTCCGAATCGAACGGACGACCTTCCGCTTACAAGGCGGGTGCTCTACCAGCTGAGCTAAGCCGGCATCGGGCCGGGAGGTGCGACAGGCGCCGCACGGGCAGGCAGTATAGGTTCGCGGGCGCGGGCTGCGCCTACTTGATGCGCTTGAGGGCCGGACGCCCGCCGGCGGGCGGTTCGGGCGGAGGTTCGTCCAGCGGCGGCGGCGTCGGAGCCGGCGGCGGGTCGGCCAGCGCGAGCCGCGGGCCGCGCGGGCTCGCAGCGGCATCGGCCACGCCGCCGTGGCCTTGGCCGGCCGGCGCGTCGGTGGGAACCGGGAACGCCATGCCCTGCCCGTTCTCGCGCGCGTAGATCGCAATCACGTGGTCTACCGGCACGACGATCTCGCGCGACACGCCGCCAAAGCGCGCCCTGAACTCGATGTGATCGTTGCCGAGCTTCAGGCCGGTCGTCGCCTCGAAGCCGATGTTGAGCACGATCTCGTTGTTCTTGACGTACTCGACCGGCACCTGGACCGTCGCGTCGACGAACACCGCGACGTACGGCGTGAAGCCGTTGTCGGTGCACCAGTCGTGCAGCGCGCGGATCAGGTACGGCCGGGTCGAGCTGCCGGTCGCCGGGGGCGGGGGCGCAGTCGTCATCGCGTAGCCCGCGGTTACTTGCGCATCACCTTCTCGGACGGCGTCAGCGCCTCGATGTAGGCGGGCCGCGAGAAGATCCGCTCGGCGTACTTCAGCAGCGGCACCGCGTTCTTCGACATGTCGATGCCGTAGTAGTCGAGGCGCCACAGCAGCGGGGCGATGGCGACGTCGAGCATCGAGAAGTCGTCGCCGAGCATGTACTTGTTCTTCAGGAAGATCGGCGCGAGCTGGGTCAGGCGGTCGCGGATCTGCGCGCGCGCCTTCTCGAGCTGCTTGTCGTTGGGCTTGATGCCGCGCGACTCGAGCACGTTGACGTGCGCGAACAGCTCCTTCTCGAAGTTCAGCAGGAACAGCCGCACGCGGGCGCGCGCCACCGGGTCGCCGGGCATCAGCTGCGGGTGCGGGAAGCGCTCGTCGATGTACTCGTTGATGATGTGCGATTCGTACAGGATCAGGTCGCGCTCGACCAGGATCGGCACCTCGTTGTACGGGTTCATCAGCGCGATGTCTTCGGGCTTGGCGAACAGGTCGACGTCGCGGATCTCGAAATCCATGCCCTTCTCGAACAGCACGAAGCGGCAGCGGTGCGAATAGGGGCAGGTGGTTCCGGAATAAAGCACCATCATGATGTGGGCTCCTTCTTGGGTTCAGAAAACGATGACGCAGTGGACAGCCCGTTGCGGGCAGCCACTGCGGCATGGACCCGGCGGCCCCCGACGGGCCCCGGGCACTTGAGGGTCACTTGACGTCTTTCCAGTACGCGGCGTTCAGGCGCCACGCGATCACCGTGAAGATGCCGAGGAACAGCAGCACCCAGACGCCCAGCCGGGCGCGCAGCGCCTGCGCCGGCTCGCCCATCCACTGCAGGTAGGCGACGAGGTCGGCCACGGTGTCGTCGAACTCCTGCGGGCTCAAGGTGCCCGGCGCGAGCTGCTCGAAGCCCTCGAAACGGTGCTCCGTCTTGCCGGGGTTGTGCGGGTCCTTCTCCTCGACGTACTTCGCGGTGCGCTGGCCTTGCAGTTCCCAGAGCACGTTCGGCATCGCGACGCTCGGGAAGACGAGGTTGTTCCAGCCGGTGGCCTTGGTGTCGTCGCGGTAGTAGGTGCGCAGGTAGGTGTAGAGATAGTCGGCACCACTGCCGCCGAGGCCGGCGCGCGACCGCGCGATCACGGTCAGGTCGGGCGGGTTGCCGCCGAACCAGTCCTTGGCCTGCTTCGGATCGAGCGATACCTTCATCACGTCGCCGACCTTCTCGGTGGCGAACAGAAGGTTCTTCTTGATCTGGTCCTCGGTGAGGTCGAGGTCGCGCAGACGGTTGTAGCGCATGTAGGCTGCGCTGTGGCAGTTGAGGCAGTAGTTGACGAAGATCTTCGCGCCATGCTGCAGCGCGGCCACGTCGGTCATCTTCTCTTCGGGGAACCTGTCGAGCGGATGGCCGGCCGTGTTGGCGGATGCCGCGGCGACGAAGCCGAGCGACATCAGGAGGTAGACGAACAGCTTCTTCATGGGATGGAGGCTCCGGCCTGGGTCGTCTGGTGCGGGCGCATTCAATGGGCGGCGAAGGTGACGCGGTCGGGCACGGGCTTGAACTCGCCCAGCCGGCTCCACCACGGCATCAGCAGGAAGAAGCCGAAGTACACCAGCGTGCCGGCCTGCGACACGTAGTTGCCGATGTCGGACGGCGGCTGCGAACCCAGGTAGCCGAGCGCCAGGAAGAACACGACGAACACACCGTATACGTAGGTGTGCCAGCCCGGGCGGTAGCGGATCGACTTGACCGGCGAATGGTCGAGCCAGGGCAGGAAGAACAGGATGATGACCGCGCCACCCATCACGACGACGCCCCAGAACTTGGCGTCGAAGGTCTTCAGCAGCACGATCGCGATCGCGGCGACGACCAGCAGCGTGACCTTGCCGGCGCCGCCGAATCGGCCCTTGAGCACGCCCAGCAACGCGCCCAGCGCGACGATGCCCGACAGCACGTTGACCATCAGGTCGGTGGTCGCGCGCAGCATCGAATAGAACGGCGTGAAGTACCACACCGGGGCGATGTGCGCCGGCGTCTTCAGCGGGTCCGCCGGGATGAAGTTGTTGTATTCGAGGAAGTAGCCGCCGAACTCGGGCGCGAAGAAGATGATCGCGGTGAACGCCATCAGGAACACCGTGACGCCCAGCAGGTCGTGCACCGAGTAGTACGGGTGGAACGGGATGCCGTCGAGCGGGACGCCGCGCGCGTCCTTCTTGGCCTTGATCTCGACGCCGTCCGGGTTGTTCGAGCCCACCTCGTGCAGCGCGATGATGTGCGCGGCCACCAGGCCCAGCAGAACCAGCGGCACGGCGATCACGTGGAAGCTGAAGAAGCGGTTCAGCGTGGCGTCGCTGACGACGTAGTCGCCGCGGATCAGCAGCGCCAGGTCCGGGCCGACGAACGGCACCGCGGAGAACAGGTTCACGATCACCTGGGCGCCCCAGTAGCTCATCTGGCCCCAGGGCAGCAGGTAGCCCATGAAGGCCTCGGCCATCAGGCACAGGAAGATGCCGCAGCCGAAGATCCAGACCAGTTCGCGCGGCTTGCGGTACGAGCCGTACAGCAGGCCGCGGAACATGTGCAGGTAGACCACCACGAAGAACGCCGAGGCGCCGGTCGAGTGCATGTAGCGCACCAGCCAGCCCCAGGGCACGTCGCGCATGATGTACTCGACCGACGCGAACGCGAGCGCCGCGTCCGGCTTGTAGTGCATCACGAGGAAGATGCCGGTGACGATCTGGATCACGAGCACCAGCATCGCGAGCGAGCCGAAGAAGTACCAGAAGTTGAAGTTCTTCGGCGCGTAGTACTCCGACAGATGTTCCTTGTAGAGCTTGGTGGCCGGAAACCGGTTGTCCACCCAGGTCAACAGCTTCTCTGCGGCACTCGCATTCGGCGGGGCGACTTTGAATTCAGCCATGGTCCGTGTGTTCTCGTGAAGGTTCCGTGAGGTCTAGCGCTGCGAGCCTGGCGCTCAGGCCTTCTTGTCCTCGCCGATCAGCAGACGGGTATCCGACAGGTACGTGTGCGGCGGCACCTCGAGGTTGTCGGGTGCCGGCTTGTTCTTGTACACGCGGCCGGCCATGTCGAAGGTGGAGCCGTGACAGGGGCAGAGGAAGCCGCCGGTCCAGTCGTCCGGCAGCGAGGGCTGCGCGCCGGGCGTGAAACGGTCGGATGGCGAGCATCCGAGGTGCGAGCAGATGCCCACGACGACGAGGATCTCGGGCTTGGACGACCGGCCCTCGTTGCGGGCGTAGGGCGGCGTGAGTTCGTCGGGCTTGCGCTCGGATTTCGGGTCGGCGAGGAACGGGTCGTTCTTCGGCAGCAGCGCGAGTTGCTCGGGCGTGCGCTTGACGATCCACACCGGCTTGCCGCGCCATTCGACGGTGAGCTTCTCGCCCGGTTTCAGCGCGCTGATGTCGACCTCGACGGCGGCACCGGCAGCCTTCGCGCGCTCGGACGGCTCGAACGAGCTGATGAACGGCACGGCGGTCGCCACGCCGCCCACCACACCGGCGCATCCCGACGCGATGAGCCAGGTTCTCTTGCCGCTATCGAAGGGCTGGTCACTCATGGAAATCCTCGGAGAAGACGACGAATCAGGGGCAACCCGGCATTCTAGCGGACACGTCAAGAGGGTCATTGAGGCCGGTCAGGGGTCTCACGGACGGCCCCCAGGCAGGGCGCGGGGGCGGCGGCAGCCCCGCGGCGCACACGCGCCACGCGCACGGCGCGGCCACAATACGACCGGGGCCGGCATCTTGCCCGAACCCCGTTTCCAACGAGCACGCACCAGGAGCAGGCAGCATGGGTTTCGCAACCGAGTTCAAGGCCTTCGCGATGAAGGGGAATGTCGTCGACCTCGCGGTCGGCGTCATCATCGGCGGGGCATTCGGAAAGATCGTCGACTCGGTGGTCGGCGACCTGATCATGCCGATCGTCAGCCGCATCTTCGGCGGGCTGGATTTCTCGAACTACTTCGTCCCGCTGGCGGGCCAGACGGCGACGACGCTGGCCGAGGCCAAGAAGGCGGGTGCGGTGTTCGCCTACGGCAGCTTCATCACGGTGGCACTGAATTTCGTGATCCTGGCGTTCATCATCTTCCTGATGATCAAGCAGATGAACCGGCTCAAGAGCGAGGAACCGCCGGCGCCGCCGGCCCCGCCCGCGCCGGTGCCCGAGGACGTGCTGCTGCTGCGCGAGATCCGCGACTCGCTGAGGAAGTGACCCGCCGCGCCGCCGGGTACCCCACCGCCGGCGCAGCGGGCCGTTTGGCCCATACTGCCCGGCTGGCGTGATACCGACCCGGCGCACGACCGTCGCCGGCGCGCCCGCACATGAACCCGACCGATCCCCGGATGCCAGCCGCCCTCGAGGCGGCGATCAGCCACGTCAGGGCGACCGGCGCCTCGGTGGCCGAGCGCGTCGCGCAGAACCTCGCGACGCAATCGCAGTCGTCCGCGAAGATCGCTGAACGCGACCTGCTGCTCGCGACCCACCTCGACCTGCGCCGCAAGATGAGCGGCTTTCAGCGCACCTACAACGACGTGCTGACCGAGCGCGTGCGCACGGAGATCGCGCCGCGGCGCGATGCCCGCAGTGCACCGCCGGCGACCGATTGGACCAACCTCAGCCTCGTCGACGACCACGAGGTCGAGGAACGCATGTTCGCCGACCGGATCGGCCACCAGATCGCCCACGCCTGCGAGTGGCAGCTGCGCGAACTGGCCGCGTTCATGGCCACCGTGCTCGGCATCGGACGCGCCGAGGCCGAGCGCAACCCGCTGCGCGCCGAGGTGCTGGGGGCCACCTACCGCGCGATCGTGGCCGTCACGACGATCGCGACGGCCGCAAAGCTGCTGGCGCGCGAATTCGGGCAGGCAATGGCGATCGCGATGCTCGAGTGCTACGCCGCGATCGTGCGCGACCTGCAACAGCGCCAGGTGCAGCCGGTCGGCCTGAGCCTGAAATCCGTGGAGGGGCCGGGGTCCGGCGCGAACTCCGGCTACGCCAGCATGCGCGACGAGCTCTCCGGCAGCGGTGGCCCGGCCACCGGCCCGGCCGAGCATTCCGGGCCGGCGACGGGCGATTTCGGTTCGTCGTCGACGCAGCCGGGGTCGACACTGTCCGGCGGCCACGGCGGCGGCTATGGCGGCGGTTATGGCGGCGGTTATGGCGGCGGTTATGGCGGCGGTTACGGCGGCAGTTATGGCGGTGGCCAGGCCTCCGCTGGGGGCGGCGCGCCACGGCGATCGACCTCCGGCTCGCGCCCGGGCGGCATCGGCGTGCGCGGCGAGATCCGCCACGCCGCGCATTCGCAGGCCGACGCGCAGCTGATGACCCTGCTGCGGCGGCTGACCTTCCTGGCCAGCGGCAGCGGCGGGTTCGACCCGGCGGGAGCGGATGCTGCGGCCGATGCCGGCGACGCGGGTGCCGGCGACGGGTATCCGGGCGACACGTACGCGGGCGATCCGGATGACGCCGATGCGGGCGACGCGGCCAGCTTCGCGCCGACGCGGGCCGACCGCGCCAATCCCGGCCGTCAGGGGCGGCCGCCGGCCCGCGCACCGGTCCAGGCGTCGACGCGCCCGGCCGCCGGTCCCGGCAAATCACCCGGGAGGGGGCGGTCGCCAGGTCGCGGTCAACTTGATCCGCGCCCACCGCAGCGAACTGTTGCAGGCCGCCAGCGGCAAGCTCGATCGACATGGTGATCGACGTGTTCACCAAGGGCCTGTTCGACCAGATCCTGTCCGATCCCCGCGTGCCGCCGCAGATGGCGCGCCAGATCGCCCGCCTGCAACTGCCGGTGCTGCGCGTCGCCCTCGCCGATTCGACCTTCTTCTCGTCGCGCCGCCATCCGGTGCGGCGCTTCGTCAACCGGATCGCGTCGCTCGCCTATCATCGACTTCGGCGACGGCCCCGCGCGGCCTCGACGCGTGCGCGAGCTGGTGCAGGAGATCGTCGAAGGCGATTTCGACCAGCTCGCCACCTACGACGCCAAGCTGTCGATGCTCGAGGAGTACATCGCCGCACAGACCGACAGCGTGGCGCGGCACAACGGCTCCGCGCCGCTGCTCGAGGCCAAGGAATCCGAGCTGCGCGTGTACCAGCGCTACATGCTGCAATTGCAGTCGGCGCTGTCAGGCATCGCGATGCCCGACTACCTGCGCGAGTTCACGACCCAGGTCTGGAGCCAGGCGCTGACCTCCGCGGTGCGGCGCCACGGCCCCGACTCCGACCTGGCGAAGCGTTTCCGCGCCGTCGGCCGCGACGTGGTGATGAGCGTGCAGCCCAAGGGCTCGCCGCCGCTGCGCAAGCGCTTCCTGATGCAGTTGCCCGCGATGATGCGCGACCTGAACGAGGGCCTGCGGCTGATCGGCTGGCCCGATGCGGCGCAGAAGGCGTTCTTCGCGCGGCTGCTGCCCTCGCACGCCGAATCGCTGAAGGGCCAGTCGATGACCGAGCTGGAGCACAACCTGCTCGCCAACTCGAGGGGATCTTCGCGATCGCCCCGCCGACGACCGAGGATTCCTGGCGCTCGGAGCCGGTGCCGCTGGCGCCGCAGGACATCGAACAGCAGTTCTCCCCCGACGAGATCCGGCGCGTCGGGCTGGTCGGCGAGGACAGCGTGGACTGGGCCGACACGGTGCAGGTTGACGTCGAGATTGATTTGGCGGCGCCGGCCGGCGTGCCCGGC
Source organism: Piscinibacter sp. (assembly GCA_044223035.1). Lineage (GTDB taxonomy): Bacteria > Pseudomonadota > Gammaproteobacteria > Burkholderiales > Burkholderiaceae_C > JBGAMJ01. Next base: position 18,882 of record JBGAMJ010000022.1, read on the forward strand.
AGCGACGAAACCGTGCCGATGACCCTGTCCAGCCCGCCGGCACGCGCCGCGGCGGAGCGTGCGCTCGATGCCGCGGCCGACGCAGCGCTCGACCCCGCGATGGACGCCCACCTGAAGCTGACCGCGCCCGACCCGTCCGAGCCGACGCAGGGCCCGCAGCTCATCGACCACGTCCGGCTCGGCTTCGCCTACCAGATGCAGCTGAAGGACCAGTGGCAGAAGGTGCGCCTGACCTACGTCAGCCCGGGCCGCAGCTTCTTCGTCTTCACCTCTGGGCCAAAGCACGAGGAAACGATCTCGCTGACCGCGCGGATGCTGGCGCGGATGTGCGAATCCGGCCGCATGCGGGCGGTCGAGAGCGCCTACCTGATGGAGCGCGCGACGGTGCGCGCGCGGCGCCAGCTCGCGGCGATCAAGACGCGGCACTGAGAGGGTGTAGACGAAATGAACTACGCTGCCAGTCTACTCGCGAGGATACGCGATTCGGCCAGCCAGACCCATGCGAGAGGGGCCCAGTCCGATCGGTCATGGTGTGCCATAAGGCGGCGCGCGCGCTCGTTCCAGGCATGAGTGCGCTCGACCACCCATCGCTTGGCCTGCACGACGAAGCCCTTTGCGACCACCTCCGGCCACAGAGGTTGCTGTGCGTCTTGCCAGGTGCCCGTGCTACGGTTGCCGGGGTGCCGCACGATCTCGACGCTGATGCCGTGCGTCTGTTCGATGGCCGTGGCGCACTTCCCGCCGTAGGCGCCGTCGGCGTAGAGCTTCTTCAGCCCGGGAACCTTGGCGCAGGCCTGCGCCACGACCGGACCTGCGGCATCGCGGTCTTGCACGCTGGCCGAAGTGACGGTGATGGCCAGCAGCAAGCCCAGCGTGTCGACCACCAAGTGGCGTTTGCGTCCCTTAACCTTCTTGCCGGCATCGAACCCCGTGTTGCCGCCCTGCGCGGTGCTGCGGGTGCTCTGCGCGTCGATGATTGCCGCGGTCGGTTCGGGGGCCTTGCCCACGCGGTCGCGCCACTGCTGGCGCAGACGATCGTGCATGACCTCGAACACGCCCGCCGCCGCCCAGCGGCTGAAGGCCTTGTAGGTCGCTTGCCAGGGCGGAAACGTCTTGGGCAGCAGACGCCAAGCGCAGCCCGTGCGCAGCGCGTAGCAGCAGGCATTGACCATGTGCCGCCGCTCATAGCGGGCGGGCGTGCCGCGCTGCCCGTCGCGCTCAAACAGGTCAGCCACCAACGCCCACTCCGCATCGGTGAGGTCGGTGTTCATACCGCTGCCACCGTCGGCCCGACGATGCACGTCGGTGTACCCGTATCGCACGGGCGCGGACCCTTGCGCCGCCGCCCGCTCTCCGGCGCGGCGCAGCGGCTTGAGCCGTTCGATACCGGCCTCGCGCAAGGCCTTGCGCACGGTGACCGTGCTGACCTTGACGCCCGCGCGTCGAAGCAGTTCACGCGTCACTTCGCCCAACGACGAGCGCGGCTGCTCCTGGGTGATCGTGCGCAACACCGCGGTGTGCTCGGCGTTCAGCGAGGGCTTTCGCCCAGGTCGCCCAGGTTGCTCGACTCGCGCCTTCGTCACCATCCGCCACCTCGTAGGTGTTGTCTGGATCCGACGATAGCGCGTTATATTGTTTTCGTCTACACCCTCTGAGAGGGTGAGAGTTAGTCCGGCCGCTCCGAAGCGAGCGCTCCGTCCCGCCCAGCGGGACCGGCCGCAGGCCGAGGGTGCCCCAGAGCGTCAGCCGCCGGCAAGCCGCCGCGCCATGCGCACCGCGGCGATCAGGCTCGACGGATCGGCCCGGCCGGTGCCCGCGATGTCGAAGGCGGTGCCATGATCCGGGCTCGTGCGCACGAACGGCAGGCCCAGCGTCACGTTGACGCCCTGCTCCACGCCGAGGTACTTGACCGGGATCAAGCCATGGTCGTGCGTCATCGCGACGACGATGTCGAACTCGCCGGGATGCCCGGGCGGCGCGTGGCGGGCGCGCATGAACACGGTGTCGGGCGCGAAGGGGCCGCGGGCGTCGATGCCCTCCTCGCGCGCGGCTGCGATCGCCGGTGCGATGTGGCGCTGTTCCTCGTCGCCGAACAGCCCGCCCTCGCCGGCATGCGGGTTGAGCCCGGCCACGGCGATGCGCGGCGCCGGCTCGCCCCAGGCGCGCGCCGCGCGGTGCGCGATGCGCAGGGTCTCGAGCACCGACTCGCGGTCGATCGCGTCGATCGCGCGGCGCAGCGACAGGTGGATCGTCACCAGCACCGTCCGCAGTTCGTCGTTGGCCAGCATCATCCGCACCGGCGGCAGGGCGCCGCCACGCGCCGCCAGAGCCTGCAGCATCTCGGTGTGGCCGGGATGCACGATGCCGGCGGCCGCCAGCGCCTCCTTGTGGATCGGCGCGGTCACCACCGCAGCCACCTCGCCGCGCATCGCCCAGCCGGCCGCGCGCTCGATGCAGGCCGCCGCCGCGGCGCCCGCCCGGGCATCGACCCGGCCGAGCGCCACCTCGGCCAGCGGCGCCGCCAGCGGCAGCGGGCACACGGGGATGCAGCCGGGCGGGCAGCCGAGCGCGTCGGCCGGTGAATCGATGACGGCCACCGGGAGCAGCCCGCCGGTCAGCGCGGCGGCGCGGCGCATCACGCCGACGTCGCCGACGACGAAGCAGCCAGCCGCATCCTCGCTGCGGAACAGCCGGGCGACGATCTCCGGGCCGATGCCGGCGATGTCCCCGGGCGTGATGACGATCGGCCGCTGCGACGGACTTGCCGGGCTTGGGCTCATGCCGGATTGTCGATGTCGATGAACCGATGCTCGAAGCCGAAGCGCCCGGCGAGGTGCGTCGCCAGCGCCTGCACGCCGTAGCGTTCGCTCGCGTGGTGGCCGCAGGCGAAATAGGCGACGCCGGATTCGCGCGCGTAGTGGGCCTGCGGCTCCGAGATCTCGCCGGTGACGTAGGCATCGGCGCCGGCGGCGATCGCCGCCTCGAAGTAGCCCTGCGCTCCGCCGGTGCACCAGCCGACGCGGCGGATCGGCCGGCCGTCGCCTTCCACGACCACCGGCGGGCGGCCGAAGCGGTACTGCAGCAGCGCGGTCAGCGCGGCGACGGTCAGCGGCTGCGCCGGCGAGCCGAGGAAGCCCAGGTCCTGCTCGCCGAAGCGGCCGTCGGCGACGAGCTTGAGCTTGGCGCCGAACTGCGCGTTGTTGCCGAACTCGGGGTGCGCATCCAGCGGCAGGTGGTAGGCGAACAGGTTGATGTCGTGCGCCAGCAGCAGCGCCAGCCGCTGGCGCAGCCAGCCGGTGACGCGGCCGTCGTGTCCACGCCAGAACAGGCCATGGTGGACCAGGATGGTGTCGGCGTCGGCAGCGATCGCCGCCTCGATCAGCGCCCGGCTGGCCGTGACGCCGGACACCAGCCGACTCACCTCGGCGCGTCCCTCGACCTGCAGACCGTTCGGCCCATAATCCCGGAAGCGCCCCACCTCCAGCAAGGTGTTCAGGGTCGACTCGAGCTCGGTGCGAAGGGTCATCGGATTCACTGTGATGCGCAGAACCTGGCTCATTTTCTCCCAAGCCGTGACGGTGGCCCTGGCGGTGCTGTTCGTCGTCGCGACGCTCAAGCCCGAGTGGCTGGGCCGCGGCGGCGTGCCGGGGCAGCCGGCCATCGTCTCGATCAGCGAGGCGCCGCTCGTGCAGCCCGGCGCACAGCCGGTCGCACTGACGTCGGGCTCGGCGGTGGCGAGCTACAGCGGCGCCGCCAAGCGGGCCACGCCGGCGGTGGTGAGCATCACCGCCAGCAAGGCGCCGGCGCGCCATCCGCAGGCCAACGACCCGTGGTTCCAGTTCTTCTTCGGCGACCGCGGGCGCCAGCTCCAGCAGGAGCCGCAGGTCGGCCTGGGTTCGGGCGTGATCGTCTCGGCCGACGGCTTCCTGCTGACCAACAACCACGTGGTCGCCGGCGCCGACGACATCGAGGTCGCGCTCGGCGACGGCCGGCGCGCGCAGGCGCGCGTGATCGGCACCGACCCCGACACCGACGTGGCGGTGCTGAAGATCGAGCTCGACCGCCTGCCCGTCATCACCTTCGGCAACAACGACGCCCTGCAGGTCGGCGACGTGGTGCTGGCGATCGGCAACCCGTTCGGCGTCGGGCTGACGGTGACCTCGGGCATCGTCAGCGCGCTCGGGCGCAACCAGCTCGGCATCAACACCTTCGAGAACTTCATCCAGACCGACGCCGCGATCAACCCCGGCAACAGCGGCGGCGCGCTGGTCGACACCAGCGGCAACCTGATGGGCATCAACACGGCGATCTATTCGCGCTCCGGCGGCAGCCTGGGCATCGGCTTCGCGATTCCGTCGAGCACCGCGCGCCAGGTGATGGAAGGCCTGATCCGCGACGGACAGATCACCCGCGGCTGGATCGGCGTGGAACCGCGCGACCTGACGCCGGAAATCGCGCAGACATTCAACCTGCCGATCAAGGAAGGCGTGCTGATCACCGGCGTGCTGCAGGATGGCCCGGCCAGCGCCGGCGGCATTCGCCCGGGCGACGTGGTGACGCGCATCGCCGAGACGCCGGTCGCGAACACCTCGCAGCTGTTGAATGCGGTGGCGGCGCTGAAGCCCCGCAGCGCGGCGAAGATCGCCGTGCAGCGCGGCAGCCTGGCGCTGGACCTGACGGTGACGGTCGCTCAGCGGCCGCGCGCGCCGCAGGCCCCGCCTGACCGCTGATCGCCCCTGTCGACGCGCGTGCTGCCGGGGCCCGGATGCCGCCGGTCGCGCATGACCCGCCCTCCCCCCGCCGCTCAGGTCGAGGGCGCGTCTTCCGCCGGTGCCTGCGTGTGCTTGATGAAGATCTGCGCCGCCCAGATGCCCAGTTCGTAGAGCAGGCACATCGGCACCGCCAGCGCGAGCTGCGAGACGATGTCCGGCGGCGTGATCACCGCGGCGACGATGAAGGCCAGCACGATGAAGTAGCTGCGGAAGGCCTTCAGCTTCTCGATGCTGACCAGCCCCATGCGCGCCAGCACCACCACCACCACCGGCACCTCGAAGGTCGCGCCGAAGGCGATGAACATCGTCAGCACGAAGCTCAGGTAGGCCTCGATGTCCGGCGCGGCGGTGATGCTCTTCGGCGCGAAGCTCTGGATGAAGGTGAACACCTTGCCGAACACGAAGAAGTAGCAGAAGCCGATGCCGATGAAGAACAGCAGCGTGCTGGAGATGACCAGCGGCAGCACCAGCTTCTTCTCGTGCGAATACAGGCCTGGCGCCACGAACGCCCAGACCTGGTACAGCACCACCGGCAGCGCCAGCAGGAAGCCGGCCATCAGCGTGATCTTCAGCGGCACCACGAACGGCGAGATCACGTTGGTCGCGATCAGCGTGGCGCCCTTGGGCAGGTGCTCGACCAGCGGCGCCGCGAGCAGGTCGTAGAGTGCCCCCGGGCCGGGGTACAACGCGAGCACGCCGAAGCACACCGCCACCGCGATCACTGCGCGGATGAGGCGGTCGCGCAGTTCGACGAGGTGCGAGACGAACGGCTGTTCGGTGCCGGCGAGTTCGTCGTCGGCGTCGTGAGGAGTGCTCATCGGCTCACGACACCCGCGGCGGCCGATGCCGCGAGACGCGCGCGGCGCCGGACTGCGTGTGCGTGCGCACGCCGTGTCGCTGCTTGTACCACTGCGGCACCGCGCCGCGCTTCAGGCGCCATTTCTTCCTCGGGTGGCGGTATTCCGGCGGCGGCAACAGCGGATCGGTCAGGGTGCCGCCGTCGTTCGGCAATGCGGGCGCGGCGGTGCCGTGCCAGGCCTGGTCGAGGTCGGACGTGGTCTGGTGCACTTCCTTGGAGATCGACTGCTCGACGTCGCGCGCCGCGTCCTCGAACTGCGTCTTCATCTTCTTCAGTTCGTCCAGCTCGATCGAGCGGTTGACCTCCGCCTTGACGTCGGCCACGTAGCGCTGCGCCTTGCCGAGCAGGTGGCCGACCGTGCGCGCCACGCGCGGCAGCCGTTCGGGCCCGATGACGATGAGCGCCACCGCGCCGATCAGCGCCAGCTTGTCGAACCCGAAATCGATCATCGAAGGACGCGGGCGCCGCTCACGACTTGGACTTGGCTTCGACGTCGATCGTGTTGCCGTCGGCCGTCTTCTGCGCGGTCACCTGCGGATTGGGCGACGCCGGCGCGTCGGTGGAACCGTCGCGCATGCCGTCCTTGAAGCCCTTGACCGCGCCGCCGAGGTCCGAGCCGATGTTCTTGAGCTTCTTGGTGCCGAACACCAGCACCACGATCAACAGCACGATCAGCCAGTGCCAGACGCTGAATGAACCCATGGATGTCTCCTGACGCGAGCAATCCGTGATTCTAGGTCGGCGGCCTTAACCCACCGGCGAGCGGGCATGCCGGGCGGCACGCGCCCAGCGTGCCGGAGGCGCCGCGGCTCAGCCCTTGGACCAGGGGCGCGGCCCGCCGATCACGTGGATGTGCAGGTGCGGCACTTCCTGCAGGCCGTCGGCGCCGGTGTTCACGATCACGCGGAAGCCGTTGGTCACGCCCTGGGCGCGCGCGAGCTGCGGCGCGAGCGCCAGCATGCGTCCGAGCATCGCCTGGTGGGCGGCCGGGTCGGTGTCGTAGAGCGACGGGATGTGGGCCTTCGGGATCAGCAGGAAGTGCACCGGCGCCCATGGCGCGATGTCGTGGAACGCGAGGATCTCATCGTCTTCGTGGACCTTGCGGGCCGGGATCTGGCCGGCAACGATCTTGCAGAAGATGCAGTTCGGGTCGTGGGTCATGGCGGTGCGGAAGGTCGGATTCGGGTTCAGTCCGGCATCGGCGTGCGCGAATTCAGGTTGATCCAGCCGCGGATCACGCGGTAGAGGAACCACACCGAGATCGCCGCCCAGGCGATCCAGCCGGGCGCCAGCAGCAGGAACCACAGCGGCAGCGTCAAGAGGTACAGCGCGGCGGCCCACAGCACGCTGCGGATGCGCCAGCGGAAGTGCGACTCCTGCCAGCTTCCAGCGGCCTCGTCGCGCTTGACGAGGTCGAGGATGAAGGCGGCCAGCAGCAGCAGCACGCTCGCCTGCACGCCGGGCAGAACCGCCCCGACCGCGACGATGGTGTGCAGCAGGTAGCTGATCTGCCCGACGGTGCGCAGCGAACGCTCGCGATCACCATCCATCAGGATCGGGGTGTTCATGGAAGCTCCTCGAACCGGTTGATGCGACTTGCCGTGGATCAGGTTCCGGCTGCGTCTCGCTGACGCAGCTTGCGGGAGGCGAACTCCTCCAGGCCCGACTGACCTTCGCGCCGCTGCAGTTCCGCCAGCACGTCCGCCGGCGACAGGCCGAAGGCGCTGAGCACCAGCATCGTGTGGAACCACAGGTCCGCCACCTCGGCGACGATCTTGCGCGGATCGCCGTCCTTGGCCGCCATCACGGTCTCGGTGGCCTCCTCGCCGACCTTCTTCAGCAACGCGTCGGTGCCCTTCTGGAACAGGCGGGCGACGTAGCTGGTTTCCGGGTCGCCGGCACGGCGCGATTCGATCACCGCCGCCAGACGGGCCAGCACGTCCTGCGAAAGAACCGGATTCGTCGTGTCGCCGTTCATCGGAGGGTGCTCATCGTTGATGGCGCTCATCGGTAGATGTCCTCGGGCCGCTTCAGCACCGGTTCGACGCTGTGCCACGCGCCGTCTTCGAGACGCTGGAAGAAGCAGGCGTGGCGCCCGGTGTGGCAGGCGATGCCGGGCACGTGGCCGAGCTGCTCGACTTTCAGCAGCACCACGTCGTTGTCGCAATCGAGCCGGATCTCGTGCACGCGCTGCACATGCCCCGATTCCTCGCCCTTGTGCCACAGCCGCTGGCGGGAGCGGCTCCAGTAGACGGCCTCGCTTCGTTCGGCGGTCAGCGCCAGTGCCTCGCGGTTCATGAACGCGAACATCAGCACGTCGTTGCTGCCGACCTCCTGGGCGATCACCGGCACCAGGCCGTCGCGGTCCCATTTCACTGCATCGAGCCAGTCCATCCGGGCAGTTTAGCCGCCGCGGCCGGCCCGCTCACCCGGCGGGGCGATGCGTGGGGCCGGCGAAGCCGCGTTCCTCGGCGAACCATTGCAGCACAGGCACCGTGCCGGGCAGCACCGGCCGCACCTCGACCGGCAGCGTTTGCCAGGCCATCGCCTGCCGCTCGCGCATCTCGAAATGGCCCGACCAGGCCCGCACGCGACAGAAATGCAGCCGCACGCGCGCATGGGGGTAGTCGACGATCTCGACCCGCCACGGCTCGACCGCGCCGATCGTGATGCCCAGTTCCTCGTGCAGTTCGCGCCGCAACGCCGCCTCGACCGTCTCGCCGGCTTCCAGCTTGCCGCCCGGAAACTCCCAGTAGCCGGCGTAGACCTTGCCGTCCGGGCGCGAGGTCAGCAGGAAACGGTCGTCGGCGTCGATCAGTACACCGACGGCCACGTCGACCGGCGTCCGTTCGCCCGCGCCGCTGCTCACGCCGCATGCCTCCCGGCGTAGTCCTTCGCAAACTGGAACGCGACGCGGCCCGAGCGCGAGCCGCGCTCCAGCGCCCAGACCAGCGATTCCTGCCGCGCCGCGGCGATCGCCGGCTCGTCCACGCCGAAGCTGCGCAGCCACTGCGCGACGATCTCCAGGTACTCCGCCTGGGTGAACGGGTAGAAGCTGACCCACAGCCCGAAGCGCTCGGACAGCGAGATCTTCTCCTCGATGACCTCGCCGGGATGCACCTCGCCGTCCTCGGTGTGCTGGTACGTCAGGTTCTCCTTCATGTACTCGGGCAGCAGGTGGCGGCGGTTGCTGGTGGCGTAGATCAGCACGTTGTCCGACGCCTGCGACACCGAGCCGTCGAGGATCGACTTCAGCGCCTTGTAGCCCGGCTCGCCCTCGTCGAAGCTGAGGTCGTCGCAGAACACGACGAAGCGCTCCGGCCGCGGCGCGACCAGGTCGACGATGTCCGGCAGGTCGACCAGATCCGCCTTGTCGACCTCGATCAGGCGCAGGCCGCGCGGCGCGTACTCGTTCAGGCAGGCCTTGATCAGCGAGCTCTTGCCGGTGCCGCGCGCGCCGGTCAGCAGCACGTTGTTCGCGGCATGGCCGGCGACGAACTGCGCGGTGTTGCGCAGCAGCCGTTCCTTCTGCGGCTCGACTTCCCGCAGGTCGGCCAGGCGGATCGTGGCGACGTGGCGCACCGGCTCCAGCCAGCCGGAGCCGCCGCGCTTGCGGTAGCGAAACGCGACGGATGCCGCCCAATCGGGCGCTTCGAGCGGGTGCGGCAGGAACGCGCCGAGACGGTTTAGCAGCGCTTCAGCGCGCAGGATCAGGGATTCGAGGTCAGCCATCGGGCGAGTTTATGGGCTGCGAATCGGCCGACGCGATTGCCCGGACGACACCGTCGGCGACCACGAACAAGCGGTCGCCGGGCGCGGGGCGCACCGGATGCATGCCGGTGAAGCTGCCGAACGCCGGCAGCACCGTGACCTGCGGCCCGACCTGGAAGCACGCCAGCCGCAGCCGGTCGTGCGCCGGCCCGCCGAGCGTGACGCAGGGGTGCAGGTGCCCGGCGACCACGTGGCAGCCGGGCCGGGCGCGCGGGTGGTGGCACAGTGCCAGCGCGCCGCCCCCGCCCCCGCCCCCGCCTCCGCCGACACCAACTCCGACGCCGTCCGGGTGGTACGGCTCGTCGACCACCTCGAAGCCCAGCGCGGGCGGCGGGTCGCCGGCGTGCGCGTCGTGGTTGCCGCGAACCAGCACGATCGTCAGCCCCGGGTGCCACGCGCGCCAGCGGGTCACCGCGTCGAGCGTGCCGGCGGCGAGCGAGCGGGCGGAATGGAGGAAGTCGCCGAGGAAGACGATGCGCGCGGCGCCGAGGCGCTCGATCAGCCCGTCGAGCACCGCCAGTGTCTCGCCGGTCGTGCCGCGCGGCACCGGCACGCCGAGCCGGCGGAAGCTGACCGCCTTGCCGATGTGCGCGTCGGCCACCAGCAGCGTGCGCTGCGACGCGATCCAGGCGGCCTTCTCCGGCAGCAGCGTCAGATCGACGCCGCCGACCCGGACCTGCACCCGCCCCGAAGATTCAAGCGGGGCCGTCATCGGCAGATCGCAGTCAGGGCCGGCGCCGGGCGCGGCCGCCTCACCCGAGCATCAGCTTCAGCGCGGCTTCCAGGTGCTCGGTCGGGCTGCGCTTGAAGCCCGAACGCGCGTAGCGCTGCAGGCGGCCGACGATGAACGCGGTCAGCACCGACGCCTGCGCCTGCGCATCGAGCGTCGGCGTGTCGGACGCCTCGGCCGCGCCGCGCAGCATCTGCCGCAACTGCGATTCGATGCGGTCGAAGAACTGGTTCATGCGCACCAGCAGCCGGTCGTGCTCGAACACCAGCGCGTCGCCGACCATCACGCGCGTCATGCCCGGGTTCTTCTCGCCGAACTGCAGCAGCATCGTGACCACCTTCTGCGCCTGCTGCGCCGGCGTGTCGTCGCGCTCGGCGATCTGGTTCGCGAGGGTGAACACGCTGTGCTCGATGAAGTCGATCAGGCCCTCGAACATCTGGGCCTTGCTCGCGAAATGGCGGTACAGCGCGGCTTCGGACACCTGCAGCCGGGCGGCCAGCGCGGCGGTGGTGACGCGATCGGCGCCGGGCTGCTCGAGCATCGAGGCCAGCGCCTGCAGGATCTGCACGCGGCGCTCGCCGGGCTTGGGCCGCTTGCGGGCGGGCGGCGGGGTGTCCTTCGCGTCGTCGCGGCTCGACTCGGTATCAGAGGGAAACGTCATCTCGGGTGAGCCAGATCGATCGCAGCGCCTGTATCCGATTGATTCTGGCACACACGTACGACGGCTTCAGGCCACCGCGCACCCCGGGTCCCGGGTGGGTGCCGGGGGCCGCCGGGCGGCGCCGCAGGTAGCGCTGCATCCAGACGGTGCGCATGCCCAGGCCGCGCGCCGCGCGCTGGTGCATGAGCGTGTCCTCGACCAGCACGCAGCGATGCAGCGGCACCTTCAGGCGGACGGCCAGGTGGCGAAACATGCGCGCATCGGGCTTCGGCCGGTGCTGGCCGAACATCGTCATGTCCTCGATCGCGAGGATGCCGTCGAAGCAGCCGTCGAGCCGCAGGTGGCGCAGCACGCGCAGCGCGTAGGCACGCGGGGCGTTGGTCAGCACGAACTTGCGGCCCGGCAGGCGGCGCAGCGCGGCACGGTCGTGGGCGCTGGTGCGCAGCCGGTCCTCGAGGCCGGGCAGGCGGTGCGTCTGCTCCAGAAAATGCGCCGCCGACACCTCGTGGTGCCGCACCAGCCCGAGCAGCGTGGCGCCGTAGCGCCGCCAGTAGTGCTGGCGCAAGGCGGAGGCGTCGTCCGGCGCCAGCGCCAGGTGCTCGACGATGTACTCGGTCATCGCCTGGCTGGTCGGCCCGAACGACGCGTGCGTGGCGTCGTGCAGCGTGTCGTCGAGGTCGAACAGCCAGACGCGCCCGGCCGCGCCGCGGGCGCGCTCGGGCTTCAATGCGAACGGATCATCGTGCCGTAGGCCTGTTCGGTCAGCACCTCGAGCAGGATCACGTGCGGCACGCGGCCGTCGATGATGTGCACGGTGTTGACGCCGTTCTTCGCCGCGTCGAGCGCGGAGCCGATCTTCGGCAGCATGCCGCCGCTGATCGTGCCGTCGGCGAACAGCTCGTCGATCTCGCGTGCCGACAGGTTGGTCAGCAGCTTGCCTTCCTTGTCGAGCACGCCCGGCGTGTTGGTCAGCATCACCAGCTTTTCGGCCTTCAGCACCTCGGCCAGCTTGCCGGCCACCACGTCGGCGTTGATGTTGTAGTTCTCGTTGGCGCTGCCGAAGCCGAGCGGCGAGATCACCGGGATGAACTGGTCGTCCTGCAGCGCCCGCACCACCGACGGATCGATCGACTCGATCTCCCCGACCTGGCCGACGTCGTGCTCCTTGCTCGGGTCGTTGCGGTCGACCATCTTCAGCTTGCGCGCGCGGATCAGCCCGCCGTCGCGGCCGGTCAGGCCCACGGCCTTGCCGCCGGCCACGTTGATCAGGCCGACGATGTCCTGCTGCACCTGGCCGGCCAGCACCCACTCGACGACCTCCATCGTCTCGTCGTCGGTGACGCGCATGCCCTGGATGAAGGTGCCCTTCTTGCCGACCTTGGCCAGCGCCTCGTCGATCTGCGGGCCGCCGCCGTGCACGACGACCGGATTCATGCCGACCAGCTTGAGCAGCACCACGTCCTCGGCGAAGTCCTGCTGCAGCGACGGATCGGTCATCGCATTGCCGCCGTACTTGATCACGATGGTCTTGCCGTGGAAGCGGCGGATGTAGGGCAGCGCCTGGGCCAGGATCTCGGCCTTGTCGCGGGCGGCGATGTGCGAGAGGTTGGGCTCGGTGGAAGCGGTCGGCACGGCGGTCATGGTCGTGGCTCGTTGCAGTGGCGTTGATGAAATTGTAGGTGGCGCCTCCGTGACAGCCCCGTGACAGGCCACGGCCGCCAGCCCGGCGCCGGCGTCGCGGCGCCGGATCAGTAGGTGCGCCCGCGCCGGTACTGAGCGTGCGCGCGGCGGGCCAGCGGCGTGTGGCGCGCCAGCGCCGCCATCGAACTGCCGGCATGCGCATGGCAGATGGCCATGCCGAGCGCGTCGGCCGCGTCCCGGCCGGGCACGCCGGGCAGCGCCAGCAGGCGCATCACCATCTCCTGCACCTGTTCCTTGCGCGCCTGGCCGTGGCCGACGATCGCCTTCTTCATCTGCAGCGCGGTGTATTCGGAGACCGCCAGGTCGCCGAAGACCAGCGCGGTCAGCGCCGCGCCACGCGCCTGGCCGAGCAGCAGCGTCGACTGCGGGTTGACGTTGACGAACACGATCTCGACCGCCGCGCAGTCCGGCCGGTAGCGCGCGGTCACCTCGCGCACCCCGTCGAAGATCAGCTTCAGCCGCGCGGGCAGCTCGCCGATGCCGACGCTGTCGGTGCGGATGGTGCCGCTGGCGACGTAGTGCAGCGCCGCACCTTCGCTCTCGACGACGCCGAAGCCGGTCGTGCGGAGGCCGGGGTCGATGCCGAGGATGCGCATGGGGCGGTGGGGGCGGAGACGTGGGTGGAGTGTGGTGCGTGGCGGTCGGTACGGCGACGCGTGGCCGGCGAGTCTGCCGACATTTCGGCCGGCCAATCGATGGGAGTCGGGCCCGGCGCAATGTGCCACACGCTGGCGCGCGCCGGGATCAGACCTGCACGCCGAAGTACCAGCGCACCGAATGGAAGAACACCGGCGCCGCGAAGCACAGCGGCGCGACGCGGTCGAGCAGCCCCACCGCGCCGGTGATCGAGGCCTTGCCGCCCCAGCTGCGCACGCCGGCATCGCGCTTGAGCGCGCGCATCACGAAGTCGCCCAGCGTGCCGACGCCGCCGGCGATGAAGCCGATCACCGCGGCCGCCGCCAGGCTGAAGGGCGTCGCCCAGGCCATCGCCAGCCCGACCAGCGCCGCGGCCAGCGCGCCGGCCACCCAGGCCCGCCAGGTGAAGGTGCGGCTGATCGCCCGCGCCGCCGGCAGCGCCCGCAATCGCCCGCTGGCGAACTCCTGCGCGATGTGCGACACCGCGACCACGATCACCAGGTAGAACACCAGGAAGGCGCCGCGGCCGGCGAAGCCGCGCAGGTCCAGCAGCAGCAGCGCCGGCGCGTGGCTCATGCCGTAGATGCACACGACCACGCCCCACTGGATCTTGGCGGTGCGCTCGAGAAAGCGCTGCGGGTCGTTGCCGAACGCGCTGACGACCGGGATCGCGAAGAACACGTAGACCGGGATGAACACGGTGAACAGGTCGAACGCGCGGCCGCCGGCCAGCACGAACTGCAGCGGCAGCACGACGAAGAACGCCAGCAGCAGGCTGCGGTGGTCGGCGCGGCGGGTGTGCGTCAGCGTGATGAACTCGCGGAACGCGAGAAACGAGACCACGCCGAACAGCAGCGTCGCGACCACCGCGCCGGCCGCCCAGGAGATCCAGAACAGCAGCGCGCCGAACCACACCGCCCGCAGGTCGCGCTTGTGGCGGTCATGGCGCTCCTGCCGCTCGGGCGGCAGGTCGCCCAGGCTGCGGACGAACTCGGCGAGCGTCGCCAGCACCAGCACCCCGAACAGCGCGACGAAGAGCAGCCCGACCTGCTGCCCGACCGGCAATTGACGCAGCGCGCCCATCAGTCGACCCGCCGCAGCGCCATCACCGCCGCCCGCGTACGCTCCAGGAAGGCGCGCTTGTCCTCGCCCGGTGCCAGCGGCGTCGGCGCGCCGAAGGTCACCGAGCACAGGATCGGCACCGGCACGACCTCGCCCTTGGGCATCACGCGCTGCACGTTGTCGATCCAGGCCGGGATCAGCTGCACCTCGGGGAACTGCTGCGCCAGGTGGTACAGGCCCGACTTGAACGGCGCCGGATCGGCCTGGTGGCCGCGCGTGCCCTCGGGGAAGATCACCAGCGAGTCGCCACGGGCCAGCGCCTCGGCGAGCTGCTCGAGCGGGTCCTGGTCATCGGTGCGCTGGCGGGACACGTAGACCGCGTTGAAGATCTCGCGCGTGATCCAGTGCCGCAGCGGCGTCGCCGTCCAATAGTCGCGCGCGGCGATCGGCCGCGTCACGGCGCGCAGGTCGCTCGGCAGCGCGGCCCAGATCAGCACCCAGTCGAAATGGCTCTGGTGGTTGGCGTAGTAGATGCGCTGCTCGGCCTTCGGCGGACAGCCGTACCAGTGGCCCTGCGCGCCGGTGATCAGGCGCGCGAGGAAGGCGAGCAGCAGGCCCGCCGCGTCGGCCGGTTTCATGGGATCGGGAACGGGGGAGTCGGGAGAGTCGGCCGGCGGGCGGTGCCGCGCGGCAGGCGGCGGCGCGGTGGATGTCGGACCGGTGGTCGGTTCGGGACGGTTCAGTGCCGGAAATGTCGCACGCCGGTGAACACCATCGCCACGCCGCGCTCGTCGGCCGCGGCGATCACCTCGTCGTCGCGCACCGATCCGCCGGGCTGGATCACGCAGGTGGCGCCGGCCTCGCAGACCACGTCCAGCCCGTCGCGGAACGGGAAGAAGGCGTCGCTCGCGACCGCGCTGCCCTGCAGCGTCAGCCCGGCGTTGCCCGCCTTGATGCCGGCGATGCGCGCCGAGTCGACACGGCTCATCTGCCCGGCGCCGACACCCAGCGTGCGCCCGCCGCCGCAGAACACGATCGCGTTGCTCTTCACGTACTTGGCGACCTTCCAGGCGAACAGCAGGTCGTCGAGCTGCGCCGCCGTCGGCTGCACGCGGGTGACGACCTTCAGGTCGGCGCGCGTCAGTTCGCGGTTGTCGGCCGTCTGGATCAGCAGGCCGGAGCCGACGCGCTTCACGTCGTGGGCGTTGCGGCCACGCTGCCAGTCGGTGGCGGCCACGTCGGCGCCGATCGCCGGCGGCAGCGCGATCTGCAGCAGCCGCGCGTTCGGCTTCGCGGCGAACAGCGCCAGCGCCTCGGGCGTGAACGCCGGCGCGATCAACACCTCGACGAACTGCTTCGCCACGCGCGCAGCCGCCGCCGCATCGAGCGGCACGTTGAAGGCGATGATGCCGCCGAAGGCCGAGGTCGGGTCGGTCTCGAACGCCTTCGCGTAGGCCTCGGCCGCGCTGCCGCCGAGCGCGACACCGCAGGGGTTGGCGTGCTTGACGATCACGCAGGCCGCGCCGTCGGTGGCGGGGTCGAAGGACTTGACGCACTCCCAGGCGGCATCGGCATCGGCGATGTTGTTGTACGACAGCTCCTTGCCCTGGAGCTGCTTCGCCGTCACCAGGGAACCGGGCGCGGGTTCGAGGTCGCGATAGAAGGCGGCCGCCTGGTGGGGGTTCTCGCCGTAACGCAGGTCCTGCAGCTTGACGAAGCGGCCGTTGCTCTGCCCCGGGAAGGCGCTGCGGCGGCCGTCGGCCTGCAGCGACGACAGGTAGTCGCTGATCGCCGCGTCGTAGTTGGCGATGCGGTTGAACGCCGCCACCGCCAGGCCGAAGCGCGTCGCGGTACTCAGGCCACCGGCCTTCAGCTCGGCCAGCACCGGCGCGTACTGCGAGGCGTCGGTCAGCACCGCGACGTCCTTCCAGTTCTTGGCGGCAGAGCGCACCATCGCGGGGCCGCCGATGTCGATGTTCTCGATCGCGTCGTCGAGCGTGCAGTCGGCCCGGGCGACCGTGGCCTCGAACGGATACAGGTTGACGACGAGCAGGTCGATCGTCGCGATGCCGTGCTCGGACAGCGCCCCCATGTGCGCCGGCAGGTCGCGCCGGGCGAGCAGGCCGCCGTGGATCGTCGGGTGCAGCGTCTTCACGCGGCCGTCGAGCATTTCCGGGAATCCGGTGTGCTCGGCCACCTCGGTCACCGGCAGGCCGGCGTCGGCCAGCAGCTTCGCGGTGCCGCCGGTGGACAGCAGCGTGCAGCCGAGCGCGTGCAGTTCGCGGGCGAAATCGGCGATGCCGGTCTTGTCGGAGACGGAGATCAGGGCGTGCATGGGCGCGTCGGGGTTGGGGGTGGGGTGGAGATGGGCGACGGCCGGGGGGCCGGGAGCAGGAACGAGGCCGGGGGCGCCTCGACCGGCGTCACTTGATCAGCTTGTGCTCGACCAGCTTGCGGCGCAGCGTGTTGCGGTTGATGCCCAGCCATTCGGCGGCGCGGCTCTGGTTGCCTTCCGAATGCTTCATCACGACGTCGAGCAGCGGCTTCTCGACGACCTTCAGGATCATGTCGTACATCGCGGTCGGCTCGACGCCGCGCAGGTCGCGGAAGTAGCTCTCGAGACTGTCGCGGATGCACTCTTCGATGTTCTTCTTCGTCATGCGGTCTGCTCGCGGTACGCGTCGTTGGCCGCGGCGCGGGGCGCCGGCAGCCGGTGGTGGGTGTCGGCGAGGCGGTCGAACCAGTCGCCGACCGCCCGCACCTGCGCATCGCAGGTGTCGAGCCGGTTGATCTGCTGGCGGAAGTCCTCGCCGCCGGGCAGCGCGCGCACCGCCCAGCCGATGTGCTTGCGGGCGGTGCGCGGGCCGGCCAGCTCGCCGTACAGCCCGTAGTGGTCGACCAGGTGCTCGAGCATCCAGCGCCGCGCCTGGCTGACCTCGGGCGCCGGCAGCGTTTCGCCGGTGGCGAGGAAATGCGCGATCTCGCGGAAGATCCAGGGCCGGCCCTGCGCCGCGCGGCCGATCATCAGCGCGTCGGCGCCGGTGCGGCGCAGCACCTCGCGCGCCTTCTCTGGCGAATCGATGTCGCCGTTGGCGACCACCGGGATGCGCAACGCGGCCTTGACGGCGGCGATCGTGTCGTACTCGGCCTCGCCCAGGTAGCCCTGCTCGCGCGTGCGGCCGTGCACCGTGACCATCGCGATGCCGGCCGACTCGGCCGCGCGGGCGATCGCCACCGCGTTGCGCCGGTCGGCGCTCCAGCCGGTGCGCATCTTCAACGTCACCGGCACGCGGTGCGGATGACAGGCCGCCACCACCGCGTCGACGATCGCGAGCGCCAGCGGCTCGTCCTGCATCAGCGCCGAGCCGGCCCACTTGTTGCAGACCTTCTTGGCCGGGCAGCCCATGTTGATGTCGATGATCTGCGCGCCGCGGTCGATGTTGTAGGCCGCGGCCTCGGCCATCATGGCCGCGTCGGTGCCGGCGATCTGCACCGCGATCGGCGCCGACTCGCCGGCATGGTTCGAGCGCCGGCTGGTCTTCAGGCTGTCGCGCAGTTCGGGCCGCGAGGTGACCATCTCGCTGACGGCATAGCCGGCGCCCAGGCGCTTGCACCATTGGCGGAACGGGCGGTCGGTCACACCGGCCATCGGCGCGACAAAGAGGCTGTTCGGCAGCTCGATGTGGCCGATGCGCATGGGGATCCGAAGGGGGGCGGGTGCTGAAAAAGGAGGCAGGAGTATAGCCGCGCCGCCTGCCCTGTCGCCTGCATGCCGGGCACGCCGGGCGGGCGCGCCGCGGCACGGGCCAGGTGCCGCGGCAGCAGGGTCGCGCTGCGTATCATCCCGGCGGATGGACGACTGGATCCCGACGCTGCTGGCCGCGCTCGCGCTGCCCAAATTCGGCCTCAGCACCGTCTTCGTGATCGCCTTCGTGTCGGCCACGCTGCTGCCGATGGGCTCGGAGCCAGCCGTGTTCGGCCTCGTCAAGCTCAACCCGGAACTGTTCTGGCCGGCGATCCTGGTCGCGACCGCCGGCAACACGCTCGGCGGCGCTTTCACCTGGTGGATGGGCTACGGCGCCGAGAAGGCCTACGAGCGCGTGCGCCACCGCAGCGCCGACCTGCGCGCACTGCGCTGGCTGGAGCGCTTCGGCGCCCGCGGCTGCCTGCTGGCCTGGCTGCCGGTCGTCGGCGATCCGCTGTGCGCGGTGGCGGGCTGGCTGCGCCTGCCGTTCTGGCCCTGCGTCGCCTACATGGCGATCGGCAAGCTGGCGCGCTACGTGACGCTGACGGCCTTCGGGCTGTGGGTGTTCCCGCAGCCCTTCAATCCCTGAGGGTGAGGCGCCTTCCGCCATGGCCGCGCGACCATGCCGGCTGGCTTCTCACCCTCTGACCTGCTGTCGCCTCGCAAGCTGGGCGTCGAGCGTGTCGAGCACGCCGTCCAGCCGGTCGATCGCGTCGCCGAGACCGCGCGACGGCGGAGCGGCCGGATCCGCCGCCGGAATCAGCGTGCGTGACGGGTCGTCGAGCCGGTCCCCACGCAGGGTGACGCCGTGCGCCGCGAGCTTCGGCGCCAGCGACGCACGGCGTTGCCGCAGCATCAGGCGCGTCTGCTGGTAGGCGTGCTCGGCGAGCGCGCGCCGCTCGGCATAACCGAAGGTGTTGGCGAGGAACATCCGCGGGTCGCGGTGGTCCGGCTCGAAGAGCACGATGGTCGTGTCGGGGTGGCTGTGCCCGTAGCCGCGCATCCCGAGTTCGAGGCGCGAGTGGATCAGCGTGCGGAAGGTCTGCGACAGCACGACCGGCAGCCCACCGTCGACCAGCCGCGGGATGCGCCCGCCCGGCCGCGCGACATCGCCACCGGGTGTCGCGTCGAACGGCACCAGGGGGTTCAGGCACAGCATCAGGTCGATGCCCTGGTCGAGCAGCACCGACGCATGCAGCGTCTTCTTCAGCACGCCGTCCACGTAATGCCGCCCATCGATCTCGACCGGCGGGAACAGCCCGGGCAGTGCCGCGCTGGCCTGCACGGCCTTCGAGATCGGCACGTGGTCGAGCCCCGGCAGGCCGAACGGCGCGGACTCGCCGCTGTCGAGATCGGTCGCGACCAGCACCAGCTTGCGCCGCAGCGTGCGGAAATCGTTGCTGCGCCCCGGCCGTTCGAACTGGCGGCGCAGTTGCTCGGCGAGCGCGTCGTTGGAGAACACGCCGGTGGGCAAGGCACTGCCGAGCTGCTCGAGCAGCGCACCCCAGGACGGCCGGCGCCAGACCTCGCCGGCGCCGCGCAGCGCGAGCGCCGGCAGCCGCCACAGGCGGCCGGCGATTTCGCCCCAGGCCGGCTGCAGCAGCACCGACGGCCGGAAGATGTCGCGCTCGTCGCCGCTGTTCTCGATGAACGCCGCGCAGATCTCGCGCGGCGTCATGCCGTTGGCGAGCGCCGCCGCGATGAAGCCGCCGGCCGACACGCCGACATAGGCGTCCAGCGCGTTCAGGTCGAGCCCGGCGAAGACCTCGTCGATCGCGCACAGCGCGCCGATCTCGTAGATCGCGCCGAGCGGGCCGCCCCCGGCCAGCGCCAGTCCGATGCGGGGCGGGCGGCGGCGCCGGCTCATGGGCAGATCAGGCGGAGGCCGACTGCGCGGCCGACTTGCGGGCCGCGCGCTTGGTCGCGGTCTTGGCGGTTGTCTTGGCGGTGGTCTTGCCGGCCGGCTTGGCCACCGGTTCCGCGGCGGCTTCCGGTGCCACCGGGGCGGCGGCCGCCCGGCGCGGTGCCGGCGTCTTGGACAGCTTCGCGACCTCGGCGCTCAGCGCGTCGATGCGCGCGATCAGCGCCTCGATGTCCTTCGAGGCCGGCACGCCGAGCTTGTTCAGCGCCTTCGACACGCGCTCCTCGAAGATCGACTCCAGCTTGTCCCACTGCTGACCGGCCTTCTGGCCGACGTCGCCGGCCATGCTGGTCATGCGGCTCGTAACCTCGCCCAGCTTCTCCTCGGCGGCGGCCTGCGTCTTGCGCTGCATCGACACGCCTTCCTTGACCAGCGCCTCGAACACCTTGCCGCCTTCTTCCTGCGCCTTCGAGAACGCGCCCAGGCCGGCCAGCCAGATCTGCTGGGCCGAGCCCTTGACGGTTTCGGCGAGCGTGCTGTCGAACAGCCCGCCGGTGGCGGCGGCCTGCTTTTCCGCGAGTTGCTTGAGCTTCTTGACCATGGTGACGTCCTCTCGTGTCGATGTATGCGGGCGGGCCGCGGCGGTGGGCGGCGGCCCGTGGGGTTCAGCGCGCACTGTAGGCCGCCGGGCCTGCACGGGATTGGAGGCGCGTCCCTAGACCGCTAGTGAGCGCCATCTATCGATCCGGCGCTCGCCGGTTCGGCCGACCCGGGGAAACGCGCTGCCGGCCGGCGCGGGCGCTGCACCAGAATTTCCGCTGCCGGCCGCGCCGACGAGATCACCTTTTCCCTGGAGAACTGCATGCAATATTTCGTCACCGGTGCCACCGGCTTCATCGGCAAGCGACTGGTCAAGGCCCTGCTGCGTCGGCGCGGCACGAAGGTTCACTTCCTGCTGCGCCCCGGCAGCGAAGGCAAGCTGGCGGACCTGCTGGCCTACTGGGGCACGACGCGCGCCCGCGCGATCCCGGTCACCGGCGACCTGACCTCGAAGAAGCTCGGCGTCTCGGCCGAAGACATCAAGGCGCTGAAAGGGCAGATCGACCACGTCTACCACCTCGCCGCGGTCTACGACCTCGCCGCCGACGCGGAATCGCAGGAGCGCGTCAACATCGACGGCACGCGCAACCTGGTCGAGTTCGCGAAGGCGATCGATGCCGGCCACCTGCACCACGTCAGCTCGATCGCCGCCGCGGGCCTGTACGAAGGCGTGTTCCGCGAAGACATGTTCGACGAGGCCGAGGGCCTGGACCACCCGTACTACCGGACCAAGCACGAGAGCGAGAAGATCGTGCGCACCGAGTCGAAGCTGCCGTGGACCGTGTACCGCCCCGCCGCCGTCGTCGGCGACAGCCAGACCGGCGAGATGGACAAGATCGACGGCCCCTACTACTTCTTCAAGCTGATCCAGCGCATGCGGCAGATCCTGCCGCCGTGGATGCCGACCATCGGCCTGGAAGGCGGGCGCCTGAACATCGTGCCGGTGGACTTCGTCGTCGCCGCACTCGACCACATCAGCCACTCCAAGGCCGAGCTGAACCGGCGCTGCTTCCACCTCGTCGACCCGCAGGGCTACCGCGTCGGCGACGTGCTGGACATCTTCAGCACGGCGGCACACGCGCCGCGCGTCAACCTGTTCATCAACGCCGCGCTGATCGGCTTCATCCCGAAGAGCGTGCGCAAGGGCCTGATGGCGCTGGCGCCGGTGCGGCGCGTGCGCAACGCGGTGATGAAGGACCTCGGCCTGCCCGAGGACATCCTGAGCTTCATCAACTACCCGACGCGCTTCGACTGCCGCGAGACGCTGGCGGCGCTCAAGGGCAGCGGCATCGCGTGCCCGAACCTGCGCGACTACGCGTGGCGCCTGTGGGACTACTGGGAGCGCCACCTCGATCCCGCGCTGTCGATCGACCACTCGCTGCGCGGCACGGTCGACGGCAAGGTGGTGCTGGTGACCGGCGGCTCGTCGGGCATCGGCCTGGCGGCGGCGGTGAAGTTCGCGCAGGCCGGTGCGATCACGGTGATCTGCGCGCGCGACGAAGCCAAGCTGGCGGCGGCCAAGGCGGAGATCCTGGCGGCGGCCGGCGCGCAGGCGCGGGTCGAGACCTGGTCGGCCGACATTGCGGACGAGACGAGCTGCCGCGGCCTCGTCGAATGGCTCGCGTCCGCCCACGGCGGCGTCGACTTCCTGATCAACAACGCCGGGCGCTCGATCCGCCGCGCGATCGAATCGAGCTACGACCGCTTCCACGACTTCGAGCGCACGATGCAGCTCAACTACTTCGGCTGCCTGCGGGTGACGATGGGCCTGCTGCCGGGCATGGTGGCGAAGAAGCGCGGCCACGTGGTCAACATCAGCTCGATCGGCGTGCTGACCAACGCGCCGCGCTTCTCGGCCTACGTCGCGAGCAAGGCGGCGCTGGACGCGTGGACGCGCTGCGCCTCGAGCGAGTACGCCGACCAGGGCGTGACCTTCACGACGATCAACATGCCGCTGGTGCGCACGCCGATGATCGCGCCGACGAAGATCTACAACAACGTGCCGACGCTCTCACCCGAGGAAGCCGCCGAAATGATCGCGCAGGCCTGCATCGACAAGCCGGTGCGCATCGCCACGCGGCTGGGCGTCAGCGGCCAGCTCCTGCATGCGCTGGTGCCGCGGATCGCGCAGATCGTGATGAACACCAGCTTCCGGATGTTCCCCGACTCGGCCGCGGCG
This sequence comes from Piscinibacter sp., assembly GCA_044223035.1. Taxonomy (GTDB): domain Bacteria; phylum Pseudomonadota; class Gammaproteobacteria; order Burkholderiales; family Burkholderiaceae_C; genus JBGAMJ01. Next base: position 41,459 of record JBGAMJ010000022.1, read on the forward strand.
AAGGGGCGCGACGGCGCCAAGGACGGCCGCCAGACCCTGTCGGCCGAGGCGATCGCGATGCAGCAGATGATGCGCGGCATCCACTTCTGATCCCGCGGCCGGCGCCGGCGCACGCCCGCGGCGCCGCGCGGGAACCCCGCCCCGGGCCGGCCGGGCGTTCAGCGACAATCCGCCGCCTATGTATGCACTCTTCGAAGACGGCGGCAAGTTCCACGCCGGCCGCGTGATGTCCGACGCGGACAGCTCCTCGCAGATCGAGCTGGATTCGGGCAAGCGCGTCAAGGTCAAGGCGGCCAACGTGCTGCTGCGCTTCGAGGCGCCGCAGCCGGCCGAACTGGTGGCCGCGGCGCAGCAGGCCGCGCGCGAGATCGACCTGGACCTGGCCTGGGAGTTCGCGCCCGACGCCGAGTTCGGCTTCGCCGACCTGGCGCGCGACTACTTCGACGCCAACGCCGGCGCGGTGCAGCAGGCGGCGGCGCTGTTCCGGCTGTTCGAGGCGCCGCACTACTTCCGGCGCGTCGGCAAGGGCCAGTTCCGCAAGGCGCCGGAGGAGATCGTCAAGGCGGCGCTGCTGGGCATCGAGCGCAAGAAGCAGGTGGCCGCGCAGATCGACGCCTGGGCCGGCGAGCTTGCCGCCGGCCAGTGCCCGGCGCCGGTGCGCGAGCAGCTCTACAAGATCCTGTTCAAGCCGGACAAGAACGCGCCCGAGTACAAGGCCGTCGTCGAGGCCTCGCGCCGCGCCCACAAGGCACCGCTCGAGCTGCTGACCGCCGCCGGCGCGATCGATTCGCCGTACCAGTTCCACTGGCGGCGCTTCCTGTTCGAGAACTTCCCGAAGGGCACCGGCTTCCCGCCGCTGGCCGCGCCGCCGGTCAAGGAGACGCTGCCGCTGGCCGCCGTGCAGGCGTTCTCGATCGACGATTCGGCGACCACCGAGATCGACGACGCGCTGTCGGTGCAGGGGCTGGGCAGCGGCACTGTGGTGTTCGGCATCCACATCGCCGCGCCGGGGCTGGCGATCGGCGTCGACGGCCCGCTGGACAAGGTCGCGCGCGACAGGCTGTCCACGGTCTACATGCCCGGCCACAAGCTGACGATGCTGCCCGACGAGGTGGTGCAGGCCTACACGCTGACGGCCGGGCGCGATTGCCCGGCGGTGTCGCTGTACGTCACCTTCGACGAGGCGACGCTGGCCGTTCAATCCACGCAGACGCGGCTGGAGCGCGTGCCGATCGCGGCCAACCTGCGCCACGACCGGCTCGACGGCATCGTCACCGACGCGGCGCTGACCGGTGCGGCGCCGGCCGATTTCGAGTTCGCGCCCGAGCTGGCCTTCGGCTTCCGCCTGGCGCGCCACCTGAAGGCGCAGCGCGAGGTGGTGCGCGGCAAGCCGGAGAACTTCAACCGGCCCGACTACAACTTCCGCCTCGAGGGCGTGGACGGCGAACCGCGCGGCGACGAGCCGGTGGTGATCACCACCCGCCAGCGCGGCGCGGCGCTGGACCTGATCGTCGCCGAGGCGATGATCCTCGCCAACAGCACCTGGGGCGGCTGGATCGCCGAATGCGGCGTGCCCGGCATCTACCGCAGCCAGGCAAGCCTGGCGCCGGGCGTCAAGGTGCGCATGGGCACGCGGCCGGCGCCGCACGCGGGCATGGGCGTCGCGCAGTACACATGGGCCACCTCGCCGCTGCGCCGCTACGTCGACCTGGTCAACCAGTGGCAGATCATCGCCTGCGCCCGGCACGGCCGCACCGCCGCGCTGGCCGCGCCGTTCAAGCCGAAGGACGCCGCGCTGTTCTCGATCATCTCCGGCTTCGACGCCGCCTATGCCGCGTACAACGGCTTCCAGTCCGGCATCGAACGCTACTGGACGCTGCAGTACCTGCGCCAGAGCGGCCTGCAGGAGCTCGAGGCCAGCACGATGAAGGACGGCCTGGTGCGCGCCGACGCGCTGCCGCTGGTGTTCCGCGCGCTCGGCGCCGAGGGCCTGCCGCGCGGTGCGCGCGTGCGGGTGCGCATCGGCGGCACCGACCTGCTGACGCTCGACGTGCATGCCAGCGTGATCGCCCGCATCGAAGACACCGGAGCCACGGCGCAGGCGGCGGCTGCCGACGCTGCGGCCGACGAGGCCGATGACGACGGCGCCGCCGACAGCGCCGGCCCGCTGACGCTGGCGATCGACCTGCAGGACGCGGACGCCGACGTTGCCACCGAACCCGCCGCCGGCGCTGCCACGCCCGCCGGCGTGGCCGGCACGCCGGCATGACGAGGTCGGCCAGCCAACTCCGCCCCCATGGCCCGGAAGCTGTCGGCCCTGCATGTCGCGCTGCTGGCGTCGGTCGGCGTGCATGCGGCGCTGCTGACGGTGCGCATCGTCGATCCGGCGGGCTTCGACCGGATCTTCCGCGACACGCCGCTGGAGGTGATCCTCGTCAATTCCCGCTCCGGGCTCGCGCCGGACAAGCCGACCGCGATCGCGCAGGCGAACCTGGCCGGCGGCGGCGACTCCGACCTCGGCCGCTCGACCTCGCCGCTGCCGCCGTCGTCGCTGATCGAGCTGGGCGACGCCGACGAGCAGGCGCGGCGCCAGGTCGAGCAGTTGCAGACCGCACAGCAGCAGTGGCTGGCGCAGGTGCGGCGCGAACTCGCGGCGCTGCCCGCCCCAGACCCGCAGCGCGACCAGGGCACGCCGCAGGAGCAGGCGCAGGAGGAGCGCCGGCGACAGCTCGTGCAGTTGCTGGCCGAGATCGAGAAGCGCATCAACGACGAGAACGTGCGCCCGCGCAAGCGCTACATCAGCCCGAGCACGCGCGAGGCGGTCTACGCCGTCTACTACGACGCGCTGCGGCGCCGCATCGAGGACCGCGGCACGCGCCACTTCCCCGAGTCGCAGGGCCGCAAGCTGTATGGCGAGCTGACGATGAACGTCACCGTCGACACACGCGGCCGCGTCGTCGAGACCGAGGTGGTGCGGCCCTCGCATTCGAAAGTGCTGGACCAGCGCGCGGTCGCGATCGTGCGTGCGGCGGCGCCATTCGGCAGCTTCACCGCCGCGATGCAGCGCCAGGCCGACCAGCTCGTGATCACCTCGCGCTTTCGCTTCACCCGCGACGAGGGGCTCGCCACCTCGCTCGCCAACGCACCATGACCGCTGCCGCCACCCCGGCGCCCAGCGCGCCGCCCGCCGCGGCGATCACCGCCGCCATGGCCGCGGCATCGCGTCCCGGCAACCGCAGGAGCCTCGCATGACCGATCGCTACGTCGTCACCGGCAATCCCATCGAGCACAGCCAGTCGCCGTTCATCCACATGTCCTTCGCCGCCGCCACCGGCCAGGACATCGACTACGGCCGCCTGCTGTGCCCGCTCGATGCATTCGGCGCCACCGTTCGCCAGTTCGCCGAGAGCGGCGGGCGCGGCTGCAACGTGACCGTGCCGTTCAAGTTCGAGGCGTTCGCGCTCGGGGCGCGGCACAGCGAGCGCGCGCTGCTGGCCGGTGCCGCCAACATGCTTCGCTTCGACGCCGACGGCTGGCTGGCCGACAACACCGACGGCGTCGGCCTCGTCAACGACATCCAGTCGAATGCCGGCGTGCCGCTGGCCGACGCCCGCGTGCTGATGATCGGCGCCGGCGGTGCGGCGGCGGGCGCGCTGGGCCCGGTGATCGAGGCGGCGCCGGCGGAGCTCGTGATCGTCAACCGCACGCTCGACAAGGCCGAGGCACTGGTGCGGCGCCATGCCGCCGTGGCCGAGCGCCACGGCGTGCGGCTGCGCGCGGCGCCGCTGGCCGATGCCGGCGAGGGCTACGACGTCGTCGTCAACGCCACCGCCACGAGCCTCGCCGGCGCGGCGATCCCGGTGTCGGCCGCGGTGCTGAAGCCCGGCGCGCTGGCGCTCGACATGATGTACGGCGCACCGGCGCGCGGCTTCCTCGACTGGGCGGCCAGCCACGGCGCCACCGGCCGGGACGGCCTGGGCATGCTGGTCGAGCAGGCAGCCGAGGCGTTCCGGGTGTATCGCGGCGTGCTGCCGGCCACCGCAGCGGTGCTTGCGGCACTGCGCGAACGGCTGGAAGCGAAGGCGCGGGGCGCGGCGGCGTGATCCCTCGGCGGGACCGGCAGGACCTCGTCGTGAGGCGGGCGTGAAGCAGGTGTGGCGCATCGTCGCGCTGGTGTTGCTGTCGGCGCTGGCGCTGCAGCTCTATTTCCTCGCGCGGGTGGCGCTGATGATCGTCGTCGACCCGCAGTCGACGAGCTTCCAGCGCTCGGAGATCTGGCGCCTCGCCACCGAGCATCACGAGGTGCTGTGGAGCCAGCAATGGGTGCCCTACGAGCGGATCTCGCCGCAGCTCAAGCGGGCGGTGATCGCCTCGGAGGACGCCGGCTTCTCGGAGCACAACGGCGTCGAATGGGAAGCACTGGAGAAGGCCTGGGAGCGCAACCAGAAGGCCGAGGCGCGGGTCGAGAAGATCAACCAGCAGCTCGCGAAGCGCGCCACGCCGGCGCACGCGACGAAAGCAGCCGCGCCCGGCCGGGCGCCGGCGCGCGCCGAGCCGAAGATCGTCGGCGGGTCGACGATCACGCAGCAGCTCGCGAAGAACCTGTTCCTCGGCCCGGAACGCAGCCTGTTGCGCAAGGGGCAGGAATTCGTCGTCACCTTCATGCTCGAAGGTTTGCTGGACAAGCAGCGCATCCTGGAGATCTATCTGAACAACGTCGAATGGGGCGAGGGCGTGTTCGGCGCCGAGGCGGCGTCGCGCCACTATTTCCATGCGCCCGCGGCGCAGCTCGGCGCCGCGCAGGCGGCGCGGCTGGCGGTGATGCTGCCGGCGCCGAAGCGCTTCGAGAAGCGGCCCGATTCCGCCTACGTCGTCGGCCGCGCCGGCACGGTGGTCGCCCGCATGGGCGCGGTGGAGTTGCCGTGAGACGGGCCCCGAACGCCGGTGGCGCCGGGCGCCTCAGCGGCCTGGCGAGGAGCCGGCGATGAACGAGATCACCGCGGTGGCGGCGCGCCTGGTCGTGGAAGAAGGCCTCGAATACGAGGCCGCCAAGCGACGCGCCGCCAAATCGCTCGGCATGCGCACCCGCGCCTCCGACCTGCCGAGCAACGAGGCGCTGGAAGACGCCGTGCGCGAGCACCTGGCGCTGTTCCATGCCGACACGCAGCCGGCGGAGCTGGCGGCGCTGCGCGAGGTGGCGGCGACGTGGATGGCGCGGCTGGCGCCGTTCCGGCCGCACCTGGCCGGCGCCGTGTGGCGCGGCACCGCGACGCGCCTGAACGGCGTGCGGCTGGAGCTGTACTGCAACGACTCGAAGGAGGCGGAGATCGCCCTGATCGACCAGCGCGTGGACTACGACGTGGCCAGCGCGAACAGCCCGCGCGGCGAACCGATCGACGTCCTGGTGCTGGCCAGCCCCTGTGCGGCGCTCGGCGAGCCGGTCACGCTGTACCTGAGCGTGCTGGACCATGACGACCTGCGCGGCGCGCTGCGGCCGGACGCACGCGGGCGCACCGCCCGTGGCGACCTGGCGGCGCTGCGCGCGCTGATGGAGGCCGCGCCGTGAAGCGCCGCGGGCTCGTTGTCGCGATCGCGGCCGGCGCGGCGGCCGCCGGCGCCGGGGTTGCGGTGTGGCGCCAGCGCGCCGCCGCCGACCCCGCGGCCGCCGCGATCTGGGCGCTCGAGGTCGAGCGGCCGGGCGGCGGCAGCCTCGCGCTGGCCTCGCTGCGCGGCGGGCCGCTGCTGGTCAACTTCTGGGCGACGTGGTGCCCGCCCTGCGTCAAGGAGATGCCGCTGATCGACGCGTTCTACCGCGCCCAGCAGCCGCGCGGCTGGCGCGTCGTGGGCCTGGCGGTCGACGGGCCGACGCCGGTTCGCGAGTACCTGGCTCGGCTGCCGATGAGCTTTCCGATTGGGCTGGCCGGGCTCGGCGGCGTCGAACTGACCCGGCAGCTCGGCAATCCGAGCGGCGCCCTGCCCTTCACCGTCGTGATCGACGGCGGCGGCCGCGTCGTCGAACGCAAGCTGGGGGCCATGGCAGCGGCCGACCTGGAGCGCTGGTCCGAGTCCGTCCGCTGACGGGCCCGATGCTGCGATTTCGGATTGTCAAGCGGATTATTTCGCCCAATCCCTTTCATCTGCTTGCAAACCGCGTAGAGTTCGCCCGCTTTCGACCGGGCCGGGCCTGCGTCGGCGCGCTGGCGCGATCAGGACAAACCCTGGCGCCCAAGCCGACGAGATCGACGCAGTACCCGGCTGATCTTGCGCGGTTGCCCGTTCGTACGGTGCCGCGCGGCCTTTCAGAGGTTTGGAAAACGACATGGACCTTCGCAAGCTCAAAACCTTGATCGACCTGGTGTCGGAATCGAACATTTCCGAGCTCGAGATCACCGAAGCCGACGGCAAGGTACGCATCGTCAAGGCCGATCCGTCGGCAGCGCTGCACGCGCAGAACCATGCGATGTACCCCTACCCCGCACCCACCGGCGCGCCGCCGGCGGTGGCGGCGCCCGCCCTCGCACCGGCCGCGGCGAGTGTCCCGGCCGAGCCGGCGGAACCGGCCGGCCACACGGTCAAGTCGCCGATGGTCGGCACGTTCTACCGCTCGTCGAGCCCGGGCTCGAAGCCGTTCGTCGAAGTCGGGTCGACGATCAAGGAAGGCGAGCCGATCTGCATCATCGAGGCGATGAAGATCATGAACGAGATCGAATCGGACAAGTCCGGCACCGTCACCCGGCTGCTGTGCGAGAACGGCCAGGCGGTCGAGTTCGGGCAGCCGCTGTTCATCATCGAATAGGCCGGCGCATGTTCAAGAAGATCCTGATTGCCAACCGGGGGGAGATCGCACTCCGAATCCAGCGTGCCTGCCGCGAACTGGGCGTGAAGTCGGTGGTCGTCTACTCCGAGGCCGACCGTGACGCGAAATACGTCAAGCTGGCCGACGAGGCGGTGTGCATCGGCCCGGCGCCGTCGGCGCAGAGCTACCTCAACATGCCGGCGATCATCTCGACCGCCGAGGTCACCGACGCCGAGGCGATCCACCCGGGCTACGGCTTCCTGTCCGAGAACGCCGACTTCGCCGAACGCGTCGAGCGCAGCGGCTTCACCTTCATCGGGCCGACGCCGGAATCGATCCGGATCATGGGCGACAAGGTGGCCGCCAAGCAGACGATGATCAAGTCCGGCGTGCCCTGCGTGCCCGGCTCGGAGGGTGCGCTGCCGGACGACCCGAAGGAGATCATCCGCTCGGCCCGCGTGATCGGCTACCCGGTGATCATCAAGGCGGCCGGCGGCGGCGGCGGGCGCGGCATGCGCGTGGTGCACACCGAGGCGGCGCTGATCCATGCGGTGCAGACCACCCGCGGCGAGGCCGGCGCGGCCTTCGGCAATCCCGCGGTGTACATGGAGAAGTTCCTCGAGAACCCGCGCCACATCGAGATCCAGGTGATGGCCGACCAGCACAAGAACGCGGTCTGGCTCGGCGAGCGCGACTGCTCGATGCAGCGCCGTCACCAGAAGATCATCGAGGAGGCGCCGGCACCGGGCATCCCGCGCCGCGTGATCGAGCGCATCGGCGACCGTTGCGCCGCCGCCTGCAAGAAGATCGGCTACCGCGGGGCCGGCACCTTCGAGTTCCTTTACGAAAACGGCGAGTTCTACTTCATCGAGATGAACACGCGGGTGCAGGTCGAGCACCCGGTCACCGAACTCGTCACCGGCATCGACATCGTTCAGATGCAGATCCGCGTGGCCGCCGGCGAGAAGCTGCCGTTCACGCAGCGCCAGGTGCAGTTGCGCGGCCATTCGATCGAATGCCGCATCAACGCCGAGGATCCGTACACCTTCATGCCGTCTCCGGGCCGCATCACCACCTGGCACCCGCCGGGCGGCCCGGGCGTGCGCGTCGATTCGCACGCCTACGCGAACTACTTCGTGCCGCCGAACTACGACTCGATGATCGGCAAGATCATCGTGCACGGCGACACCCGCGACCAGGCGCTCGCGCGCATGCGCATCGCGCTGTCGGAGACGGTCGTCGAGGGCATCCTGACCAACATCCCGCTGCACCGCGAGCTGATGGTCGATGCCAAGTTCATCGAGGGCGGCACCAGCATCCACTACCTGGAAGGCTGGCTGACGCAGCACAAGCGCTGACCCGCGCATGGTCGAACTGCTGCTGCTCGCCTCGGAAGACAGCGTCGAGCCGGTGTCCGACGCGCTGATCGACGAGCTCGGCGCGCTGTCGGTGTCGGTGGAAGACGCCGATGCCGACACCGGCGCCGAGCGCGCGCTGTTCGGCGAGCCGGGGATGCCGGCCGCGCGGCCCGGATGGCAGCGCTCGGTGCTGCGCGCGCTGTTCACGGATGCGCAGGCGGCCACCGAGGCCGCTACGCTGCTGCTCGCCCGGCCGGTCGGCGCCGCGGTGCACCTGCAATCGCTGCAGCCGGTGGCTGATGAAGACTGGGTGCGCGTCACGCAGGCGCAGTTCGCGCCGGTCGAGATCACGCCGAGCTTCTGGATCGTGCCGAGCTGGCACCAGCCGCCCGCGGCCGCGGCGACGGTGATCCGGCTCGACCCGGGCCTGGCGTTCGGCACCGGCACGCACCCGACCACCCGCATGTGCCTGCGCTGGATCGCCATGCAGCCGGCCGATCGCCGCGCTGGCTGGGCGCGCGTGCTCGACTACGGCTGCGGCTCCGGCATCCTCGCGATCGGCGCGGCGCTGCACGGCGGCCGCGGCATCGACGCGGTCGACATCGACCCCGCCGCCGTCGACGCGACGCGAGCGAACGCGCAGGCCAACGGCGTCGCGCTCGCAGCCGGCCTGCCCGACGCCGCGTCGGGCACCTACCCGCTGGTGCTGGCGAACATCCTCGCCACGCCGCTGAAACTGCTCGCGCCGCTGCTGTGCGGCCACCTGGCGCCCGGCGGCGACCTGGTGCTGGCCGGCATCCTCGAACGCCAGGCGGACGAACTGAGCGCCGCCTACGCGCCCTGGTGCCGGCTCGCGGTGGCCGACCAGGAGGACGGCTGGATCCTGATGACCGCCCGCCGCGACGGCACGGCCGTGGCAGCGGCGCGGCCGGCCTGAGCCGCCGCGCCGACCGCGCATGGCATGATTTGCCGATGAGCCTGGCCACCCGATGCACCGCCTGCGGAACCGTGTTCCGCGTGGTGCAGGACCAGCTCCGGGTTTCCGAGGGCTGGGTGCGCTGCGGCCGCTGCGACGAGGTGTTCAACGCGCTCGACGGGCTGTTCGACCTGGAGCAGGAGGCGGCACTGGCCGCCAGCCGGTCGCCGAGTTCGCAACAGGTGTTGGCGGAGCTGGCACAGCACCGCCATGTGCCGGCCGAGGAGGCGGCGATCTCGGCAACGTATGCCGCACCTCGGGCCACGCCGGGCGCCGCACCCGCGTCGACGCCGTACGACCCGCTGCCGGCCGAGGATCCGGCGTCGGCCGCGAGCGCCGACGCGGCCGAACCCACCGCGCTGCCGGCGTCCGACGTCGACGCGCCGTCGTCCGCCGCGCCCGCCGCCGACGAACCGGCCTTGTCCGGCATCCCGCCCGCCGGCGACGACGAAGAAGGCGCCGCCGCCACGCCCGCCTTCATCCGCCATGCCGACCAGCGCGCCCGCTGGCAGCGACCGGCGGCGCGCATCGGCCTCGCGGCCGCGACGGGCGTGCTGGCGGTCGCGCTGGTGCTGCAGGTGGTGCACCACCAGCGCGACAGCGTCGCCGCCCGCTGGCCCGCCCTGCGGCCCGCGCTGGATGCCTGGTGCGCGGTGGCCGGCTGCCGCATCCAGCCGCCCCGCCGCATCGACGACCTGTCGGTGGAGAACAGCACCTTGACGCGCGGCCCGGCCGGGGGCGACAGCTTCAAGCTGTCGGTGACGCTGCGCAACCGCGGGCCGATGGGCGTCGCGATGCCCTCGATCGACCTGAGCCTGACCGACGCGAACGGCGCGGTGGTCGCGCGGCGTGCGCTGTCGCCGGCAGACTATCGCGCGCCGCGCCCGGCGATTGCCGCCGGCAGCAGGCGGCGATTCAGCTCGTCGTCAGCGCCGGCACGCCGCGCGTCACCGGCTACACCGTCGAGGTCTTTTACCCTTGAATCGCCGCGGGCCGGTGGCACCCGCCGCCGGCCCGCTCCCACGATCGTCACGACCGACCTGGAGTGCCCATGCCCGCCCTCATCTGCGGATCCCTCGCGTTCGACACCATCACCGTCTTCCCCGGCCGCTTCGCGCAGCAGATCATGGCGGACCAGATCCACATCCTGAACGTGTCGTTCCTGGTGCCGGAACTGCGGCGCGAATTCGGCGGCTGCGCCGGCAACATCGCCTACACGCTGGCCCATCTCGGCGGCCAGCCGCTGGTGATGGCCACCGTCGGCAACGACGGCGACGGTTACCTGGAGCGGCTGCGCGGCTGGAACGCCAGCACCGAGTTCGTGCGCGTCCTGCCGGAGACCTACACGGCGCAGGCCATCATCATCACCGACGCCGACAACAACCAGATCACCGCCTTCCACCCGGGCGCGATGCAGTCGGCGCACGTCAGCACGGTGCCGGCGCGCGACGACATCCGCATCGGGATCATCGCGCCCGACGGGCGCGAGGCGATGCTGCGCCATGCCGAGCAGTTTTCGGCCGCCGGCATCCCGTTCATCTTCGACCCGGGCCAGCAGTTGCCGCAGTTCGGCGGGGAGGAACTGAAGCGATTCGTCAGCCTGGCGAGCTGGATCGCCGTCAACGACTACGAGGGCCGGATGCTCTGCGAGCGCACCGGGGAGACGCTCGAATCGCTGTCCCGCTCGGGGCTGCGCGGCGTGGTCGTCACGCTGGCGTCCGAAGGCTGCGAGGTCTGGCAGGACGGCGTTCGCACGCACGTGCCGGGCGTCGCCACCCGCGCGGTGGTGGACCCGACCGGCTGCGGCGACGCCTTCCGCGCCGCGTTGCTGCTGGGGCTGGAACGCGGCTGGCCGCTGGAGCGCTGCGTCGCGCTCGGCAACCGCGTCGGCGCGCTGAAGATCGCCTGCCGCGGCGGGCAGAACCACCCGATCGACCGCGTGGCGCTGGGGGTGGACGCCGCCTGAGCGTCGCCGACGCGGCGTCGCACGGTCTCGCGTCAGGGCTTCAGTTCGGCCGCGAGCGGCCGACAACCCGACGCATGGACACGATGACCTGGATCGCTGTGGTTGGCGTCTCGGCGCTGCTGTGTGTCGGCGCCTGGGCCGCCACGCGCTGGTGGTATCGGCGCCAGTTGGCCGCGACGGCGCAGCGCTTCGACAAGGTCGAGCGCGCGCGCGAGTTCGCGATCCAGCAGACGCTTCAGGCCCGCAAGCAGATCGAGAAGCTTCAGAAGGAAAACGCCGAGCTGCGGCGCCTGACGTCGCAGGCGGAAGCCGAGCGCGTCAAGGCACGCCGGCTCGAAGCCACGCTGCGGGCAGACGCCCAGGTGGCGGCCGGCCCGGTGGAACGGTCGGCCCTGCCGACCCATGGCTTCGCCGACACCTTGCCGATGTAGCTTGGGCTGACGCGGCGTGCGGTAATAAAACAAAAACCCGGCCTCGCGGGCCGGGTGCTTGTCCAGACGTCTGAATCCAGACGTCCGGCGTCAGGGCTTGTTGCCCGTCGGGAACGGCCAGGCAGCCTGAGGGCTCAATGCCGTCTTCGCGGCCGGTGCGGCGGGCGTCTTTGCCGCCGGGGCTGCGGGCGCAGCCGGGGCAGCAGGTGTGGCAGGGGCCTTCTTCGCGGCGGCCTTCTTGGCCGCGGCCTTCTTGGCAGGCGCCTTCTTGGCCGGAGCGGCCTTCTTCGCCGCTGCCTTCTTCGCCGGTGCCGCCTTCTTGGCCGGTGCCGCAGCCGCCTTCTTTGCTGCCGCCTTCTTCGCCGGTGCCGCCTTCTTGGCCGGTGCCGCCGCCTTCTTCGCCGGGGCCTTCTTGGCGGGAGCCGCCTTCTTCGCCGGTGCCGCCTTCTTGGCCGGCGCCGCGGCCTTCTTCGCCGCCGCCTTCTTGGCCGGCGCCGCCTTCTTGGCCGGAGCGGCCTTCTTCGCAGTTGCCATGTCATTCTCCTTGATCAAGTTGCAAAAGAACCGCACGGTGCCGGCACGAGGCCGCCCGAACAGCTATTCACCGCCCGCTGGTCTGCCTCGGGCCTCATCGGCCTTCGGCGCCTCGGTGCGGTGAATCAGGTTGCGCTTCGCGCGGGCCGCTTCTGCGTCGGCCCGTCACGCGGCGCGAATCTTGATCTCGCCGGTACCCTTTGCCTGGTCATGCCGCCGACTCGGGAGTTCACTGGGAACCGCGAGCGCCGGCGTCATGAGGTGGCTGGAGGACTCATCAATCCCACGAGAGCGCGCCGCCCGACTGGTACTCGATCACGCGCACTTCGAAGAAATTGCGTTCCTTCTTCAGGTCGATCATCTCGCTCATCCACGGGAACGGGTTTTCCTCGTTCGGGAAGAGCTCTTCCAATCCGATCTGCGTGGCTCGCCGGTTGGCGATGTAGCGCAGGTAACCCTTGAACATCGACGCGTTGAGGCCGAGCACGCCGCGCGGCATCGTGTCTTCGGCGTAGCGGTACTCGAGCTCGACAGCCTTCTGGAACAGCGCCGTGACCTCGGCCTTGAACGCCGGCGTCCACAGGTGCGGGTTCTCGAGCTTGATCTGGTTGATCAGGTCGATGCCGAAGTTGCAGTGCATCGACTCGTCGCGCAGGATGTACTGGTACTGCTCGGCCGCGCCGGTCATCTTGTTCTGCCGGCCGAGCGCGAGGATCTGCGTGAAGCCGACGTAGAAGAACAGGCCTTCCATCAGGCAGGCAAAGACGATCAGGCTCTTCAGCAGCGTCTGGTCGGCCTCGGGCGTGCCGGTCTTGAAGGCCGGGTCCATGATCGCGTCGATGAACGGGATCAGGAACTCGTCCTTGTCGCGGATCGACGCGACCTCGTGGTACGCATTGAAGATCTCGCCTTCGTCCAGCCCCAGCGACTCGACGATGTACTGGTAGGCGTGCGTGTGGATCGCTTCCTCGAAGGCCTGGCGCAGCAGGAACTGGCGGCACTCGGGCGCGGTGATGTGGCGGTAGGTGCCCAGCGCGATGTTGTTGGCGGCCAGCGAATCGGCGGTCACGAAGAAGCCGAGGTTGCGCTTGATCACGCGGCGCTCGTCTTCGGACAGGCCGTTCGGATCCTTCCAGGTCGCGATGTCGCGCGACATGTTGACCTCTTGCGGCATCCAGTGGTTGGCGCAGGACGCGAGGTACTTCTCCCAGGCCCACTTGTACTTGAAGGGGACGAGCTGGTTGACGTCGGTCTGGCCGTTGATGATGCGCTTGTCGGCTGCGTTGACGCGGCGCTTCGCGACCTCGGCGTCAAGCTTCGGAGCGGCGGCCGAAGCGGCCGTGCGCGAGGCCGATGAAGGGGGGGTGGAACGAATGCCGGAAGGCGATGCGCTCGCTTCGTTCGGCAGGCCGATGGACGCGCTTGCGGACACCGGAGACAGGGACACCTCACGCGATGGAATCGACGGACTCGACGCGTGACTCGTGGGCTTTTGAGCGGGGCTGACTTCTTCTTCCCAGACCAGCATGGTGGACTTCCTGTACGTTGGAATTATCGGAGTGTTGCGTTCAAACACCAAGCACTTATTGACACCGTCAAGGCATCGCTGTTGGCCTTGTTGCGCGTGGGCATCGACATCGTCGAAGTGCGTGTTCGAGTCGTCGAAGACCGGTCTTCAAAGCCCGTCGATCACGATCGATGGACGGACTCGAAGCTCCGGTCCGCGGCCTATTGACAGGCCTCGCAGGTCGGGTCGTCGATGGCGCAGAACTTGACGTCGGTGGCCGGTACGGACGATGCCTCGGCGAGCTGAGACCGTGCGGCCGCGGCCACCGCATCGAAGCCCGATGCCGCGCCACCGCTGGCCACCGAGTTGAGCTGGCTCGCCTTCACCGTGGACATCTCGACGTGGGTCGCGCTCTTGGTCCGCAGGTAGTAGGTGGTCTTCAGTCCGCGCACCCACGCGAGCTTGTAGGTCTCGTCGAGCTTCTTGCCCGAGGCACCGGCCATGTAGATGTTCAGCGACTGCGCCTGGTCGATCCACTTCTGGCGGCGCGACGCCGCCTCGACCAGCCAGGTCGCATCGATCTCGAAGGCCGTGGCGTACTGCGCCTTGATGTCTTCGGGCACGCGGTCGATCGGCCGCAGCGAACCCTGGAAGTGCTTGAGGTCCATCACCATCACGTCGTCCCAGAGGCCGAGGCGCTTCAGGTCGCGCACGAGGTACTCGTTGACGATCGTGAACTCGCCGGACAGGTTGGACTTGACCGCCAGGTTGCCGAAGCTCGGCTCGATCGACGCGTCGACGCCGACGATGTTGGAGATGGTGGCCGTCGGCGCGATCGCGACGCAGTTGGAGTTGCGCATGCCGTGCTCGCGGATGCGCGAGCGCAGCGCGTCCCAGTCGAGCGTGGTCGAGCGGTCGACCTCGACATGGCCGCCGCGCTGCTCGGCCAGCAGGTCGAGGCTGTCGATCGGCAGGATGCCGCGATCCCACAGCGAGCCGCGGAAGCTGGAGTAGCGGCCGCGCTCCTCGGCAAGTTCGGTCGACGACCAGTACGCGTGGTAGCAGACGGCTTCCATCGAGCGGTCGGCGAACTCGACCGCCGCATCGGACGCATACGGCAGGCGCAGTTCATACAGCGCGTCCTGGAAGCCCATGATGCCCAGGCCGACCGGGCGGTGCCGCAGGTTCGAATCGCGCGCCTTCTTGACCGCGTAGTAGTTGATGTCGATGACGTTGTCGAGCATGCGCATCGCGGTGGCGATGGTCTTCTTCAGCTTCGCATGGTCGATCTGGCCGTCCTTCAGGTGACGCACCAGGTTGACCGAGCCGAGATTGCAGACCGCGATCTCGGTCGGGCTGGTGTTCAGCGTGATCTCGGTGCACAGGTTGCTCGAGTGCACGACGCCCACGTGCTGCTGCGGCGAGCGCACGTTGCAGGCATCCTTGAACGTGATCCAGGGATGGCCGGTCTCGAACAGCATCGACAGCATCTTGCGCCACAGGTCGCGCGCGGCCATCTTCTTGAACAGGCGGATCTCGCCGCGGGCCGCCTTGTCCTCGTAGGCGGTGTAGGCGGCCTCGAAGTCGCGGCCGAACTTGTCGTGCAGGTCGGGGCAGGTCGAGGGCGAGAACAGCGTCCAGTCGCCGCCTTCCATCACGCGGCGCATGAACAGGTCGGGGATCCAGTTGGCGGTGTTCATGTCGTGCGTGCGCCGGCGGTCGTCGCCGGTGTTCTTGCGCAGCTCGAGGAACTCCTCCAGGTCGAGGTGCCAGGCCTCCAGGTAGGCGCAGACCGCGCCCTTGCGCTTGCCGCCCTGGTTGACCGCGACCGCGGTGTCGTTGACGACCTTCAGGAACGGCACCACGCCCTGGCTCTTGCCGTTCGTGCCCTTGATGTGCGAGCCGAGCGCGCGCACGTTGGTCCAGTCGTTGCCGAGCCCGCCGGCAAACTTGGACAGCAGCGCGTTCTCCTTCAGTGCTTCATAGATGCCGTCGAGGTCGTCGGACACGGTCGTGAGGTAGCAGCTCGACAATTGCGAGCGGCGCGTGCCGGCGTTGAACAGCGTCGGCGTGCTGCTCATGAAGTCGAAGGTCGACAGCACCTCGTAGAACTCGATCGCACGCGCCTCGCGGTCGATCTCGTTGAGCGCCAGGCCCATCGCGACGCGCATGAAGAAGGCCTGCGGCAGCTCGATGCGGACCTCGTCGACGTGCAGGAAGTAACGGTCGTGCAGGGTCTGCAGGCCGAGGTAGTCGAACTGCATGTCGCGCTCGGCGTTCAGCGCGGCGCCCAGGCGCTCCAGGTCGAACTGCAGCAGCTTCTCGTCCAGCAGCTCCGCCTGGATGCCGCGCTTGATGAACAGGGGGAAGTAGTCGGCATAGCGCGTGCCCATCTCGGCATGCAGCACCTCCTCGCCGATCACCTCCTTGCGGATCGTGTGCAGCAGCAGCCGCGCGGTGGCGCGGGTGTAGCCGGGATCCTTCTCGATCAGCGTGCGCGCGGCCAGGATCGCGGCCTTGTGCACCTCGTCGATCGGCACGCCGTCGTACAGGTTGCGGCGCGTCTCGGCGAGGATGGGCTCGGCCTTCACGTCGGCGCCGAGGCCGGCGCACGACGATTCGATCAGCCCCTGCAGACGCGGCAGGTCCAGCGGCACGCGCTGGCCGCGGTCGGTCACCATCAGCGGCGCCTCGGCCACCGCCGGCGGATGCCCCTGCCGCGCACGCTCCTGGGAGCGGCGCTCGCGGTACAGCACGTACGCCCGCGCCACCTCGTGGTGGCCACCGCGCATCAGCCCGAGTTCGACCTGGTCCTGCACGTCCTCGATGTGGAAGGTGCCGCCACCCGGGCGCGAGCGCAGCAGCGCCCGCACCACCGACTCGGTCAGCCCGTCGACCGTCTCGCGCACGCTGGCCGACGCCGCGCCCTGCGTGCCATGCACCGCGAGGAAGGCCTTCATCAGCGCCACCGCGATCTTGTTCGGCTCGAAGCCGACCACGGCGCCGTTGCGGCGGATGATCTGGTAGGCTTGGTAGGCCGATGCGTGGGCGGCGGCGCTCACGGCGCGCGGCGGCGTGGCGGCTGTCGGGGTGCTGCTGATGACGGTCTGCATGCGGGATCCTCGGTGGAAGGTGGGTTCAGGCGAGCGGGCGCCGGCAACGGCGCGCGCACCGGCAGGGTCGATGGCGGAGCCATGCCGGTGACATCGCTGGCAGCGAAACGTGGAAGCGGTTGGATCGGTGTCTAAGGGAACGCCCGGCGGCGGGCGTGCGCCGGGAACTACGGTGACCGCGAGTGGCCCGCCGGACAAGGCGGGACGACATCGGCGAAAGACCCGCCGACGGGGTCACCGGAAAGGCCGCCACCCCCGCGGGGCGGGCGGCCGGCGGGCCGCCATCCTGGAGCCTGGGCGCAGTCGCTCGATGTCATCTGCACACGGTGAGGCAAGAGGGTGGGACGGCCCGGGGAGGCTTGGAATGAACGATCGGGAACAGAGGGGAAAGCGGTCGAAAACGAACTGATCACAGCGTTGGAAGGAGCCCGGATCAGAAGATGAAGTTTAGCATGGACACACTATATCTGGGGGTTCGGGTGACTTCAAGCCACTACCGCTAGTGGTCCTGCCCCATGGTGCGTCGAGCGCACGCAGGCTCAGGACGTGCCCGGTGCCGGCCCGCTTGACGGCGGCCAGCGAAGGCCGGCGCCGGCCCGTCGCAGCGCCGGCGCATGCCAGTCGAAGCCGGCTCCCGGGTCGAACTTGCGTCCCGGCGCGACATGCTCGTGGCCGGCCAGGTCGGTGATCGGGTAGCGCCGCCGGAGCGCGCCGACCAGGGCTCCCAGCGTCGTGTACTGGGCGGGCTCGAAACGGCCGCCTTCGAGGCCTTCGAGCTCAATGCCGACCGAGTGGTCGTTGCAGTCGTCGCGGCCACGCCAGGAAGAACGGCCGGCGTGCCACGCCCGCTCGTCGCAGGACACGAACTGCAGCGCCTCGCCGCTGCGCCGCACGAAGAAGTGCGACGACACCCGCAGCCCACGAAGCTGGGCAAAGTACGGATGCGCGTCGGCGTCGAGCCGGTTCGTGAACAGTTGCTCGACCTCGTTGCCGCCGAACACGCCCGGCGGCAGGCTGATCGAATGCAGCACCAGCAGCGTCACGGCAGTGCCGGCCGGGCGCACGCCGAAGTTCGGCGAATCGACGCGCCGCGCCGCACGCAGCCAACCGCCATCCCAGGCAGCCTGCGCCGGCATCGATGGCGACACGGACGCCACGGCGGAGTCGTTCGGCAGGGCGCGGTTCAGGACTTGCCCCGCGCGTCGGTCGGATCGCGCTCGGTGCCCTCGAACGCGTCGCCGCCGGCACCGACGCCGATGCTCAGCCGCGCCATGCGGTAGCGCATCTGGCGCAGCGACAGGCCCAGGCTCGCGCCGGCCGCGGTGCGGTTGTAGCGGTGCTGCTCCAGCGCACGCACGAGGATGTCGCGCTCGACCTCGTCGAGATAGGTCGCCAGGTCGCTCGGCAGCGGCGCGGGCAGCAACCGGGCCGGCGCGGCATCGGGCTCGCGCTCGTCGACAGGCACATCGACCGGCGAATCCAGGTCCTGCGGGGAACTGTCGACGAAGGCGGTCTCGGGAAGGCCGAGGTCGGCCACGTCGATCGCCTCGCCGCCGGTCAGTGCGACCGCGCGGTGCAGCAGGTTCTCGAGCTCGCGCACGTTGCCGGGAAAGGCATAGCGCGCCAGGTGCGCCATCGCCTCGCGCGTCAGGCGCGGCGGCGGGGCGACGTTGGCCTCGCGCGCGATGCGTTCCATCACGCGCTCGCAGATCACCGGCAGGTCCTCGAGGCGCTCGCGCAGCGGCGGCACGCGGATCTGGATCACGTTCAGCCGGTAGTACAAGTCCTGCCGGAAGCGGCCCGCCTGCACCTCGGCGCCGAGGTCCTTGTGCGTGGCGCTGAGCAGCCGCACGTTGACCGGCTGTTCGCTGACCGCGCCCACCGGCCGCACCGAGCGCTCCTGGATCGAGCGCAGCAGCTTGGACTGCATCGACAGCGGCAGGTCGCCGATCTCGTCGAGGAACAGCGTGCCGCCGTTGGCCGCCTGGAAGAAGCCGTCGCGGTCTTCGGCGGCGCCGGTGAACGCTCCCTTGCGGTAGCCGAAGAACTCGGCCTCGAGCAACTGCTCCGGAATCGCGCCGCAGTTGACCGCGATGAACGGCTGCGCGCCGCGCGGGCTGACCTCGTGGATCGCCCGCGCGACAAGCTCCTTGCCGGTGCCGGACTCGCCGTTGACGAGCACCGGCGCCATGCTGCGCGCCACCTTCTCGACAAGCGCGCGCACCTGGTGCATCGCCTGCGACTGGCCGGCCATGCGCTTGAGCGCGTTGCTGAC
>JBGAMJ010000206.1:0-7530 GCA_044223035.1 Piscinibacter sp.
TCAGCTTCGACGCGCCGAACCTCGGCGGCCAGACGGTGCGTCTGTCGGCCGCCGAGGTCGACGCCAAGCTCGGCGCGCTGGCGAAGAACGAGGACCTGTCGCGCTACATCCTCTGACGCCCGTGCGCGCCGCTCAGACCGGCGCCGAGAGCTGGTCGCGCAGCGGCAGGCTGCGGATGCGCTTGCCGACCGCTGCGTTGATCGCGTTCATCAACGCCGGCGCGATCACCGGCACCCCGGGCTCGCCGACGCCGCCGAGCGGCATGTCGTACGAGTCCGCCGGGATCAGGTGGACGACGATCCGCTTGGGCGCCGCGTTCATCCGGACGATCTCGAACTGGTGGAAGTTGTCCTGCTGCGCTCGGCCGTTCTGGAAGGTGATCTCGCTGACCACCGCCTGGCTCAGCCCCATCACGCACGCGCCCTCGATCTGCGAGCGCACGCGGTCGGGGTTGACCAGCGGCCCGCAGTCCACCGCCACGTCGACACGCGGGATCGTCAGTTCGCCGGTCGGCGACACCGCCACCTCCACCACCGCCGCCATGTAGGTGACGAAGCTGTAGTGCGCCGCCAGCCCGAGCCCCTGCCGCGGCGGGAGCTTGCGCCCCCAGGTCGCCTCCTGCGTCACGCGTTCGATGACGCGGCGCAGCCGGGCCGTGCTGATCGGGTAGCGCTCCGGCGATTCGCCGTGGTTCCAGGGTTCGCTGATCTGGCGCGGGTCGATCAGGCGGTCCGGCCCGAGCAGGTCGAGCAGAAACTCGCGGTGATCCTTGCCCGCCGCCTGCGCGACCTCGGCGATGAACGACTGCGAGGCGAACGCATGCTGGATGTTGTTCACCGACCGCAGCCAGCCGATGCGCGTGTGCGCCGTCGCCTCCGGGTTCTCGATGCGCAGGTTCGGGATCCGGTACGGCATGCCGGTGAGCCCCAGCCCGAGCTCGAAGGGCGCGAGCGTCTTCGGGTCCGGGGCGAAGATCGACACGATCGTCGGCTCGGCGGAACGGTGCAGCCAG
Organism: Piscinibacter sp.; assembly: GCA_044223035.1. Classification (GTDB taxonomy): domain Bacteria; phylum Pseudomonadota; class Gammaproteobacteria; order Burkholderiales; family Burkholderiaceae_C; genus JBGAMJ01. Next base: position 1,013 of record JBGAMJ010000206.1, read on the forward strand.
GCGACCACCTTGCCGTTGGCATCCAGACCCGCTTCCAGGTGCTGCGCCGAGACGGTGTGGAAGTAGTCGTTGTGCAGGTCGTCCTCGCGCGTCCAGGTCAGCTTGACCGGCCGGCCGTCCATCGCCTTCGACACCAGCGCAGCTTCGACGACGAAATCTGCCTTGGACTTGCGGCCGAAGCCGCCGCCGAGCAGCGTGACGTTCACCGTCACCTTGTCGGCCGGCAGGTTCAGGCGCTTCGCGACCCGGTCGCGCGCGGCCTGCGGCGACTGGCTCGGCGCCCAGATCTCGCAGGCACCCTTGACGATGCGCGCGGTGGCCGCCGGGCATTCCATCGTCGCGTGCGCGTAGTGCGGCACGTAGTAGTCGGCCTCCAGCTTCTTCGCGGCGCCGGCCAGCGCGGCATAGGCATCGCCCTCGTTGCGCACGACCTTGCCGCCGGGCTTGCGAACCGCTGCCTCCAGCTCGGCCCGGAAGGCGGTCGAGTCGTAGCTGCCGTGCGGGCCGTCGTCCCAGTCGATCTTCAGCGCCTGGCGGCCGCGGATCGCGGCCCAGGTGTCGCGGGCGACCACCACCACGCCGCCGACGGGCTGGAACTCCGACGGCGGCGGCGTGCCGTCGAGCGTGAACACCTTGACCACGCCCGGCATCTTCATCGCCTCGGCCGCGTCGAAACCGCGCACCTTGCCGCCGAGCACCGGCGGACGCGCGATCACCGCGTACAGCATGCCCGGCAGCCGGGTGTCGATGCCGTACTGCGAGGCTCCGGTGACGATGACCGGCCCGTCGGTCAGCGCGGGGTCGTTCTTGCCGATGTAGCGGAAGGTCGCCGGGTCCTTCAGCCGCAGCGATTCGCGCGGCGGCACCTCGAGCCGGGCCGCTGCCAGCGCCAGCGCGCCGTAGCCGAGGCGGCGGCCGCTGGGTTTGTGCACGACCTCGTGCTGGCGAGCCTCGACCTGGTCCAGCGGCACGTGCCAGCGCTGCGCCGCCGCCTGCTCCAGCATCTGCCGCGCCGCGGCACCGCATCGGCGCATCGGATCGAACCAGTGGCGCGTGCTGCGCGAACCGTCGGTGTCCTGGTTGCCGAAGCGCTCCTCGTCGCCCGGCGCCTGCACCACGCGCACGCGCTTCAGGTCGGCTTCCAGTTCGTCGGCGACGATGCGCGGCAGGCTGGTGCGAACGCCCTGGCCCATCTCGGAACGGTTGACGATCACGCGGACCGTGCCGTCCGGGGCGATCGACACGAAGATCTTCGGGCTGTCCCGCAGCCCGTGCGGCATGCCGTCTCCGCCGTACTTCTGCGGTTCGTCGGCGGCGTGGCCCAGCCCGGGAAGTCCCACGCCGAGCACCAGGCCGGCGAGCGGCGCGGCCTTCAGGAACGTGCGGCGGCGGGTGCCGGATGGCCGCGGGGTGACCGGGGTGATGAGCGTGCGCAGGTCCATCATGCGTCTCCCTTCTGGCCCGCCGCGACCTTGATCGCACTGCGGATGCGCGTGTAGGTGCCGCAGCGGCACAGGTTGCCGCTCATCGCACCGTCGATGTCCGCGTCGCTCGGTGTCGGGTTCTGCTGCAGCAGCGCGGCGGCGCTCATGATCTGGCCCGCCTGGCAGTAGCCGCACTGCGGCACCCCGATCGCCAGCCAGGCGTTCTGCACCGCCTTGCCGACGCGCGTGGCGCCGATGCCTTCGATCGTGGTGATGCGCTTGCCGGCGGCCGCCGACAGCGGCGTCTGGCAGGCTCGCACGGCCGCGCCGTCGAGGTGCACCGTGCAGGCGCCGCACAGCGCCATGCCGCAACCGAACTTGGTGCCCGTGAGCCCGAGATGGTCCCGCAACACCCACAGAAGCGGCGTGTCGGCGGGGGCGTCGACCTTCATCGACTTTCCGTTGATCTGCAAGCTTGTCATGGAACGCGTCTCCATCGATGGTGGACCGGCGACCCGTCGAGCCGAGGTCGTCGCGGGGGGTCGAAGGCTACTACCGCTTCCCGCCCTTGTCTTGGCGGGGCCGGCCGAGCCGGCACCCGTCGCGGGGTGATTGCGGCGGATGCGCGCCGGCACGCCCCATCGCCGCGCGGCGCACTCGGGAAAACCCGTAGCTTCGCGATACGCGACTACTACCCGCCGCGGCGGCAGGCGCGAACAATGGCGGTTCCCCATTCCCGACGGAGAGCGTAGCGATGAGCAAGATCCTGATGCTGTGCGGCGACTTCATGGAAGACTACGAGGCAATGGTGCCGTTCCAGGCGCTGCAGGCCGTGGGCCACACGGTGCACGCGGTGGCGCCGGACAAGAAGGCCGGGGACTTCGTCGCGACCGCGATCCACGACTTCGAGGGCCAGCAGACCTACAGCGAGAAGCCCGGCCACCGCTTCACGCTGAACACGACCTTCGCCGACGTCGACCCGGCCCGCTACGACGCGCTGCTCGTGCCCGGCGGCCGCGCGCCGGAGTACCTGCGGATGAACGCCCGCGTGGTCGAGATCGCGCGGCACTTCCTCGCCGCGAACAAGCCGGTCGCGGCGATCTGCCACGGCGCGCAGTTGCTCGCCGCCACCGGGCTGATCAAGGGCCGAAAGCTCAGCGCCTACCCGGCCTGCCAAGTGGAGGTGGAACTCGCCGGCGCCGAGTACATGGGCATCGCGATCGACGCGGCGGTGACCGACGGCAACCTGGTCAGTGCGCCGGCCTGGCCGGCCCACCCGGCCTGGATCGGCCAGTTCCTCGCGGTGCTCGGCACCCGCATCAGCCTCTGACCGCCAGCGCCGCCGCGACCTCGATCCTTCCGGAGCCCGCCGCCATGTGCAAGATCTTCATCAGCGCCGATCCCGCCAGCTACGAGAGCCGCACGCGCTCGGTGCGGCTGCACGGCGTGGTCACCAGCATCCGGCTGGAGAACCTGCACTGGACGGTGCTGGAGGAGATCGCGACGCGCGACGGCATGACGGTGGCGCAACTCATCGAGACGCTGTACGACGAGCTGGTGGCCGACCGCGGCGCGGTCGGCAACTTCTCGTCGTTCCTGCGGGTGTGCGCGCTGCGCTACGAGAACCTCATCGCCCAAGGGCGGGTGCCGCGCGACGCGTCCGTCCCGATCCGCTCGCTGGACGCCGACCGGGTGCTCGACGGGCTGACACGGCCGGCGCGCGAAGCCGATCCGGCTGTGGCTCCAGCGCGGCCCGCGACGCGGACGCTGAACTGACGCAGCGGCGCCCAGCGCCCGGGAGCGCGCCCGACAACGCCTACAGCGCCAGCCGGCGCGACTGCAGTTCCAGCAGCCCGTCGAAGATCAGCGTGTCGACCAGCTCGAACGGCAGGTCGGTGATCGGCGCCAGCTTGACGGCAGCGCCGCCGCTCATCAGCAGCAGCGGCGGCTGGCCGCCGAGCTTGACCAGACGCCGGTGCATGCGCTCGACGGCGCCGGCGATCGCGTGCGCGCCGCCGCTCATCAGCGCGTCGCTGGTGTTGGTCGGGAAGTCGACGACCTCGCCGGTCGGCGCCTTCAGCCCCGCCGTGCCCATCTCCAGCGCGCGCAGCATCAGGCCGAAGCCCGGCAGGATCAGGCCGCCGAGAAAGCGGCCGTCGGCGTCCAGCGCGTCGACCGTCACCGCGGTGCCCACCATCACCACCAGCGCGGCGCGCGGGCGGCCGTGGGCCAGCACGCGGTGGCGCGCGCCGATCAGCGCCACCCAGCGGTCGGCGCCGAGCCGGCCCGGGTGGTCGTAGCCGTTGCGCACGCCGCCGGCCTGCGCCGACGGCACCACCCAGCGCGGCTCGATGTCCTCCCACAGTTCGAGCTGTTCCTCGACGCGGCGCTTGACCGCCTCGCCGGCGACGATGCTGCCGAGCATGCTCGACGGCGCGGGCAGCGACTTCCATTCGGTGTCCGCCAGGTCGTCGATGGTCTCGAGGAAGACGGCGCCGTGCGACAGCAGCGCGGCGCCAGGCTGCGGCGTGGCGTACTGGGCCCACTTGAGGCGGGTGTTGCCGACATCGATCGCGAGGAAGCTCATGGGCGCCACGCCCGCCGGTCAGGATGCACCGTTTGCGGGCAGCTTCGTTGGAAAGGGCGACATTGTGTCGCGATTCGGCCGCCGCGCCGGTGCACGCCGATACACTGCCGCGCGCCCGACCCCGGGCGGCAACCGGAGCCTCGCGTGGCCAAGTCCTCCCCGATCCCTGCGGAATACGTGCACCGCGGTGCCGACCGCGCGAAGGCGCGCCGCTTCGACCTCGCCGCCATCGACCCGGCCGCCAAGCCGTTTTCGACCGGCGACAAGGCCGAGGACAAGCTGCGCGTCGACGCGCTGGCCGTCGAGCTGGACGGGCTGCAGAACCTGTTCTATGCCGACCGGCGCTACAAGCTGCTGGTCGTTCTGCAGGGGCTGGACACCAGCGGCAAGGACGGCACGCTGCGCGCGGTGTTCGGCCGCATGAGCCCGCTGGGCGTGCACGCGATCGGGTGGAAGGCGCCCACCGAGGACGAGCGCGCGCACGACGTGCTGTGGCGCATCCACCGCTGCGTGCCGGCGGCCGGCGAGATCATGGTGTTCAACCGCAGCCACTACGAGGACGTGCTGGTGCCGGTGGTCGGCGGCACGATCGACCGCGACGAGACGCGGCGCCGGCTGACCCACATCAACGACTTCGAGCGCATGCTGGCCGAGACCGGCACCACCGTGCTGAAGTTCATGCTGCACATCTCGAAGGACGAGCAGCGCCAGCGCCTGCAGGACCGTGTCGACGACCCGGCCAAGCACTGGAAATTCAACCTCGGCGACCTCGACGTGCGCCGCCAGTGGGACGCCTACCAGGCCGCCTACGCCGAGGCGATCTCCGCCACCGGCACCGACTGGGCGCCCTGGCACGTGGTGCCGGCCGATTCAAAGACGCACCGCAACCTGATGATCGCGACGGTGCTCAAGCAGACGCTGGAGGCGCTGTCGCTGCGCTACCCGACCGGCGACCCGACGATCGCCGGCATCCGCGTCGAATGACCGCGCGGCGCCCGGCCCAGGAAGGGAGGCTTCCGGGGAGGAGCGGCGTCAGGCGCGTTCGCGCCGCCATACCGCGGCGAGCGCCTTGACCTTCTGCCAGGCGGTCAGCCGCTCGTCGGACAGCGCGTCGAGAAAGTCCGACAGGCCCTTGGACTTGACCATCGTGTAGACGGTCAGCACCGTGGTCAGCACGAACACGACCGCGAACAGCATCAGGCGGCGGCCCATCGGCGCGTCGGCCTCGGCCAGCAGGTTCATGCCCAGGAAGCCTGTCGTCACGGTGCCGATCAACCCGAAGATCGTCACCACGGTCAGCCGGACGACGGTGTTGGCCTGGCGGCGCAGGCTGTCGGCGTCGAGGTAGGTGTTCATGTCGCCGATGCGCTCCTTCACCTCCTCGTAGAGCGCGTCGAGGCCCAGGTGGCCGGCGCACAGGTGGTGCAGCGCGCGCACCTGCGCCTGGTCCGACACCTCGTGGAACCAGTAGCGGTGGGTGAAGCGCAGGAAGCGCTCGAAGCTGCCGCGGATCGCGCGCTTGAAGCGGCGCACGCTGGTCGAATCGTTCGTGTCCAGGTTCTTCAGCGCCTCCACCAGCCCGTCGGAGAACATCAGCAGCGCCGCCTTCTGGAAATGCGCGATCAGGAACAGCATGAAATGCTGGTGGCGGAACTGCGCCAGCACGCCGCGTTCGCCGCAGCGGTAGAAGTGGGAGGACGCGTCGCCGACGACGATCAGCGCATGCCCGCAGCTGAGGTAGCGCGTGCGCGGCGCGGTGCCGCACTCGTCCCAGAAGCGGTCGTAGCAGTGGCGGCGCTCGAAGTCGGCCAGATGTCCTTCGCCGAAGGGCAGCGCCGTCTCGCCGGTGCCGGCCACCAGCCCCAGGCGCACGAAGTCGCCGCGGGACAGCGCGCGCGGATCGTCGACCGCCAGGTAGGCCATCAACGGCATCCGGTAGTACTCGATCTGCCGGTAGCGCAGCGCGCCCTCGTGTTCAGACAGATCGCTGACCAGCGGCCGCAGCATGAAATCCCAGTGCGCCGCGATGCGCGGCGCCCGGTGCGCGGCGACGAAGTCGAGGAAGGCCTCGCGTTGCTGCGCGTCGGATCGCGCCAGCACGCGGCCTTCAGCGTCCAGCCACTCGGTGGCGGCCATGCTGTGCGACGGCCGGCCCTGTGCATCCCAGCCCGACGGGTAGGCGCGGCCGAACCGGTAGAGGATCTCCTGCGCCTGTGCGAGCGGCAGATCGTCGGCGGCGAGTTCCAGGTTCAGCAGCACGATGTCGACATCGTCGAAGAAATACAGGTCGATGTGCTGGACCCGCAGCGTCCAGGCAGTTTCGTCGTCGCCGCGCGGCAGCAGCCGCACCGACGCGACGTCGCTGCGCCGGAAGACATGGATCGACGAACCCGTGGCGTCGTGGTGGCGGCCCAGGCCTTCGCCGTAGAGAAACTGCTGCACGTACGGCAGGAAGGTCACGAACTCGTTGTAGTGGCGCTCGTGAAAGCGCCCCGCGCCACCGGAAT
>JBGAMJ010000207.1:0-7371 GCA_044223035.1 Piscinibacter sp.
GGACCCGTGGCGCGCCACTTCTCGACGACCTCGGGAGGCAAGCGCAGCGAGATGAGCTGACGCGGATGGAGCGACTTCGGCCGCCCCCCCTTGTTCACGACGGCGCGTGCCAACATGGCGTCGGTCAGCTCGGGGAGTTCCTTGTACTCATGGGGCTTCACGACGTGGGCGTCCACGCGAGCCAGGTCAGAACCCAAGGAGCGGCGCGAGGCGGGCTTGTTCACGATCGTTTGCCTTTCGCATGCTGAAGATGTGGCGGACCAATCCACGAGGCGTGTAGCCGACGACCACCGTGCGGCCGGCCAGAAGACCAAAGCACAGGACCCGGTGCTCGCCGTAGTCCCGGCGATCATCGACAACCTCGACCGTGACACCTTCGAAGACGGCGAGCGCATCCTCGAAATCGAGGCCACGCTCCTCGAGCGTCTTCGCACGCTTGGCCGGATCGTAGGTGATTTTCACTTGGAAATCGTATCTACGAAAACAGGGGATGGCAACCGGCAGCGCGGGCGTGGGAGTCACAGCGCCCGACCGCGCCGGCCCCGCTCCCCGCGTCAGACCGACGTCGCAAGCGGCGCGGCGACGGGCAGCCGCGGCCGCGGCAGGTTCGCGAAGGCGAAGTCCACCTCCGGCGCCAGGCCGCTGACGATGCGGGCGATGCTCTTGCCCGAGCCGCAGGCGTGCGTCCAGCCGAGCGTGCCGTGGCCGGTGTTCAGGAACAGGTTGGGCAGCCGGCTGCGGCCGATGATCGGCACGTTGGACGGCGTGGCCGGCCGCAGCCCGGTCCAGAACAGCGCCCGTTCGGTGTCGCCGGCGCCGGGGAACAGCTCCTCGGTGCGCCGCACGATCGCCTCGCAGCGCACGCGGTTCAGGTCGCGGTCGTAGCCGTTCAGCTCGGCCGTGCCGGCGATGCGCAGCCGGTCGCCCAGGCGCGAGAACACGAGCTTGTACTGGTCGTCGGTCAGCGACACCTGGTGCGCCATCGACGCGTCCTTCACCGGCATCGTGACCGAGTAGCCCTTGGCCGGGTAGATCGGCAGGCGGATGCCCAGCGGCTGCGCCAGCAGCGGGCTGAAGCTGCCCATCGCCAGCACGAAGCGGTCGGCGCGCAGGCGCTGGAAGCGGCCTTCGGCGTCGGTCGCCTCGACGTGGTCGATCTGCCCGCCCGCCTCGCGCAGCGCGGTCACGGTGTGGCTCATCAGGAAGCGCACGCCGCGCGCCGCGCAGCGCGCCGCCAGCTCGCGCGTGAAGCGCTGGGCGTCGCCCGATTCGTCCTCGGCGGTGTAGGTCGCGCCGGCCAGGCGCGGGCGGATGTGGCGCAGCGCGGGCTCGAGGCGCACCGCCTCGTCGGCCGAGATCACGCGCCGGTCGCAGCCGAGCTCGCGCATCTGCGCGGCCGGCGCTTCGGCGGCGTCGAACTCCTTCGGGTCGGTGTAGAAGTGCAGGATGCCCTGCGTGCGGTGGTCGTAGTCGATGCCGGTGTCGCGGCGCAGCGCCTGCAGCGTGTCGCGGCTGTAGGTGCCCAGGCGCACGATCTGCTCGATGTTGTGGCGCGTGCGCGCGGGCGTGCATTCGCGCAGGAACTGCAGGCCCCACAGCCACTGGCGCAGGTCGGCGCGGATGCGGAACAGCAGCGGCGCGTCTTCCTTGCCGAGCCACTTCAGCACCTTCAGCGGCGCGCCCGGGTTGGCCCAGGGTTCGGCATGGCTCACCGAGATCTGCCCGCCGTTGGCGAAGCTGGTTTCAGCGGCGGGCGAGGCCTGCCGGTCGATCACCGTCACGTCGTGGCCCTGTTCGCGCAGGAACCAGGCCGAGGTCACGCCGAGCAGGCCGGCGCCGAGAACGATCACTTTCATGGGGAAGCTCCAGGGATGGGTAGGGTCGCGGCGATCAGTCCTCGAGCGCCCGGTCGCGGCTCTCGGGCAGCGCGCACATCGCCAGCGCGGTGATCACGCTGGTGCCGGCCACGTACCAGGCCGGCGCGGCCGGGTCGCCGGTGACGCCGATCAGCCAGGTCACGATGAACTGCGTGGTGCCGCCGAACAGCGACACACCCACCGCATACGCGATCGACAGGCCGGTGGCGCGGATGCCGCGCGGCAGCAGCTCGGGGATCGCAACCAGCGACGCCGCGCCGCTGATCGCCGTGAGCGCGGCCAGGAAGCCCGTCACCGCCAGCAGCGTGGCCGGTGTCGGATGCCCGATCAGCAGCCCGAACGCCGGCACGGTGAGCACGGCGGTGGCCAGGCGCGGCCACAGCATCACCGGCTTGCGGCCGAAACGGTCGCACAGCCAGCCGCCGAGCAGCGAGAACAGCAGCGTCGCCGCGCCGACCACCACGGTCGCGCCCATCGCGATGCCCGCGGGGAACTTCAGCGTGGTGATCGCGTAGGTCGTCATGAAGGTGCCGACGTAGTTCGACACCGTGCCGCCCAGAACCACCAGCACCGCCAGCACGATGATCCGGCGCTGCCGGCGCAGGCCGCTCATGCCGCGGTGGGCCGCCGGCACCGGCGCCGCGTGCAGCGTCTCGGTCATGTGGCGGCGCAGGTAGAACGCCACCGGCAGCAGCAGCAGGCCGGCAGCGAAGGGCACGCGCCAGCCCCAGGCCTGCAGCTCGGCCGGCGACAGCGCGGCGATGACGGCCACGCCGAGCGCGCCGGCCACCAGCGTGGCGACGCCCTGGCTGGCAAGTTGCCAGCTCGCGTACAGCCCGCGCTGCGCCGGCGGTGCGGATTCGATCAGGAACGCGCTCGACGGGCCGACCTCGCCGCCCAGCGCCACGCCCTGGATCAGCCGGCAGACGACGACGATGACCGGCGCCGCCAGCCCGATGCTCTCGTACGACGGCGTCAGCGCCAGGCCGAGCGTGCCGACGGTGATCAGGCCGATCGTCAGCAGCATCGCCGGCTTGCGCCCGGCGCGGTCGGCGAAGGCGCCGATCAGCACGCCGCCGAGCGGCCGCGACACGAAGCCGACGCCGAACACCGCGACCGACAGCAGCAGGCTGCCCAGCGGCGTCGACGCCGGGAAGAAGGCGCGGCCGATGTAGACGGCGAAGAAGGCGTAGGTGACGAAGTCGTAGAACTCGAGCGCGTTGCCCGCCACCGTCGCGGCGACGACGCGTTTCGGCACGGCGGATCGGCGGGCCTCGGCGGGTGGCCGTCGGACGGTGGAAGTCGCGGCGGGGCCGATGGGCACGGAGGCATTCGAAATCATGGTGGCGTCTCGCGGGTGGGGGCGCGGCCCCGTCGGTGCTGCAGGGAGGTCGGGGGGCCTCGACTGCAGCCGTCGAGGCGACCTGGGCGTGGGGAGCGGGAGCAGGGCGGGGCGGGGCGGAACGGCGGTCAGCCGGCCAGGAAGCGCTCGGCGAGCAGCGACCAGTAGGCGGCGCCGACCGCCAGGTTGTCGTCGTTGAAGTCGTAGGCCGGGTTGTGCACCATGCAGGCGCCCGGGCTCGCGCCGTCGCCGTTGCCGATCAGCAGGTAGCTGCCGGGCACGCGCTCGAGCATGAAGGCGAAGTCTTCGCTGCCGGGCAGGGCCGGCCCGTGCAGCGTGACGCCGGTCGGGCCGCGCAGTTGCAGCGCCACGTCTCGCGCGAAGGCGGTCTCGGCGGGCGTGTTGACCAGCACCGCGTAGCCGTCGCGCCAGTCGATCGTGGCCGACACGCCGAAGCTCTCGGCCTGGGCGTGCACCAGCGCCTGGATGCGGCGTGCGAGCAGCGCGCGCACCTCGCGGTCGAGCGCGCGCACGCTGATCTCGAGCGTGGCCGCGGCGGGGATCACGTTGTTGGCCTGGCCGGCGTGCAGCGCGCCGACGGTGACGACCGCCATCTGCAGCGGGTCCACGTTGCGCGAGACCACGGTCTGCAGCGCCATCACCAGGCTCGCCGCGGCGACCACCGGGTCGCAGGCCCGGTGCGGCATCGCGCCGTGGCCGCCGACGCCGGTCAGCGTGATGCTGGCGTAGTCGCTCGAGGCCATCGCCGCGCCGTCGCGGAACACCAGGTGGCCCTGCGCAATGCCGGGCATGTTGTGCATCGCGAAGATCGCGTCGCAGGGGTAGCGGTCGAACAGGCCGTCCTCGATCATGCGCAGCGCGCCGCCGCCGCCTTCCTCGGCCGGCTGGAAGATCAGCTGCAGCGTGCCGCTGAAGCGGCCGTGCTCCGCCAGGTCGCGGGCGGCGGCCAGCAGCATCGCGGTGTGCCCGTCGTGGCCGCAGGCGTGCATCACGCCCGGGCGCTGGCTGGCCCAGGCGGCGCCGCTGGCCTCGGCGATCGGCAGCGCGTCCATGTCGGCGCGCAGGCCGAGCCGCTTCGTGCCGCTGCCGCGGACCAGGCGGCCGACGACGCCGGTGCCGCCGACGCCGCGCTCGACCTCGTAGCCCCAGCCTTCGAGCTTGTCGGCCACCAGCGCGGCGGTGCGGTGCTCCTCGAACGCGAGTTCGGGCTGGCGGTGGATGTCGCGCCGCAGGCGGATGAATTCGCCGATTCGGTCGTGGCGGGCGGCGCCGAGGTAGCTGCCCGGGGCGGCGGCGCTGGCGGCGCTGCCGTTGGTGCTGCTGGTGGCGGCGCGATGGGTGTCGCTGCGGGTGCCGTTGTCTGTGCCGTTGGCGGTGCCGGTGCCGGCACCGGGGTACACGTCGTTCGAGCGGTCGATCGTCAACATCGGGAGTCCTCTCGCGCCTGGGGCGCTCGCGTCGCTGGGGTGCCGTTGCGGGCCGTTCGGGCACCGCATGCCTGCATCGTAGGAAGCGCCCACACGAACGTCCAATGCATTGTTGTCCGCCATACAATGAGTTGAATTCATGACAAGGTGCTGCCGTGACCCTCGTCCAGCTCCGCCACCTGCTGTCGCTGGCGCAGACCGGTTCGTTCACCCGCTCGGCCGCCGCGCTGTTCCTCACGCAGCCGGCGCTCAGCCGCAGCATCCGCGCGCTGGAAGACGAGCTCGGCCAGCCGCTGTTCGACCGCGTCGGCAAGCGCAGCGAGCTGACGCCGTTCGGGCGCGAGGTGGTGCAGCGCGCGCGCGACCTGGTGTTCGCCGCCGACGAGCTGGGCGCCAGCGGCCACCAGATGCGCGCCGGCCGGGCCGGCACGGTGCGCATCGGCATGGGTTCCGGGCCCGGCGCGATGCTGATGACGCCGCTGCTGAAGACGATGGCGACGCGGCATCCGAACGTCCGGGTCGAGATCGCCCGCGGCGACACCGAGCTGCTGGCCCGCGCGCTGCGCGAGCGCGAGCTCGATGCGCTGGTGATCGACGCCCGCTCGCTGGCGCCGGCGCCGGACCTGCGGATCGGCAACCTGGTCGAGATGCGCGGCGCGTTCATGTGCCGGCCCGACCACCCGCTGACGCGCTGGCGCGGCGCGCTGCGCTTCGACGCGCTGCGCCAGTTCCCGATCGCCTCCACGCCGCTGAGCGACGAGGTGGCGCGCATCCTGACCGAGCGCTACGGCCCCGGCGCGCACCCGTCGGACTGCGTGACGCTGCGCTGCGAGGAGATCCCCAGCCTGGTCGAGGTGGTGCGCAGCAGCGACGCGGTGCTGATCGCGATCCGCGCCGCGGCGCCCGACCTGGCCGAGCTGGTGCTGAAGCCGGCGCTCGACGCCACCGCCCGCTTCGGCATCGTCACGCTGGCCGGCCGGGCGGAAGCGCCGGCGCTGCCGATCGTGCGCAAGCTGGTGGAGGAGTTGATGCGCGATTGAGCGCCGTGCCGCTACCTGCCGAGGCAGGTTCCCTGCTTCAGCCGGATCCTCGGCGGTATGCCGTTGGCGATGTCCGAGTTGATCGATTCCAGCGCATGTTCGGCGAGGAGCAGCCGCTCCTTGTCGACCGTGTGGCCGAGCGTCGCCTTGGGTTGCGAGGCGCCGCACGCGCTGCCGGGCGGGTAGACGGCGTGCAGCACGACCGTTCCGTCGGCGTCGATGGTCTCGATGTAGGCGGCCAGGTCGCTCATCCGCTGCAGCATCTGCTTCATCCGGGCCTCGACCTGCTTCGGGCTCTGTGGCGGCAGCCAGCCGGCGGGGTGCGGTTTCGCGTGGACGGCGGTGGCGGCCATCACCGCGGCGACGGCGCATGCCACACACGATGCCCTGCGTTTCAGGCGTTGTGAGACGGTGGTGTTGTTCATGGTCCGCTCCCTTCGGGTGTCGGGGTCACAAGATCAGCGCGCAGGCCTTCGCGGGCCCCGCGCTGCAGGCGTCGCCGGCGAGGTACCGGTCGAGCGTTCGGCGCCAGACGGAGCCGGCAGGAAAACGCTGCCGGTAGGCATCGGCCGCGCGAGTCAGGGAGTCTTCGGGACTGGATCCCGGGCGGGAGCCCTTGCCGATGCCGGAACCCAGGCCGCCCCGTGCAGCGCCCGGCGCGCGGGCGACGGGATCCGGCGCCGAGGCTGCGGCAAGGTAGAGCGCATTGCGCGTGCGCAGCGGGTGGCCGGGGGGCAGCTTCTCCGCGAAGATACGCCCGGCCTGCCGGTGCAGCTCGCGCGCCTGCGCCGCCCGGCCGGCCTGGCGGTGCAGGCTGCCGATCAGGTCGAGCGTCGTCGCCCATTCGAGCGGCTGGCCGCCGGCGGAGGACGATTGCGACGCCGCCACCGCTTCCAGTTCGGTCAGCGGGCCGGCGCCGGTATCGCCGCCACGCACCGCGATCTCTGCCAGCATCCGCCGCGCCCGCAGCACTTCCATCGCCGATTCGGCATAGCCGGCGTCGCGCCAGCCCTGCAGCACGGCCCGCATCTCCGCTGCCGCGCCGGCGGCGGCACCGGTCAGCGACAGCGCGCGGGCGTGCGCCTGGTGGGCCAGCACCGCCTCGATGTCGTCCTTCGCCGCCGTCGCAAGCGCCAGCGCTTCGGCGGACGCGTCGAGCGCCGCATCCGGATCGCCCAGCGCGAGCAGCGTGTTGGCGAGCAGGCGCTGCTGCTGCGCGCGCTCGGCGCCGGGCGGCGTGTGCGCCAGCAAGACGAGCAGGCGGTCGCGCGCATCCGCGTAGTCGCCGAAATCGAAGCTCAGCACGGCCTGCGTGCGCAGCAGGTCGACGCGGTCGGCCTGCCGCAGCGTCGCGTCCCGGCCGAGATCGAGCGCGCGGTCGAGCGCCGCGCGCGCGGCGTTCAGGTCGCCGGCCTGGCGCTCCACGATCGCCAGGCTGAGCAGCGTCAGCGCCGTCTCCGAATGGCGCGGCCCGAACGCCTCGGCGGCGTCGTCGACCGCCTTCAGCATCTGTTGCGCTGCCCGGTCCGGCCGGCCGCGGCGCAGTTCGACCTTGCCCAGCACCTGGTGGGCGCACTGGCGCGCCTTCGCGCACCTGCTTCCGTCGTTGCACCGCTGCGCCGCCGCGCGTGCCAGCGATTCGGCGGCGTCGATGCGGCCCTCGT
>JBGAMJ010000023.1:0-56246 GCA_044223035.1 Piscinibacter sp.
GAGACGCTGTCGGGCATGGAACTGCTGGACCACTTCCGCGCGTCGAGCGCGCAGATCGTCTTCGTCGTCGACGAGTACGGCGAGGTGCAGGGCATGATCACCGTGCGCGACGTGCTCGAGGCGATCACCGGCGAGTTCACGACACCGTCGCAGGAGGACGCCTGGGCGGTGCAGCGCGAGGACGGCAGCTGGCTGATCGACGGCCTGATCCCGGTGCCCGAGCTGAAGGACCGGCTGGCGCTGAAGGAACTGCCCGAGGAAGACCGCGGGCGCTACAACACGCTGGCCGGCATGGTGATGCTGCTGCTGGGGCGGCTGCCCAGGACCGCCGACAACGTGGAGTGGGAAGGCTGGCGCTTCGAGGTCGTCGACCTCGACGGCAAGCGCATCGACAAGGTCCTGGTGAGCGCGCTGCCGCGCGAACCCGACGCCGAGCCATGAAGTCGCCGCTGCGCCACCTGGCCAGCACCTTCGCCACCGGTGCGCTGGCCGCGCTGCCGCTGGTGGCGACGGTGCTGGTCTTCGTCTGGGCGGTGCGCCTGCTGAACGAGTGGCTCGGGCCGGGCAGCTTCGTCGGCCGCGTGCTCGCGGCGATCGGCTTCGGCGTCACCGGCTCCGAGGTGGCGGGCTACCTGATCGGCGTCGCGCTCGTGATCGTCGGCCTGTACGGGCTGGGCCTGCTGGTGCAGACGCGGCTGCGCCACGTGCTCGCGCTGGGGCTGAACGCGGTGATGCAGCGCATCCCGGTCGTGCGCAGCGTCTACGACATGGTGAAGAAGTTCGTCGACCTGTTCGCGCAGCGCGACGAGGAGGGCCTGCGCTCGATGAGCGCGGTGTGGCTGCACTTCGGCGGCGTCGGCGGCGCGGCGGTGCTCGGCCTGCTGTCGACGCCCGAGCCGGTCACGGTGGGCGGCCGGGCCTACCTCGGCGTGCTCGTGCCCACGGCGCCGGTGCCGGTGGGCGGTGGCCTGCTCTACGTGCCCGAGGACTGGGTCACGCCCGCCGACGTGGGCGTCGAGGCGCTGACCAGCATCTACGTGTCGATGGGCATCACCTCGAAGCAGCACCTCGAGGGCGCGGCGAAGCCGGCCCGCTGAGCGCGGGGCCCGGCCGGGCCGGACCCCCGGGCCCTCAGGCGCGTTGCCGCACGCCGGCGTCGGCCACCGCCAGCGCGGTCATGTTGACGACGCGGCGCACCGTGGCCGCCGGCGTCAGGATGTGCACCGGCGCCGACGAGCCGAGCAGGATCGGGCCGACCGTCACGCCCTGGCCGCCGGTCATCTTCAGCACGTTGAACAGGATGTTCGCGGCGTCCAGGTTCGGCAGCACCAGCACGTTGGCGGCGCCGTCGAGCGTCGAATCGCTGAGGAACTGGTGGCGAACGTCCTCGCTGAGCGCGGCGTCGCCGTGCATCTCGCCGTCGGCCGGCACGTTCGGGTTGCGCTGCACGAACAGGTCGCGCGCCGCGCGCATCTTCAAAGCCGACGGCCGCTTGCTGGTGCCGAACATCGAGTGCGACAGGAACGCCACCTTCGGCGGCAGGCCGAAGCGCTGCACCTCCTCGGCCGCCATCGTCGCGATGTCGGCGAGCTGCTCGGCCGTCGGGTCGTCGTTGACGAAGGTGTCGGCGATGAACAGCGTGTGCTTGTCGAGCATCAGCGCGTTCATCGCCGCGTAGCCGTGCGCGCCGGGCTTCAGGCCGATGATCTCGCGCACGTGCTCGAAGTGGCCGTCGAAGCGGCCGACCAGGCCGCACAGCATGCCGTCGGCGTCGCCGAGCTTGACCATCATCGCGGCGATGGTGGTGTTGGAGCGCCGCAGCGTCGCCTTCGCGGTCTCGGGCGACACGCCGTCGCGCGCCGTCAGCCGGTGGTAGGCCTCCCAGTACTGGCGGAAGCGGGTGTCGTCCTCGGGGTTGACCACGTCGAACTCGCGGCCGGCCGCAAGGCGCAGGCCGGCGCGCTCGATGCGCGCGGCGATCACCGCCGGCCGGCCGACCAGGATCGGGCGCACCAGGCCTTCGTCGAGCGCGATCTGCACCGCGCGCAGCACGCGCTCGTCCTCGCCCTCGGCGTAGGCGATGCGCTTCGGCTCGGCACGCGCGGCCGAGAAGACCGGGCGCATGAACATGCCAGTGTGGGTGACGAAGCGGGTCAGCGACTGGCGGTAGGCCTCCAGGTCCTTGATCGGGCGCAGCGCGACGCCCGAGGCCTCGGCGGCCAGCGCCACGGCCGGGGCGATGCGCAGGATCAGCCGCGAATCGAACGGCGTCGGGATCAGGTAGTCGGGGCCGAAGCGCAGTTCACGGCCGGAGTAGGCCGAGGCGACCTCGGCGCTGATCTCCGCCTTCGCCAGGTCGGCGATCTCGCGCACGCAGGCGACCTTCATCGCCTCGGTGATGCGCGAGGCGCCGCAGTCCAGTGCGCCGCGGAAGATGTACGGGAAGCACAGCACGTTGTTGACCTGGTTCGGATAGTCCGACCGGCCGGTGGCGATGATGCAGTCGGGCCGCACCGCCTTCGCGAGCTCGGGCCGGATCTCCGGCTCGGGGTTCGCGAGCGCCAGGATGATCGGCTTGTCGGCCATGCTCTTGACCATGTCCTGCGACACCGCGCCGGCGGCCGAGCAGCCGAGCAGCACGTCGGCGCCGGCCATCACGTCGGCCAGCGTGCGGTGCGTGGTCTTCTGCAGGTAGCGCTGCTTCGATGCGTCGAGCTTGTCCTCGCGGCGGTCGTGGATCACGCCCTTGGAGTCGCAGACGAAGATGTTCTCGCGCTTGACGCCCAGCTCGACCATCAGGTCCAGGCAGGCGATCGCCGCCGCGCCGGCGCCCGACACCGCCAGGCGCACCTCGCCGATCTGCTTGCCCACCAGTTCCAGCCCGTTCAGCAGCGCGGCGGTGGAGATGATCGCGGTGCCGTGCTGGTCGTCGTGGAAGACCGGGATCTTCATCCGCTCGCGCAGCTGGCGCTCGATGTAGAAGCACTCCGGCGCCTTGATGTCCTCGAGGTTGACGCCGCCCAGCGTGGGCTCCAGCGCGGCGATGATGTCCACCAGCTTGTCGGGGTCGCGCTCGGCGAGTTCGATGTCGAACACGTCGATGCCGGCGAACTTGCGGAACAGGCAGCCCTTGCCTTCCATCACCGGCTTGCCGGCCAGCGGGCCGATGTCGCCCAGGCCGAGCACCGCGGTGCCGTTCGTGACCACGCCCACCAGGTTGCCGCGCGAGGTGTATTCGGCCGCCAGCGTCGGATCCTTCTCGATCGCGAGGCAGGCGTAGGCCACGCCGGGCGAGTAGGCGAGCGACAGGTCGCGCTGGTTCGACAGCGGCTTGGTCGGCACCACGGCGATCTTGCCGCGCGTCGGAGACCGGTGGTACTCGAGCGCGGCGTCGCGCAGCGCCTGCTCGGCAGGGGAAAGGGTGGACTTCGAAACCGGTTCGGTCATGGCGCGCCTCCGCTGGTGCCGCGGCGAGGACGCCGCTGGCCGGGGAAAAAGGGAGGGCGATTGTGCTGCCGCGGCCGGTGCAGCGGCAATGCGCAGGCGCCCGGGGGTGTTCCCCGGGGCCGGGCGCGTTTCAGCCGGCGTCCGTCACCAGCAGCTCGAAATGCTCGACCACCGGCGGCACCGCGAAGAACGGCCCGACGATCGCGCGCCACTGCGGGAACAGCGGCCCGCCGCGGAAGTCGACAGTGTGGTTTTCGAGCGTGGCCCAGCGGATCGTCAGCACGTAGCGCTCCGGGGTCTCGATGCCCTTGTGCACCGCGTAGCCGAGAAACCCCTCGGCCTTCGAGATCACGGTCTCGACGCCATGGCGGATCGCCGCGTCGAATTCGGCCTGGCGGCCCGGCTGGATGCGGATGTCGGCGTGCTCGAGGATCATGGCGAGTCTCTGCGGGTGGGTGGCGGGGCGCGAAGCATAGCCAACGCGCTTGCCGGGCGTTCGGCGGGTGCCATGCCGGCGGCTGTGGTCTGATGCGGGTCCGTTTCCTGCTGGGTGCCCCGCATGACGCTGCTGATCGTCCGCCACGGAGAAACCGCCCTCAACGTCGGCCGCGTGCTGCAGCCGGCCGACACGCCGCTCAGCGAACGCGGCCGCCGCCAGGCCGAGGCGCTGGCGCGGCGCCTGGCCGGCGCGGGCGCTGTCGCGATGGTCAGCAGCGACCTGCCGCGCGCCTGGCAGACGGCGCAGGCGATCGCCGCCGCCACCGGCCTCGCGCCGCAGCCGTCGCCGCTGCTGCACGAGCGCAACTTCGGCGCGCTGCGCGGCCAGCCCTACGATGCCTTCGAGTCCGACCCGCTGACGATGGACGCCGCGCCGCCCGGCGGCGAATCGATGGCGGCCTTCCATGCGCGCGTGGCCGCCGCGTTCGAGCGGCTGTTGGCGCTGCGCGCCGCCGTCGACGGGCCGCTGATCGTCGTCACCCACGGGCTGGTGATCCGCTCGCTGGTCGAGCGCCACCTGCGCCTGGCGCCCGGCGAGCCTGCGCCCTTGGGCTATGCCAACACCTCGCTGACGATCGCCGCCGCGCTGCCGCCGCACGCGGTCGAGCGGCTGGACTGCACCGACCACCTCGACGCCGACACCGGCGACGCGCCGCAGGGCCTGTCGGGCGGCTGAGAGGGTCAGAGGCGGCAAGGCGGGACGGGACGTCGGCAGCGCGACACCGGGCCGGTGGCGGACCGGCGCGCCGTGCCGGCGGCTCAGACTCTCAGCGCTCCGCGATGTAGTGCGCCATCGTCACCGGCTCCCCCGGCCGCTGGTACGCGCGCACCCGGGCCTCCAGGTCGCGGTCGGCCAGCGTCGCGCGGGAGCGCTGGTGCATGTAGTCGGCCCAGGAGGTGACGATGAAGCGCTCGACGTAGCGCGCCGGGTCGGCCAGGTCGCGGTACAGGCGCCAGAAGGTCGCGCCGTCGCGCCGGCGCGGCGCGCGCAGCAGGCTGGCGGCCTCGATGAAGGCCACCGCGTCCTCGGCGTGGATGCGGTAGGCGACTTCGACGGCCACCGGCCCGGCCTCGGGCGAGGGCTCGTCGGCGATCGTGAGTTCTTCCCAGGCCGTCGCCTGCGTCACGTCGTCGGCCTCGCCCATGCGCAGCGGAAACGGGCGCGCGAGCAGCAGCCCGCCGGCCATCGCCAGCGCGGCGAGGCACAGCGCCGCGGTCAGCCCCGCCAGGCTGGACAGCGCGCCCCACAGCGCCGAGCCGAGCGCGAACGAGCCGAGCGCGCACAGCACGTGCATCGCCGACGCACGGGCCCGCACCCACGGCGGCGCGCTGGTCTGCGTGGCGGTGTTGAAGGTCGACATCACCGACATCCACGACGCGCCGGCCAGCATCAGCGCGGCGTAGACGACGACCGGCCAGCGCACGAAGGCCGCGGCGACCATCGCGGCGGCGAACGCGACGCAGCCGCCGCCCACCAGCGTCTCCAGCCCGATGCGCGCGCGCAGCCGGCCGATCACCAGCCCGGCACCGACCGCGCCGGCGCCCATGCAGCCCATCAGCAGCCCGACGCCGGCCGCGCCCAGGCCGAGCTGGCGCTGGCCGACCACCGGCAGCAGCGCCCACAGCGCCGAACCGCAGCCGCTGTAGGCGATCGTGCGCACGAGCTGCGCCAGCACCGGCCGCGAATGGCGGGCGAAGCGCAGCGCGCTCAGCATGCCGCCCCACAGGCGCTCGGCCGGCAGCCGCGACGGCGGGTGCGGCGCCGGCGGCCAGCGGCGCACCGCGTGGGTCAGCAGCAGCGTGCCGGCCACGCACAGCACGAAGTTCCAGGCGCCGCCGGCCTCGGCCGACACCACGCCGGCGAGCGCCGGCCCGACCGCGCGCGCCGCGTTGTAGGCGATGCCGACCACCGTGATCGCCTGCGGCAGCTCGTCGCGCGGCACTGCGTCGGCGATCGCCGAGTTGTAGGCGGGCGACAGCAGCGCGGTGCAGCAGCCGCCGACGAAGACGAAGCACAGCAGCGTGCCCGGCCCGCCGACGCCGCCGATCAGCAGCGCCGCCAGCAGCGTGCCGGTGGCCGCGTGCACCGCCAGCGCCGCGAGCATCAGCCGCCGCCGGTCGGTGATGTCGGCCAGCACGCCCGCGGGCAGCGAGAGCAGGAACATCGGCAGGAACACCGCGGTCTGCACCAGCGCGGCGAGGAAGGCCGAGCCGGTCAGCTCGATCATCATCCAGGCCGCCGCCATCGTCTGCATCGCGTTGCCGATGAAGTACAGCCCGCCGTGGCGCCACAGCCCGCGGAACTGGGGATGTCGCAGCGTGGACCAGACGGAGGGGGGCGCGGCCATCGTGGCGGCGATTGTGGGCCGGCGCGCCGGCCGCGGGTTCCGATCGAACCCGCGCCGGGTCGCAGCCGCGCAGGGGCGGCGCCCGCAGAGGCCCCCGAATCTGCGATGCCCGTGGAGCCTGTGGCGACTACCGCGTGTGCGCGGTCCGCGGCGTGTGCGCCACGCCGCCGAACACCACCTGCCGGCAGGGGTTCAGGCCGAGCGCGTACGACAGGTCGGCCGGCCGGTCGATCGCCCACAGCGCGAAATCGGCGGCACGGCCGGCTTCCAGAACGCCGATCTCGGCGCCCAGGCCGAGGGCGGCGGCGGCATGTTTCGTCGCACCGGCCAGCGCCTCCTGCGGCGTGAGGCGGAACAGCGTGCAGGCCATGTTCATCGCCGCCAGCAGCGAGGGCATCGGCGAGGTGCCGGGGTTGCAGTCGGTCGACACCGCGATCGGCACGCCCGCCGCGCGCAGCGCCGCCACCGGCGGCAGCCGCGTCTCGCGCAGGAAGTAGAACGCGCCGGGCAGCAGCACCGCCACCGTGCCGGCCGCGGCCATTGCCGCGATGCCCTCGGCCGACAGCCACTCCAGGTGGTCGGCCGACAGCCCGCCGTGGCGCGCCACCAGCGCCGCGCCGCCCTGGTCCGACAACTGCTCCGCGTGCAGCTTGACCGGCAGCCCGTGGCGCCGCGCCGCCTCGAACACGCGCGCGGTCTGCGCGGCGCTGAAACCGATGCCCTCGCAGAACGCGTCCACCGCGTCGACCAGCCCGGCGCCGGCCAGCGCCGGCAGCATCTCCTGCGCGACGTGGTCGATGTAGTCGTCGGCCCGGCCGGCAAACTCCGGCGGCACCGCGTGCGCGCCGAGGAAGGTGGTGCGCACGCGCAGCGGCAGCGTGCGGCCGAACTCGCGCGCCACGCGCAGCATCTTCGCCTCGCTGGCCAGGTCGAGCCCGTAGCCGGACTTGATCTCCAGCGTCGTGACCCCCTCGGCGCGCAGGCTGTCGATGCGCGGCAGGCTGGCGGCGCGCAGTTCGGCGTCGCTGGCGGCGCGGGTCGCCCGCATGGTGGAGACGATGCCGCCGCCGCGGCGCGCGATCTCCTCGTACGGCACGCCCTGCAGCCGCGCCTCGAACTCGTCGCTGCGGTTGCCGGCATGCACGACGTGCGTGTGGCAGTCGACGAGCCCCGGCGTCAGCCAGCCGCCGGCGCCGTCGTGCTCCGCGTCGGCGCGTGCGCCGGCCGGCAGGTCCGCGCGCCGGCCGACCCAGGCGATGCGGCCGCCGCGCACCGCGATCGCGCCGTCCTCGACGATGCCGTAGCCGTCGCGCAGCGTCGCCAGGTTCAGGTTCAGCCACAGGCTGTCCCAGCGCGGGGCGCTGGCGTCGGGGTGCTGCTGCTTCATGGTTCGCTCCGCCAGGTTGTCGCTCCGCGGGGTCGCCGCCGCGGCGTGTCGTCGGCCGGCGGTACCGGTCCGTCCGGCGGGCGGCCGGAGGGGTGCTGCCGGGCCCATTCGCGGTGCGCCGGTCCGCTGGGGTGGCGACGATAGCGCGACCGCATCGCCCGCGCCTGCGCCGCTCAGGCCGCGACGCTTTCGCCGATCGCGCGCCGGGCGCGGCGGATCAGCGTCGGGCACAGTGCGGCGGCGCGCGCGGCGTCGCCGGCCCGCAGGTGCTGTTCGACCTCCGCTGCCATCGTCGTGATCTGGCCGTAGCCGTAGGAACCGGCGGTGCCCTTGAGCGTGTGGATCAGTGCCGTCAGGCCCTGCCAGTCGGCCGACTGCGCGGCGCGGCCGATCGCGTCCAGCGTCTTCGGCAGGCCGGCGCGGAACTCGGCGGTCAGCAGCGCCAGCTCGCGCGCGTATTCGCTGTCGCCGTCGTCCAGCGCCGGCGGCACCGCGGTGGCGACGAAGCGCTGCAGCACCGCATAGAAGCGGGCGCGGTCGATCGGCTTGCCGATCACCTCGTCGCAGCCGCAGGCGCGGTAGCGTGCCACGTCGGCTTGCATCACGTTGGCGGTCAGCGCCACGATCGGCGTGTGGCAGCCGGCGGCGCGCAGCCGGCGCGTGGCCTCCACGCCATCCAGCAGCGGCATCTGGATGTCCATCAGCACCAGCGCGTGGTTGCCGGATCGCGCCTTTTCCACCGCGGCCAGCCCGTTGGCGGCGATGTCGACGTCGAGCCCGGCCTGTCGCAGGTAGGCGGCCAGCAGCCGCTGGTTGTCGACGCCATCCTCGGCCAGCAGCACGCGGCCGGCCAGCGCCGGCACCTCGATCTCCGTGATCTCGAAGTCGGCGCGGTGGAAGGTCTCGAAATCGCGCTCGTCGGTCAGCATCTCGAGCGGCCGGCACGCCATGCCCACCGGCACGACGAAGCTGAAGCGGCTGCCTTCGCCCGGCCGGCTCGCGACCTCGATCTCGCCGCCCAGCAGGTCGGCGAGCTGGCGGCAGATGTACAGCCCGAGCCCGGTGCCCCCGAACTGCCGCGTGGTCGACACGTCGGCCTGCACGAAAGGCTGGAACAGCCGCTCCACCTGCGCCTCGCTCATGCCGATGCCGTGGTCGATCACGTCGAAGCGCAGGCGAGCGCTCGCCGCGTCGTGGCCGACCTCCAGCCGCACCTCGCCGGCAGGGCTGAACTTGACGGCGTTGCCGCAGAAGTTCAGCAGGATCTGCTTCAGCCGGACCGGATCGGTGAGCAGCGCGGGCGGCAGCGGCAGCCGGTGGCCGATGGTGAAGCACAGCGACTTGTCGGTCGCGCGGCCCGCGACCAGCGCGTCGATCTCGCTCAGCAACTCGGGCAGCCGCACCTCGATGCGTTCGACCTCGAGCTGGCGCGTCTCGATCTTGGACAGGTCGAGGATGTCGTTGATCACGTCCAGCAGGTGGCGGCCGTTGCGGATCACGGTCTTGACCGCGTCGGTCTTGTCGGCCGCCGACACCTGCGGGTCGAGCAGCAGCTCGCCGAATCCGATGATCGAGGTCAGCGGCGTGCGGATCTCGTGGCTCATGTTGGCGAGGAAGCTGCTCTTCGCCTGGCTCGTCGCCACCGCCTCGTCGCGCGCCTGGCGCAGTGCCAGGGTGCGCTCGGCGACGAGCGGCTCCAGCCGCTCCTGCAGCGTGGCCAGCTCTTCGCGCGTGCGCGCGAGCTCGGCCTCGCGCTCCGCGAGCAGGGCCTGGGCCTTCCTGCGCGTGGCTCGCTCGGCGTTCAATCGGCGTTCGAGCAGATCGGTCAGTTCGTTCATCGGGCGTCCAGGGGCGCTTGCCTTCAGGCGGTCTCGGTGGCCGGCGCGGCGGGGGGCGCGGCGGGGGGCGCGGCGGTGACGGCGGGCGCACCTCCGGCCGCCGCGCCGGACGGAGCGTCATCGGTCGCGGCGGGCAGCCGCAGGCGCAGCAGCGCACCGCCGCCCGGTGCATGACCGGCCTGCACCGAGCCGCCGTGCGCCGCCAGGATGCGCCGGCAGATCGTCAGGCCCAGCCCGGTGCCGCCCGAGCCGTCGCGCGTGCGGCTGGATTGCACGAAGGCGTCGAAGATCGATTCCAGCTCGTCGTCCGGAATCCCGGGGCCATGGTCGCGGATGCGGATCTCGATGTCGCCGCCGGCCGCCGCGGGCGAGGGCGTGTCGATCGGCCTGTCGCGCGCCACGGGTGCGATCTCGATCCCGATCGCGCTGCCGGCGGGCGCATGGCGCAGTGCGTTGTCGAGCACGTGGCGGATCGCCTGCCGCAGCCGCGGCGCGTCGGCCGCGGCGACCAGCGGCCGCGCCGGCGCCGCCAGCTCCAGGCGCAGCCCACGCGCAGCGGCCTGCGCACGCAGCTCCCGCACCACGTCGGCAGCGAGCTCGCCGACATCGCACGGCGCGCGCTCGAGCGCTTCGGGCGCGCTCTCCAGCGTCACGACGTCGAGCAGGCCGTTGACCAGCCGCAGCATGCGCCGGCCGCCGGCGTGGATGTCGTCGAACATCTCGCGCAGTTCCGGTGCGGAATCGGCCAGCGCCGTGCCCATCTCCGAGAAGCCGATGATCGACTGCAGCGGCGTGCGCAGTTCGTGGCTGACGTCGGCGATGAACTCTGATTTCGCGCGGCTGGCCCGCTCCGCGGCGTCGCGCGCGTCGCGGATGACGCGCTCGGCCTCGCGGAACTCGGTCACGTCGACGATGCTGCCGATGATGCCGGCCGGGCGGCCGTCGGCCTGCGTGAAGCGCACCTTGGTGACCACGGTGTCGCGCGCGTCGCCGCCGGGGCGCTGCAGCCGGTTCTCGTAGCTCAGCCGGTCCTCCGACCCGAGCAGCCGCCGGTCCTGCTCGATGTGCCGGGGCGCGTCGGCGCCGAACAGGTCGGCCGAGGTGCGGCCGATCACCTGCGCGGGCTGCAGTGCCATCAGGTCCAGCCACGCGCGGTTGACGGTGACGAAGCGGCCCGCCTCATCCTTGACAAACAGCGGCGTCGGGCTCACCTCGAGCAGCCGCGCGCTGAACTCGAGCTGCGCCTGCAGCCGGCGGCGCGCGAGCTGGCGCTCCGACACGTCGATCGCGAAGCCGGCGAATCCGGTCAGCGCGCCCTGTGCATCACGCACCGCGGCGACCGACACCTCCAGCGTGCGCAGCGCGCCGGACGGCGTGCGGATCTGCACCATCACCGCGGCCGGCTCGCCGGCCGTGTCGGCTCCGGCCGGCAGCGCCGGCGGGGTGGCTTCGGGCCGGAACAGCGCTTCCACGCGCGCCCAGTCGTCCGGCTCGCACAGTTCGGCGAGCCGCCGGCCGTGCGCCGCGGCGCGCGCCGTGCCGCTGATCGACTCCCAGCGGCCGTTGACGAAACCGATGCGACCATCGGCGTCGGTGCGGAAGATCAGCTCCTGCACGCTCTCGACCAGGCTGCGCAGGTCGCGTTCGCTGCGTGTCACACGGCCGCGCGTGAGGTCCAGCGCCGCGCGCACCGCCTCGTGGCTGCGCAGGCTGCGCCAGGCCATGCCCACCATCGCACCGATCACCGCGAGGGCGGTCACCGCGGCACCGGCCGTCCAGGCAGCGGTCGCCGCCTGGACGGCGTTCGGCGCGGCGAGATCGTGTTCGACGAACACCGAGATCGGCCGCTGTCGCAGCGTGCGGAAGGCGGTGATCACGGTGTCGCCGTCGATGCCGGGGCCGACGAAGCTGCCGCTTTCATGCGCCGGCAGGAAGCCGGTGAAGAAGCGGTGCTGCCGCGCCGGCTCGCCGGGCGCCAGGCGGATCGTCTCGGTCGCGGCCAGCATCACGCCGTCGATCGAGAACAGCGCCGCCGCGCGGCGTGGATCGTCCAGCGTGAGCTGGAAAGCGGTCGCGAAGTGGTCCAGGTTCAGCACCGCGGCCAGGTAGAGCGCGTCGTCCGGCCGATCGGGGCGGCCCGGCACGGTTCGCACCAGCGGCACGAAGCTGCGCCGGTGGCGCACCGCCGGAGCGGCCGGCGTGCCGACCGCGGCATCCGCCAGGTCGCGCCCGAACACCAGCGGGCCGAGCCGGTCGACCTCCCCCGGCCGGGGCATCGGAATGCGGGCCGGGTCGACGACGATGTCGACGCTGTCCGGGTTCGAGCTTGCCAGCACGCGTCCGTGGGCATCGAGCAGCGACACGCTGCGCAGGAACGGCAGCCCCTGCTGCGCCTGCACGAGCGTCGGGGAGAGCCGGATCGGATCGATCGTGCGCGTCGACTCGCGCACCGTGCCGGCCAGCGTGGTCAGCGCGATGTCGACGGTGTTGAACGCGCGGTTCGCCTGGTCCTCGAGGACGCGGGCGTACATCTCGGTGCTCTGGAGGTCGCGTTCCCGGATCGCGCGGCTTTCGTGGGCGACGAAGGCGCCCGCCAGCGCGAGCACCGCCAGCGCCAGCACCGCGCCGATCCAGGCGACCGAGGCGCTGCTCAGCCAGCCGGGCAGTTCGGCGTGGTCGCGGTGCGGCATCGGGGCGGGTCCGGCCGCTATTTCGCGACGACGATCTCGCTCAGGCCGCTGCGCCGGGCGGCCGCCTCCAGGCGGCCGTCGCGCTTGATGCGGGCGACGAATTCGTCAACCCGGCGCAGCCAGCCGTCGTCGCCCGGTTTTACCGCGTAGGCGTACGGCAGCACGTGGAACGGCGTGGGCGGCGCGACGAGCCGGGCCCAGTCGGCGTTGTCGAGCAGGCGGCGGCTGTAGGGGTAGTCGGTCATGAAGACGTCGACGCGGCCCGCTTCGAGCTCCTGCTCGCGCGTCTGCGGCGGGCGCACGACGACCAGCTTGGCCTGCTTCAGGGCGGCGGCCATCACCGGCTCCATGAAGGTGCCGGCCTGCACCGCCACCTGCACGCCGGGCTGGTCGATGTCGGCCCAGGAGCGCACCGCGCGGCTGCCGCGGGTGGTGACCCCGTAGATGTCGCTCTGCAGGTACGGCTGCGAGAACTTCAGGAACTGCGCGCGCTGCGGCAGCACGCCGACGGCGAACATCGCGATGTCGCAGCGGTCGTCGCTCAGGTCCTCGATCAGCTTCGGGAACGACGAGTCGACGTAGCTCGGCTTCGCGCCCAGGTCCTTCGCGAATTCGGCCGACAGCTCGATGTCGATGCCCACGAGCTGCTGCGTGCGCGGGTTGCGGAAGCTGATGCCGTAGTAGTCGGGCCAGATGCACACGCGCAGCGTGGACGATGCGGTGACGCGGTCCAGCACCGCGCCGGCGCGCGCCGGTGCGGATGAGAGCGCCAGAGCCAGCGCCAGCAGGCCGAAGCCGCACAGCAGGGTGGCGCCGAGGCGCGCGACCGCCGGGTTCGGGCTGGCAGGGTGCCGTGTCATCGCGCGGTCAGGTCAGCTCGACCGGGTTCAGGTCCATCGGCTCGCCGCCGAAGCGGGCGCAGATCGTCCGCATCTCCGAAATGCAGCCGACGAACAGGGTCAGCAGTTCGGGGTCGAAGTGGTGGCCGGCCTGGTCCTGCATGTAGGCGAGCGCGTCTTCCAGCGGCCAGCAGCGCTTGTACGGGCGCTCGGATGTCAGCGCGTCGAACACGTCGGCGATCGCGACGATGCGCGCGGCTTCCGGGATCTCCTTGCCGGCGAGCCCGCGCGGGTAGCCGCTGCCGTCCCAGCGCTCGTGGTGATAGAGCGCGATGTCGCGCGCCATCTCCAGCAGCGGGGTGTCGGAGCCGGACAGGATGTCGGCGCCGATCAGCGTGTGCCGCTGCATCACCACGCGCTCGTCGTCGGTCAGCGCGCCGCGCTTGAGCAGGATGCCGTCCGGGATGCCGATCTTGCCGACGTCGTGCATCGGGCTGGCGTTGAGCATCAGGTCGACGGCCTCCTCGCTCCATCCGGCGCGGCGCGCCAGTTGTGCCGACGCGTGGCTCATGCGCAGGATGTGCTGGCCGGTCTCGTTGTCGCGGTATTCGGACGCGCGGCCGAGGCGGCGCACCAGGTCCAGCCGCGAGGCGTGCAGCTCGTGCGTGCGCTGCCGTACCAGTTGGTCGAGCACCTCGTTGTGGTCGTGCAGCATGCGGTGCGCCAGGTGCGCCATCAGCACGTTGTGCACGCGCGCCATCAGCTCGCGGCGATTGAACGGCTTGCTCAGGAAATCGGTCGCGCCGCCCTGCAGCGCGCGCAGCAGGAAGTCCTCGCCCGATTGCGCGGTGAGCACGACGATCGGCGGCATCAGCGGCTCGCCGAGCGCCTTCAGCTGCGCCATCACCGCGTAGCCGTCGAGGTGCGGCATGTTGATGTCGAGCAGGATCAGGTCGGGCCGCTCGAGGCGGAAGCTGGCGACGACCTGGCGCGGGTCCTGCACCAGCTCGACGCGCTGGTAGCCCTCGGTGCGCAGCATCAGGCTGAGCAGCTTCAGGTTGGCGGGTTCGTCGTCGACCACGAGCAGGCGCGCGGCCTTCGTGTCCTGGCCGTACAAGCGGGCGGCGCTCATCGCGGTACTCCTGTCCATCGGTTCCAACTGCCGACACCGAAGATTCAGGACGGCGGGCGCACGGGCCCAGGGGGAATTTCGGCCTGCCGGCGGATGAACTTGAGCGCTGCGTCTTCGCGGCGTGCGTCAGCCGAGCATCGGCAGCTTCAGGCCATGCTCGCGCGCGCAGGCGGCGGCCGCCGCGTAGCCGGCGTCGGCATGGCGCATCACGCCCGAGCCGCAGTCGTTGACCAGCACACGGGCCAGGCGCCGGGCGGCCGCCTCGGTGCCGTCGGCGACGATCACCATGCCGGCGTGCTGCGAGAAGCCCATGCCGACGCCGCCGCCGTGGTGCAGGCTGACCCAGGTGGCGCCGCCGGCGGTGTTCAGCAGCGCGTTCAGCAGCGGCCAGTCGGACACCGCGTCGGTGCCGTCGGCCATCGATTCGGTCTCGCGGTTCGGGCTCGCGACCGACCCGGTGTCGAGGTGGTCGCGGCCGATCACGATCGGCGCCTTCAGTTCGCCGCTGCGCACCATCTCGTTGAAGGCGAGCCCGGCCTTGTCGCGCTCGCCCAGGCCCAGCCAGCAGATGCGCGCCGGCAGGCCCTGGAAGGCGATGCGCTCGGCCGCCATGTCGAGCCAGCGGTGCACGTGCGCGTTGTCGGGGAACAGCTCCTTGATCTTCGCGTCGGTCTTGCGGATGTCTTCCGGGTCGCCCGACAACGCCACCCAGCGGAACGGCCCCTTGCCCTCGCAGAACAGCGGCCGGATGTAGGCCGGCACGAAGCCCGGGAACGCGAACGCGTCGGCCACGCCCTGGTCGTGCGCGACCTGGCGGATGTTGTTGCCGTAGTCGACCACCGGCAATCCCATCGCCTGGAAGTCGAGCATCGCGCGCACGTGCACCGCGCAGGACTTGGCGGCCGCGTCGGTCAGCTCGGCGTGCGCGGCGGGGTCGCGCTGGGCGGCCTTCCAGCGTTCCACGCTCCAGCCGGCCGGCAGGTAGCCATGGACGAGGTCGTGCGCCGAGGTCTGGTCGGTCACCAGGTCGGGCTTCAGGCCGCCGGCGCGGGCGCGCCGCACCAGCTCGGGCAGCAGTTCGGCGGCGTTGCCGAGCAGCGCGATCGACACCGCCTCGCGCCGCGCGGTGTGCTGCGCGATGCGTGCCAGCGCGTCGTCGAGGTCGCGCGCCTGAACGTCCACGTAGCGGGTGCGCAGGCGGAAGTCGATGCTCGACTGCTGGCATTCGATGTTCAGCGACACCGCGCCGGCGAAGCTCGCCGCCAGCGGCTGCGCGCCGCCCATGCCGCCGAGCCCGGCGGTCAGGATCCAGCGCCCGGCCCAGCTCCCGCCGAAGTGCTGGCGGCCGGCCTCGGCGAAGGTCTCGTAGGTGCCCTGCACGATGCCCTGGGTGCCGATGTAGATCCAGCTCCCGGCGGTCATCTGGCCGTACATGAAGAGGCCGCGGCGGTCCAGCTCGTTGAAGTGCTGCCAGGTGGCCCACTTGGGCACCAGGTTGGAGTTGGCGATCAGCACGCGCGGCGCATCCGGGTGGGTGCGGAACACGCCGACCGGCTTGCCCGACTGGATCAGCAGCGATTCATCGTCTTCCAGCGTGCGCAGCGTCTCGAGGATGCGGTCGTAGCAGGCCCAGTCACGCGCCGCGCGGCCGATGCCGCCGTAGACCACCAGGTGCTGCGGGTTCTCGGCCACGTCGGGATCGAGGTTGTTCTGGATCATCCGGAACGCCGCCTCGGTCAGCCAGCTGCGGCACTGCAGCGTGCTGCCGCGCGGCGCGCGGATCACGCGCTGCGGGTCGTGGCGCGGGTCGGACGGCAGGGGGCGGCTGAGATCGGTGGACATGCGGGCGCTCCGGTGAATTTGTCTATACAACTATAGCGTTCCAATCCATCACTTGGCAATACAATTTGTCGAACGACACCGACGACGCCATGGCTCCGACCGAACTCGATTCCGCTGCCGGCCCCGTGGCCGCCGCGACCGCGCCTGCCGGCCCGGCGTTCAAGCGCATCAAGGCGCACATCCTGGCGCGCATCCACGCCGGCGTGTGGAAGGAGGGCGACACGATCCCGGCGGAGCAGGCGCTGGCGGCCGAGTTCGGCGTGTCGCGCATGACGGCCAACCGCGCGCTGCGCGAGCTGACCGACGAGCAGGTGCTGCAGCGGGTGCAGGGCTCGGGCACCTTCGTCGCGCAGCAGAAGTACCAGTCGACGCTGGTCGAGATCCGCAGCATCGCCGAGGAGATCGCCGCCCGCGGCCACACCCACCGCGCCGAGCTGCAGCGCCTCGAACGGCTGCGCGCCGGCGATGCGCTGGCGGCGGCCTTCGGCCTGGCGGCGGGTGCGCCGCTGTTCCACTCGCTGGTGGTGCACCTGGAGGACGAGCGGCCGATCCAGCTCGAGGACCGTCATGTCGACCCGACCCTGGCGCCCGACTACCTGGGTCTGGACTTCAGCCGCACGACGGCCAACGAATACCTGATGCGCGTGGCGCCGCTGCAGGGCGTGCGCTACCGCATCGAGGCGCGCCTGCCGCCGCCGGACGTGGCGGCGCTCCTGCAGATGGGTGCCGGCGAGCCCTGCCTGGTGCTGTCGCGGCAGACGCTGTCGATGGGCCGGGTGGCGTCGGTGGCGACGCTGTGGCACCCGGCGGACCGCTACAGCTTCGCGGGCGGGTTCTGAGCAGGCGTCTGCGCGGCGCCAACCGACGCGAAGGACAGCCCCCAGGCCCAGGCTCTGGCGCAGTCCCGGGCTGCGTCTGGCCCACCCCCGTTGGCAGCCGCCCGTCTCAACGAATCTGGTAGCCCGCCACCCCCGACTGCCACAGCGCGAACGCGAACATGTCGGCGACCTCCGCGTCGCGCTGCGAGCGGCTGGAGCCGATGCCGTGGCCGGCGTCGAAGTCCACGCGCATCAGCACCGGCCGGTCGGAGGCGTTCGCCGCCTGCAGCCGCGCGGTCATCTTGGCGGCGTTCCACGGGTCGACGCGCGGGTCGGTCATGCCGGTGGTCAGCATCACCGCGGGGTAGCGCGTGCCATCGCGCACATGGGTGTAGGCGTCCATCGCGGCCAGGCCCTTGAAGCCGTCCTCGGTGGTCACCGAGCCGAACTCCGGGATGTTCGGCGGGCCGTTCTGCGAGAACTCGGCGCGCAGCGCGTTCGACACGCCGACCTGGCTGATCACGCAGCCGAACAGGTCCGGCCGCTCGGTCAGCGCCATGCCGACGGTGATGCCGCCGGCCGAGCCGCCGTTGATCGTTACCCGCGACGCGCTCGTCCAGCCCTCGGCGATCAGCATCTCGACCGACGCGATCAGGTCGCGCCAGGTGTTCGGCTTGGTCAGCAGCCGGCCGGCCTCGTGCCATTCGCGCCCGTATTCGCCGCCGCCGCGCACGTGCGCCGTGGCCCAGACGCCGCCGCGCTCCATCCACGCGATGTAGCGCGGGCCGAAGAACGGGTCGGAATTGATCGCGTAGGCGCCGTAGGCCTGGATCAGCAGCGGCGCCGTGCCGTCGCGCTTGACGCCCTTGCGGTAGACCACCGACACCGGGATGCGCACGCCATCCTTCGCGGTCGCGAAGGTCTCGATCGATTCGTAGGCCGACACGTCGATGCGCGGCGCGGCCAGCAGCCGCGTCGCCCCCGCCCGGCCGTCGGCGCGCACGTCCAGCACCTGGGCCGGGCGCACCCAGCTCTCGATGCGCAGCAGCGCGCCGTCGCGGTCGGTGGCGGTGACGACGGTCTCGATCGCGCCGTCGAACGGCAGCGCCACCGGAACCGGCGTGCCCGGGCCGTCCGCGCCGACCGGCAGCCGCCGCAGCCGGCCGATGCCGGCGTCGAGTTCCTGCAGGTAGATGCCGTCGCGTGCAGGCACGATGGCGCGGATCAGCGTCGGCCCCTGCGACACCACCTCGCGCGCGCCGGCGAAAGCCGGCTCCGCCGCACGCGCCAGCAGCACGCGGCCGCGCGGCGCGTCCTTCTCGGTCAGCATCCAGAGGTCGTCGCCGCGCAGCGCCAGGCCGGTGACGCGGTCTTCCAGGGTGCACGCCCGTTTCCAGCCGTCGGCGCCGCGCATCGCGCCGTCCAGCGAGTGCGTGAACAGCGGCAGCTCGCGCTGCACGCCGCCCACCAGCACCGCCACGGCGTGGCGCGAGCCGGGATCGCAGACGACGATCGGGAAGTCGATGTCGCGCAGTTCCACGCCGGGGAACTGGCCGCGCGAGAGCACCCGCAGGTCGTTCTTCGGGTCGGTGCCCAGGCGGTGCAGCCAGCACACCGAATCCTTGTAGAAGTCCTCGGCACCGGGCTGGCGGCCCTCGGCGAGCCGGTTGAAGAAGAAGCCCGAACCGTCGGGCAGCCACGACGGCGACGGGTACTGCGCCCGGTCGATGCGCTCCGGCAGGATGCGGCCGGTGGCGGTCTCCATGATCTCGATCACCGCCTGCTCCGAGCCGGAGGCCGACAGGCCGTACATCACGTGCCGGCCGTCCGGCGACGCCAGCCAGTAGTTCATCGAGTAGTGCGTCTTGCCGCGCCGGCGCTGCGCCGGGTCGACCAGCAGCTTGTCGGCGCCGTCCAGCCCGCGCCGCACGTAGAGGCGGAAGTCGCTGGCGCCGGCCGGGCGCTTCTCGACGAACACGAGCTCGCCGGCGACCTGCATCGCGTTGCCGACCTCGGCCGCACCCGACAGCGCGGCGATGCGCCGCGCCAGCGCCGTGCGGCCGGGGATCGCGTCGATCACGCGCCGGGCGTAGGCCGCCTGGGCGCGCACGTAGGGCTCCCACTGCGCGTCCTTCGGGTTCTCCATCCAGCGGTAGGGGTCGACCACGGTGGTGCCGAACAGCGTCTCGCTGACCGGCTCGACGCGCGCGACCGGCGGCTTACCGAAGCGCGGCGGCACCGGCACGACGGCGGCCGGCGCGGCGGCCCAGGCGACGCTGAAGTGCGCCGGGCAGCAGCGCGAGGCCGAAGGCGCCGCCACCGGCGGCAAGCAGGCGGCGGCGGGGGAGGGACGGCGGGAGCGGATTCATGGGCGGCAGGCGGGCGGTGAGGGGCTGAAGGTGACGGCGGGGCGGCTTCGCCGAGGGGCGAGGCGGCAGGGCGAAGGCGGCAATCTACCCGCTTCGCCGCCGCGCCTCTATCGCCGCGTGGAGCCTCGGCCCAGAATCGGCCTGACCAGGAGACGGCCGATGAGCAACGACGACAAGAATGGCCCCGGATCGACCTCGGGGTCTGCCCCAGGGCGCACCCCGGCGCAAACCGCGGCACCCTCGCCAGAGCCCACCGCGGGACCGGCGCCACGGCCCCCCGCAGGGCCCACGCCAGCACTGCGCAGCCGCCGCTGGTTCGACGACCCGGCCGATCCGGGCATGACGGCGCTGTACCTCGAGCGCTACCTGAACTACGGGCTGACGCGCGGCGAGCTGCAATCCGGCCGGCCGGTGATCGGCATCGCGCAGACCGGCTCCGACCTGTCGCCCTGCAATCGCCACCACGTCGAACTCGCGCAGCGGGTGCGCGACGGCATCCGCGACGCGGGCGGCATCCCGCTGGAATTCCCGGTGCACCCGATCCAGGAGACCGGCAAGCGGCCGACCGCCGCGCTCGACCGCAACCTGGCCTACCTCGGGCTGGTCGAGGTGCTGCACGGCTACCCGATCGACGGCGTGGTGCTGACCACCGGCTGCGACAAGACCACGCCCGCCTGCCTGATGGCCGCAGCCACCGTCAACATTCCGGCGATCGTGCTGTCCGGCGGGCCGATGCTCGACGGCTGGTGGCACGGCCGCCTCGTCGGCTCCGGCACGGTGATCTGGGAAGCGCGCCGTGCGCTGGCCGCCGGCACGATCGACGAGTCCGAGTTCTTCGACAGCGTGTGTTCCTCCGCGCCGTCCGCCGGCCACTGCAACACGATGGGCACCGCGCTGTCGATGAACGCGCTCGCCGAGGCGCTGGGCATGTCGTTGCCCGGCTGTGCCGCCATCCCGGCGCCGCACCGCGAGCGCGGCTGGATGGCCTACGAGACCGGGCGCCGCGCGGTCGGGCTGGTGCGAGAGAACCTGCGCCCGTCGGACATCCTGACGCGCGAGGCCTTCGAGAACGCGGTGGTCGCCGCGGCGGCGCTGGGTGCGTCGTCGAACTGCCCGGTGCACCTGGTGGCGATCGCGCGCCACATGGGCGTGGCGCATTCGCTCGACGACTGGCAGCGCTGCGGCGCCGACGTGCCGCTGTTGGTCGACTGCCAGCCCGCCGGCCGCTTTCTCGGTGAGGCCTTCCACCGCGCCGGCGGCGTGCCGGCGGTGATGCGCGAACTGCTGGCCGCCGGCCGGCTGCACGGCGGCGCGCGCACCGTCACCGGCCGCACGCTGGCCGAGGACCTGGCCCGTGTGCCCGAGCCCGACCGCGAGGTGATCCGCCCGTTCGACCGGCCGCTGCTGCGCGCCGCCGGCTACGTGGTGCTCGGCGGCAACCTGTTCGACAGCGCGGTGATGAAGGTCAGCGTGATCGACGACGAATTCCGCCGCCGCTTCCTGTGCGACCCGGCGCAGCCGGACGTGTTCGAGGCCCGCGCGATCGTGTTCGAGGGCCCGGAGGACTACCGCGCGCGCATCGACGACCCCGCGCTCGAGATCGACGAGGCCTGCGTGCTGGTCGTGCGCGGCTGCGGGCCCGTGGGCTACCCCGGCAGCGCCGAGGTGGTCAACATGCAGCCGCCGGCGGCGCTGCTGCAGCGCGGCCTGCGCGTGCTGCCGACGATGGGCGACGGCCGCCAGAGCGGCACCTCGGCCAGCCCGTCGATCCTGAACGTGTCGCCGGAATCGGCCGTCGGCGGCGCGCTGGCGCTGCTGCGCACCGGCGACCGGCTGCGCATCGACCTGCAGCGCCGGCGCGTCGACCTGCTGGTCGACGATGGCGAATTCGCCGCCCGCCGCGCCGCGTGGACGCCGCCGGTGCTCACGCATCAGACGCCGTGGGAGGAGATCTACCGCTCGATGGTCGGCCCGCTCGCCACCGGCGCCTGCCTGGAACCGGCGACGCGCTTCGTCGACGTGCTGGTGACGCGCGGTGAGGCGCGGCACAACCATTGACCCAAAACCATGGAGAAAACGATGGAGAAATTCAAGGCACTTCGCTGGACGGCCGGACTTGCGCTGTTCCTGTCCGGCGTCGCCACCGGTCTGGTGGCGCAGACCTACAGTGATTCACCGCAGCGCGTCGAGCAGAAGCGGACCGACCTGAGCGGCGCCCCGAACATGGAGGTGATCGCGTCGGTGGCCGAATACAAGCCGGGCGATAACGTCGAACTCCATTTCCACCACGGCGTGGAGGCCGCGTATGTCGTGCAGGGTGCCTCGGTGCAATTGCCGGGCAAGGATCCGATGACGCTGGCCACCGGTGCGACCTTGCTGAATCTGCGCGATGTGAAGCACGCGGGTTTCAAGATCGTCGGCGATACGTCGCTGAAACTGTTTACCGTGCATGTGGTCGACAAGGGGAAGCCGCTGTACGACTATTCCAAATAGGCTGCCTCGTAAAGTATTGAATGGTCGCTCGGGTCGGTCACGCGAGCCTCGAGGAATCGGTGGCGCCCGTTTGCGGATCCGGAGGAAACGATGCCATCCGAAGCCATGTCACCCGATCACCGATTCGACACCGAGGCCGCGGCGCTCGGCTGCCGCTTCGACGGCGAGATCCGCATCGGCGGCCACTACGTGCCGGTGGTGCGCGATGGGCGGCAGCTCTACGTCAGCGGGCAGATCCCGCGCGTCGGCGACACGGTGGTCGTCACCGGCGCCGCGGGCGCCGCGGTGACGCTCGCCGACGCACAGCGCGCCGCGCAGATCTGCGCGATGCGCGCGCTGGCGCTGCTGCAGCGCACGCTCGGGTCGCTCGAGCGCATCCGCGCGCTGCCGCGCATCACGGTGTACGTGCAGTCGGCGCCCGGCTTCACGCAGCAGAGCGAGGTGGCTGACGGCGCGTCCGACCTGCTGTTCCGCGTGCTCGGCGAGGCCGGCGCCCACACGCGCAGCTCGGTCGGCGTGCTGCAACTGCCGAAGAACGCGACGGTCGAGCTGGACCTGATCGCGACCGCCGACTGAAGCCCCGGGAACCGGGCGCGGCGGCGCCAGCCGCCACAATGGAGTGGATCCCGCGTGGCGGCTCCGGCGAGCCGACCGATGCTCGCACCGTCGCCATGGGCCCGCAGGGCCGCCGTCAGGGCGAATTCCGGAGTGCGCAGCGCAAAGTTCCACCCATGAGCGCCCACCACGACACTCCTCCCGCCATCGACCTTGCCGCCGACGAGCCCGAAGCCGCTGCCGCGGACCCCGTGAACGCGGCCGATGCCCCGTTCCGCGTGCTGTCGCTCATCCCGCCGATGACGCAGCTCAACACGCCGTACCCGTCGACGGCCTACCTGACCGGCTTCCTGCGCTCGCGCGGCATCGACGCGGTGCAGGAAGACCTCGCGCTGGCCCTGGTGCTCGAACTGTTCCGCGCCGACGGCCTGCGGGCGCTGCACGAGGTCGTGCGCGCCATCCCGGAAGCGGCACGCACGCCCACCGTCGCCCTGTTCGACGCCGAATTCGAGCGCTACCTCGCGACGGTGGACCGCACGATCGCCTTCCTGCAGGGCCGTGACCCGACGCTCGCGCACCGCATCGCCAGCCGCGGCTTCCTGCCCGAGGGCCCACGCTTCGCGTCGCTCGATGTGTTCGTCGACCCGGCAGCCGGCGACGACGAAGCCGGCGGCGACCCGCTGGCCTGGGCCTTCGGCGCGCTCGGCCTGCAGGATCGCGCGCGCCACCTCGCGACGCTGTACCTGAACGACCTGGCCGACGTGCTGCGCGACGCGGTCGACCCGCGCTTCGAGTTCGTGCGCTACGGCGAATCGCTCGCGTCCAGCCAGCCGAGCTTCGACCCGCTGGCGCAGGCGCTGGCCGCGCCGCCGAACCTGGTCGACCGCACGCTGGAACGGCTCGCGCTGGAAGCCCTGGCGCGCCACGCACCCCGGCTGGTGCTGC
Source organism: Piscinibacter sp. (assembly GCA_044223035.1). Taxonomy (GTDB): domain Bacteria; phylum Pseudomonadota; class Gammaproteobacteria; order Burkholderiales; family Burkholderiaceae_C; genus JBGAMJ01. Next base: position 23,202 of record JBGAMJ010000023.1, read on the forward strand.
TGTCGGTGCCGTTCCCGGGCGCGATGTACGGCGCGCTGCGCATCGCGCAGGCGATCAAGGCGCGGGACCCGTCGGTCGTCATCGCGCTCGGCGGCGGCTTCGTCAACACCGAGCTGCGCGAGCTGGCCGAGCCGCGGCTGTTCGACCATGTCGACGTGGTCACGCTCGATGCCGGCGAACGCCCGCTGCTGGCGCTGATCGAGCACGTGCAGGGCCGGCGCTCGCGGGCGCGGCTGGTGCGCAGCTTCGTGCGCGAGCCGGCCGCCGACAGCGTCCGCTACATCCACTTTCCCGAGCCCGACATCGCGTTCGACGAGGTCGGCACGCCGACCTGGGACGGCCTGCCGATCGGGCGCTACCTGTCGCTGCTGGACATGCTCAACCCGATGCACCGGCTGTGGTCGGACGGGCGCTGGAACAAGCTGACCGTCGCACACGGCTGCTACTGGAAGAAGTGCAGCTTCTGCGACGTGAGCCTCGACTACATCGCCCGCTACGACGCCGCCGCCGCGACCACGCTGGTCGACCGCATCGAGGCGATCGTGCGCGAGACCGGCCAGACCGGCTTCCACTTCGTCGACGAGGCGGCGCCGCCGAAGGCGCTGCGCGCGCTCGCTGCCGAGCTGCGCCGGCGCCGGCTGGAGATCTCGTGGTGGGGCAACGTGCGCTTCGAGAAGACCTTCACGCCGGCGCTGTGCCGCGAGCTGGCCGACAGCGGCTGCATCGCGATCAGCGGCGGGCTGGAGGTGGCGTCCGACCGGCTGCTGGCGCTGATGAAGAAGGGCGTGTCGGTGGAGCAGGTGGCGCGCGTCACGCGGGGCTTCGCCGATGCCGGCGTGATGGTGCACGCCTACCTGATGTACGGCTTCCCGACGCAGACGGTGCAGGACACGGTCGATGCGCTGGAGTACGTGCGCCAGTTGTTCGAGACCGGCTGCATCCAGTCCGGCTTCTTCCACCGCTTCGCCTGCACCGTGCACTCGCCGGTCGGCCGCGACCCGGCGGCCTACGGCGTCACGCTACAGCCCTTGCCGCCGGGGAGTTTCGCGAAGAACGACGTCGGCTTCGTCGACCCGACCGGCGTCGACCACGACGCGCTCGGCCAGGGGCTGAAGAAGGCGGTCTACAACTACATGCACGGCCTCGGGCTGGAGGACGACGTGCGCCGCTGGTTCCCGGTGCGCGTGCCGAAGACGCGGGTGTCGCGCCAGTTCATCGAGCGGGCGCTGGGCGGAAGGTGAGTACGCGAGTCTCGGTTGCTCAGGCGTTCAGCGCCGCCTGCACCTCCTCGAGCATCTTCTTCGCGTCGCCGAACAGCATCCGGTTGTTCTCCTTGTAGAAGAGCGGGTTGTCGACCCCCGCATAGCCGGAGGCCATGCTGCGCTTCATCACGATCGAGGTCTTCGCCTTCCAGACCTCCAGCACCGGCATGCCGGCGATGGGGCTGCCCGGATCCTCCTGGGCGGCGGGGTTCACGATGTCGTTGGCACCGATGACCATCGACACGTCGGTGTCCGGGAAGTCGGTGTTGATCTCGTCCATCTCGAGCACGATGTCGTAGGGCACCTTGGCTTCGGCCAGCAGCACGTTCATGTGCCCGGGCATGCGCCCGGCCACCGGATGGATGCCGAAGCGCACGTTCACGCCCTTGCCGCGCAGGATCTTCGTGATCTCGCACACCACGTGCTGGGCCTGCGCCACCGCCATGCCGTAGCCGGGCACGATGACCACGTTCTTGGCCTCCTTCAGCAGCTCGGCGGTCTCCACCGCGCTGATCGGCGTCACCTCGCCGGCCGGCTGCGCCCCGCCGGCCGCTGATTTCGCAGGCGCGCCGCCGCCGAAGCCGCCGGCGATCACGCTGATGAAGTTGCGGTTCATCGCGCGGCACATGATGTACGACAGGATCGCGCCCGACGAGCCGACCAGCGCGCCGGTGACGATCAGCAGGTCGTTGCTGAGCATGAAACCGGTGGCCGCCGCGGCCCAGCCCGAATAGCTGTTGAGCATCGAGACCACCACCGGCATGTCCGCGCCGCCGATGGCCATCACCATGTGCACGCCGAACAGCAGCGCGATCACCGTCATCACCAGCAGCGGCGTCATGCCGGCCTGCATGGTCTCGGCCTGCAGGAAGGCACGGCCGAACCAGAGCACGATCAGCAGGCCGAGCAGGTTGAGCATGTGCCGGCCGGGCAGCAGCAGCGGCTTGCCGCCGATCTTGCCGGACAGCTTGCCGAACGCGATCACCGAGCCGGAGAAGGTGATGGCGCCGATCAGGATGCCGATGTAGACCTCGCCCTCGTGGATGGACTTCTCGGCTGGCGTCGCGAACACGGTCGAGGTGTCGACGTAGCTCGCGAAGCCGACCAGGCAGGCCGCGAGGCCGACCAGGCTGTGCATCAGCGCAACCAGCTCCGGCATCTGCGTCATCTGCACCTTCTTCGCCGCGAAGAGGCCGATGCTGCCGCCGACGACGAGCGCGCCGACGATCCAGGCGTAGCCGCCCGGCGTGACCCGCGGGCCGAGCACGGTGGCGAGCACCGCGATGCCCATGCCGACCATGCCGAACACGTTGCCGCGCCGCGCGGTCTCCGGGTTCGCGAGCCCACCCAGGCTGAGGATGAACAGGACGGTGGCGCCGATGTAGGCGACGGTGGCGAGGCTGGCGGTCATGTCCGCTCCTTCTTGTCGTTCTTCACTTGCGGAACATCGCCAGCATGCGCCGCGTGACCGCGAAGCCGCCGAACATGTTGATCGCCGTGAGCGCGAGCGCGATCACGGCCATCGCGAGGATCAGCGTCGTCGGCCGGTCCGAGGCGTCGCCCGTGAGCGGCGGCGCGATCTGGATCAGCGCCCCGATGGCGATGATCGACGAGATCGCGTTGGTGACGCTCATCAGCGGCGTGTGCAGCGAGGGCGTCACGTTCCAGATCACCATGTAGCCGATGAAGCAGGCCAGCACGAACACCGTGAAGTGCGACAGGAACGAGGCCGGTGCGAACAGGCCGATGACCAGCAGCGCGAAGGCGCCCACGCCGAAAGTCGTCACCAGCGACCGGGCCGACATCGGCTCGCCGGCACCGTGGCCATGCCCCTTGGGCGCGGCGACCGGTGGGGCCGCGGGCTTCGGCGGTGCGACCGGGAGCTTCAGCGGCGGCGCCGGCCAGGTGATGCTGCCGTCCTTGACGACCGTGAGGCCGCGGATGGCATCGTCTTCCATGTTGACGTTGACGATGCCGTCCTTGGTCTTGCACAGCTCTTCGGTCAGGCGCAGCAGGTTGTTCGAATACAGCGTGGAAGACTGCTTGGCCAGCCGGCTCGCAAGATCGGTGTAGCCGACGATCGTGACGCCGTGCCGGACCACCGCCTGGCCGGGTTCGGTCAGCTCGCAGTTGCCGCCCTGCTCGGCCGCCATGTCGACGATCACGCTGCCCGGCTTCATCGTCTTCACCATCTCGGCGGTGATGAGCTTCGGCGCGGGCTTGCCCGGGATCAGCGCGGTCGTGATGATGATGTCGACTTCGCGCGCCTGCTTCGCGTACATCTCGCGCTGCGCCTGCTGGAAGCCCTCGCTCATCACCTTGGCGTAGCCGCCGCCGCCGGAGCCTTCTTCCTCGTACTCGACCTTGACGAACTCGCCGCCCAGCGAGACGACCTGGTCGGCGACCTCGGCGCGGGTGTCGTTGGCACGCACGATGGCGCCCAGGCCCGCGGCCGTGCCGATCGCGGCGAGGCCGGCGACGCCGGCGCCGGCGATGAACACCTTGGCCGGCGGGATCTTGCCGGCGGCGGTCACCTGGCCGTTGAAGAAGCGGCCGAAGGCGTTGGCCGCCTCGATCACCGCACGGTAGCCGCTGACGCCGGCCATCGAGGTCAGCGCGTCCATCTTCTGGGCGCGCGAGAGCTGGCGCGGCAGCGCATCGATCGCCAGCACGGTGGCCTTGCGGGCCGCCAGCTGCTGCATCAGCTCGGGGTTCTGCGCCGGCCAGACGAAGCCGATGAGCGTGCCGCCTTCGCGCATCAGCGTCACTTCTTCGGGGCTCGGGGGACGTACCTTGAAGACGATGTCGGAGCCGGCCCAGAGTTCGGCGGCGTTGGCCACCACCTCGGCACCGGCAGCGCGGTAGGCATCGTCGTCGAAGTTCGCCGCCGCTCCCGCGCCGCTCTGCACGGCCACCGAGAAACCCAGCTTGACGAGCTTCTCGACCACGTCGGGTACGGTGGCGACGCGCTTCTCGCCCGCCGCTGTTTCCAGCGGAACTCCAATCCTCATCGGTGACTCCTCTTGTGTGCCGACGCCCGGTGACGCAGCCTCTGGAATTGCCGACGCGGCTCAGCGCGCCCGCCTCAGTCTACGTGACGACTGCCCGTCTGAGAGTGTAGCGGCGGCATGCGAAAGCGCGCCACTGTAGGTCTGCCTCGAACCCGCGGCAGCGATGAATTCCGAGTGCGGGGCGCTCACGAGGAAACGCCCGGCCGCCCGAAGTCTCCTCGCGTCCTGCTTGCTGGGCGCCGCGCTGACCATGGTGGTCACTGCGCTGACGCTGCGCTGGATGCTGCGCGTCACCGGAACGCAGAACGATCATGAGTGACACGGGCCTGTTCAGGATCTGGGTCTTCCTGTCCGATCCTGCTGGCGGTGGCCGGGTTGGTCGGCGTGCTGCACCTGACCGGCACGCCCTACCCGGTCTACTTCGACGGTGCGAAGTTCGTGCACTCCCTGATCGGCCCGGCCACGGTCGCGCGTGCCGTGACGGGCATCGGCGGCGCGATCATGGCGCGGCCGCTGCGCGTGTCAGCCGCCGCGGGTGGATCCCACGGTCGGCCCCACGAGGGTGGCCGCCGCTGCCGCGGGCGCCGCGGACACTGCCGGTGCCTCCGCGGCGGCGGCAGCCGGAACCGGTGCCGCCCAGCCGCCGCCGAGCGCGCGGTACACCGCCACCAGCGACGTGGCCGTGCCGACCTGCGCCTGCACGAGCTGGTCGCGGTTGGACAGCACCTCGCGTTCGGCATCCAGCACGACGAGAAAGTCGGTCGACCCCACCTCGTAGCGCAGCCGCGCGAGCTGGGCGGCTTCCTCGGCGCTGCGGGCGGCGAGCTCGAGTTTTTCCGCGCGCTGCGCATTGCGCGTGAAGCCGCTGAACGCGCCTTCGGTTTCCTCCAGCGCGGTCGCCACCGTCTGCTCGTAGGTCGCGAGGCTGGCCTGTGCGCGCGCCTCGCTCGCCTTCACCCGCGAGCGCAGCGTGCCCAGGTCGAACGGCGCCCAGCTCAGCGCCGCGCCGAGCGAATGCACCACCGATTCGCCCTTGCCCAGGCGCCCGGCGGTCGCCGCGTTCAGGCCGAGCAGCCCGGACAGCGAGATCTGCGGGTACAGGTCGGCCTGGGCGATGCCGATCTGCGCGGTGGCAGCGGCGAGCTGGCGCTCGGCGGCGATCAGGTCGGGCCGGCGCGCCAGCCACTGCGTGGGCGTGCCCACCGGCAGCGCGCCGAGGTCGGTCACCGGCAGGCCGGGCAGCGGTGCCGGCGCGGACAACTGCGCCAGCAGCGCGCGCGGCGGCTGCGCGGTCAGCGTGGCCAGCCGGAACACCGAGCGCTCGATCGCCGACTGCAGCGCCGGCAGCGCGGCCTCGGTGCTTGCGACCAGCGTGCGCGCACGGGCCACGTCGAGTTGCGTGGTGCGGCCGGCGTCGAGCCGCGCTTCGCTGATGCGCAGCGACTCGCGCTGGTTCGTCAGCGAGGCTTCGGTGACCAGCGCGCGCTGCTGCAGGCCGCGCAGCTCCAGGTAGTTGCGCGCGATCTCGGCCGCCACCGCGGTGTGCGCGGCGCCGATGCCGGCCTCGCTCGCCGCCACCTGGGCGGCCGCGGCCTCGCGGCCGCGGCGCAGGCCGCCGAACAGGTCGAGCTCCCAGTTGGCGACGAAGCCGGCGTCGTAGACGGTGCCGGTGCGCTCGCTGCGCGACACCCCCGGGCGCTGCGTGATCGGCGTCACCGAGCGCGTCACGCCCGCCTGCACGCCGACCGCGGGCAGCGCCGCGGCGTCGGCCTCGGTCTGGCCGGCGCGCGCCTCCTGCAGCCGCGCCTGGGCGATGCGCACGTCGCCGTTGGCGGCGAGGCCGCGTTCGATCAGCGCGTCGAGCGCCGGATCGCGAAAGCCGCGCCAGAAGCTCGCGATGTCGCTGCCGACCGGCTGTGTCGACGGCGTGCGCGAGCCGGCCTGGATGAAGCTGTCGTCGAGCGCCGCTGCCGGGCGCCGGTAGTCGGGGCCGACGGCGCAGCCGGCCAGCAGCGCAGCGGCGAGCGCGGCCACGAGCGCGCCGGCCCGCGCCGGCGTCAGCGTCGACAGGTCTGCCGATGAGGGCGCGGCGCCCGCGCCGTACGAGCGGCCGCGTGCGGCCTGCGGGGGGTGGTCACGCATCGCCGTCTCCTTCGACCCGTTGCTGCGGCGCGGTGATCAGGCCTCCGCCGCCGCCGGTGGGCGAGGCTGCCGCCCGTTCGAGCCGGCGGGCGCGACGCCCGCGCAGCAGCACGTAGAACACCGGCGTCAGGAAGATGCCGAACACCGTCACGCCGACCATGCCGGAGAACACCGCGATGCCCATCGCGCGCCGCATCTCGCTGCCGGCGCCGCTGCCGAGGATCAGCGGGATCACGCCGGCGCAGAACGCGATCGAGGTCATCAGGATCGGGCGCAGCCGCATGCGGCAGGCGTGGATCACCGCGTCGAGCAGGCGCTCGCCGCGTTCCTCCAGTTCCTTCGCGAACTCGACGATCAGGATCGCGTTCTTGCACGCCAGCCCGACCAGCACCACCAGCGCCACCTGGGTGAAGATGTTCAGGTCGCCCGGCTGCATGAACGGCGGGAAGTGCGACAGCCAGACGCCGAACAGCGCCGCCAGCACGCACATCGGCACGATCATCACGATCGCCAGCGGCAGCGACCAGCTCTCGTACTGCGCCGCCAGCACCAGGATCACGAGCAGCACCGCGATCATCATCACCGCGGCCAGGATCGGCATGCGGATCTGCGTGCCGGGCACGGTGATGTCGCGCGTCAGCCGGTCCTGGTAGGTCAGCTCGGTCCATTCGTAGCTGACGCCGCGTGGCAGCGTGCGCTTGAGCAGCGTCTCGATCTCCGCCTCGGCCTGGCCGGACGAGAAGCCGACGTTGGCCGCGCCGTTGATGTCCGCCGAGGGGTAGCCGTTGTAGCGCGTCACCCGTGTCGGCCCGAAGGTCGGCTGCACCGTCATCAGCGCGCCCAGCGGCACCATCTCGCCGGCGCTGTTGCGCGTCTTCAGCGCGGTGATTGCCTCGGCATCGGCGCGGTAGGGCGCGTCGGCCTGCACGATCACCTGGTAGGTCTTGCCGAACTTGGTGAAGTCGTTGACGTACAGCGAGCCCAGGTTCACCTGCATCGTGTCGTAGATGTCCGCCAGGTTGATGCCCATCTGCTTGGCGCGCACCCGGTCGACGTTGGCGTAGAGCTGCGGCACGTTGATGTCGTAGGTCGAGAACGGCGTGCCGATGCTCGACTTCGGGTTGCCGTAGACCTGCCCCAGCACGCCCCACACCGAGCCGAACAGCGCCTGCTCGCCGAGCCCGGCGCGGTCTTGCACCTGCAGCTTGAAGCCGCCGGCGTTGCCCAGCCCGTCGACCGCCGGCGGCGGCACCACGAACATGCGCGCGCCCTGGATGCGCTGGATCGCGCCGTTGACCTGCCCGAGGATCGCGCCCTTGCTCAGGTTCGGCGTGGTGCGCTCGTCGAACGGCGCCAGCCCGAAGAACACGATGCCCTCGTTCGGCGCGGCCGAGAAGCCGGCGATCGACAGCCCGGGGAAGGCGACCGAATCGACGATGCCGGGCACCTTCAGCGCGATGTCGCTCATCTCGCGGATCACCGCGTCGGTGCGCTCCAGCGAGGCGCCGGCCGGCAGTTGCGCGATGCCGATCAGGTACTGCTTGTCCGGCGCCGGCACGAAGCCGGCCGGGATGCGCGAGAAGAGCAGCCCGGTCAGGCCCAGCAGCACCGCGTAGACGATCAGCGACACCGTCTTGTGCGTGACGATGCCGGTGACGCGCCGGCCGTAGCCTTCGCTGCGGCGGTGGAACCAGCCGTTGAACCAGTGGAAGAAGCGGCCGAAGACGGCGTCGATCGCGCGCGTGAGGCGATCCTTCGGTGCGTCGTGCGGGCGCAGCAGGATGGCGCTCAGCGCCGGCGACAGCGTCAACGAGTTGAAGGCCGAGATCACCGTGCTGATTGCGATCGTGACGGCGAACTGCTTGTAGAACTGGCCGGTCAGGCCGGGCACGAAGGCCAGCGGCACGAACACCGCGCACAGCACCAGCGCGATCGCGATGATGGGCCCGCTGACCTCGCGCATCGCCTTGATCGTGGCGTCGTGCGGGTTCAGCCCGCTCTCGATGTTGCGCTCGACGTTCTCGACCACGACGATCGCGTCGTCGACCACGATGCCGATCGCCAGCACCAGGCCGAACAGCGTCAGCGTGTTGATCGAGTAGCCGAGCAGCAGCAGGAAGGCGAAGGTGCCGACGATCGACACCGGCACCGCCAGCAGCGGGATGATCGACGCGCGCCAGGTCTGCAGGAAGATGATCACCACCAGCACGACCAGCATCACCGCCTCGAACAGCGTGGCCACGACCTTCTCGATCGAGGTCTGCACGAAGCGCGTCGGGTCGTAGACGATGCTGTAGTCCATGCCCTGCGGGAACGAGGGCTTGAGACGCTCCATCGCCTGGCGCACGTTGTTCGACAGCGCCAGCGCGTTCGAGCCGGGCGCCTGGAACACCGCGATCGCCGCGGCCTCCTTGTTGTTCAGCAGGCTGCGCAGCGAGTACGAACCGGCCGAGAGTTCCACGCGCCCGAGGTCGCGCACGCGGATCAGGCCGCCGGTGGCCGGGTCGGTGCGCACGATGATGTCGGCGAACTCCTCCTCGGTGGTCAGCCGGCCCTGCGTGTTGACCGCGAGCTGGAACTGCGTGCCCGTGGGCGCCGGTGGCGCGCCGACGGTGCCGGCCGCGACCTGCGCGTTCTGCTCGCGCACCGCGGCGATCACGTCGCTGCTGGTCAGGTTGCGGGCCGCCAGCTTCGACGGATCGAGCCAGATGCGCATCGCGTAATCGCCGGCGCCGAACAGGAGCACCGAGCCCATGCCGGGGATGCGCAGCAGCTCGTCGCGCACGTTGAGCTGGCCGTAGTTGCGCAGGTAGAGCGCGTCGCGGCTGTTGTCCGGGCTGACGAGGTGCACCACCATCGTCAGGTTCGGGCTCGATTTCTCGGTCGTCACGCCGATCTGCCGCACCGTCTCCGGCAGCCGCGGCAGCGCGCGGTTGATGCGGTTCTGCACCGCCGTCTCGGCCACCTCGGGATTGGTGCCGATCTTGAAGGTCACGGTCAGCGTCATGCTGCCGTCGGCGGTGGCCTGCGAGTCGAAGTACAGCAGGTTTTCGACGCCGTTGATCTGCTCCTCCAGCGGCGTCGCCACCGTCTCGGAGATCACGCGCGGGTTGGCGCCGGGGAACTGCGCGCGCACCACGATCTGCGGCGGCGCGACCTCGGGGTACTCGGAGATCGGCAGCTTGAAGATCGCCAGCGTGCCGATCAGGAAGATGAAGATCGACAGCACGCCGGCAAAGCGCGGCCGGTCGATGAAGTAGTGGGAGATGTCCATGCCGGTGTCCTTCTCGGTCCGGCTCAGGCGGCCCGCGGGCGCAGCGCCAGCGAGGCTTTCTTCTCTTCGGGCTTCTTCTCGTCGGCCTTCTTCTCGTCAGGCTTCGCGGGCTGCTCCGGCGCGCCGCCCGGGCCGGCCTGCGGCGGCGGGAAGATCGGCAGGCCCTGGTCGTCGACCTTCAGCACCTGCGGCGCCACCGGCATGCCCGGGATCACGCGCTGCAGCCCGTCGACGACGACGTTCTCGCCCGGCTTCAGTGCGCCCTGCACCACGCGCATGCCGCCGAACAGCGCGCCGAGCTTGACCTCGCGCGGCTGCGGATGGCCGTCGGCGCCGACCACGAACACGAGCTTCTTGGTCTGGTCGGTGCCGATCGCGCGGTCGGCCACCATCACCGCGTCGTACACCGCGCTGGTGGGCATCGTCAGCTTGGCCGCCAGCCCGGGCGTGAACGCGCCGCTGCTGTTGTCGAAGCTGGCGCGCATGCGGATCGCGCCGGTCTGCGGATTCAACCGGTTGTCGACGAAATCGACGCGCCCCTCGTGCGGGAAGCCGGTCTCGTTGGCCAGCGCCATGCGCACCTTCGGCGTCTTGTCGGGGCTGGACTTCAGCCGCAGGAAGGTCTGCTCGCTGCCGTCGAAATAGGCATAGACCTTGGCGACGCCGGCGATCGTGGTCAGCACCACCTGGTCGCTGACGAGGTTGCCGGCGGTCACGTTGGCGCGCGAGACGCGGCCGGCGATCGGCGCGCGCACGGTGGCGTAGTCGAGGTTCAACTGTGCCACGCGCAGCGCGGCCTCGGCGGCCTTGATGTCGGCGTCGGAGGTGCGCAGGCCGGAGCGGAGCTGGTCGAACTCCTGGCGCGACACCGCCTTCGCATCGAGCAGCTTCTGGGCGCGCGCCAACTCGCTGCGCGCCAGTTCGGCGCGCGTCTGCGCCGCGGCGAGCTGCGACTGCGCGCGCGCCACCTCGGCGGCGAACGGCCGGTCGTCGATCGTGAACAGCACCTGGCCCTTGGTGACCATCGCGCCGTCGGTGAAATGCACCTTGTCGATCGTGCCGGCGATGCGCGGCCGCAGCTCCACGTACTCGGCGGCCTCCAGCCGGCCGCTGAACTCCTCGCTGTCCGCCACCTTGCGCAGCACCACCGGCGCGACGCTGACCGGCGCCGCCCGCGGCGGGCCGCCCTGGGCGTCGGCCGGGCCGCCGCAGGCGGCGAGCTGCAATGCCGCCAGCAGCGCGGGCGGCAGCAGCCACGGCGCAAGACGACGGATGGGACGGATCGACGAAACCGTGGATTCGCGCATGGAACACCCTCTGGTGGAGCGGTCGGTGGGCCGCGGCGATCGCCGCGTCGGCCGGAGGCGGCGGTGCCGTGTCGCAGCCCGCCATCGCATTGCTTGTGCCAGCCATCTTAATGACTGCCTGGTCAGCAAATGATGACGGAGAAAGCAATGCCCTTTCAACCTCTAAGCCCATCGGCCCAAAGCGATGTGGCCGTGTGCTCGTTCACGGTGCGTCGCCACCCTCCCTGCGCGGCGTCGCGTCCCCGAGCGGCTCCAGCCCGGCAAGCACCGGCTCCAGCCGCGTCAGCACGGCCTGCAGCAGCGGCTCGATGGCTTCGTCGTCGCTGCGGGCGCTGGCATGGCAGCGGGCTTCCAGCGCGGCGGCGGCCGGCTGCACCGACACGATGCCGAGGTTGGCGGCGACACCTCGCAGGTTGTGCGCGATGCGCACGGCGTCGTCATGCCGGCCGTCGGCACGCGCGGCCAGCAGCCGAGCGCCGAAGCCGCGCTGCGAATCGCGGAACATGATCAGCAGGCGGCGCAGCAACTTGTCGTTGCCCAGCGTGACGCTGCGTCCGACCGAAAGGTCGATGCCCGGCAGGTTCGGAAGGTCGCTCTCGTCTTCCGTCGCGCATGCGGCGGCCGGGGTGGGCGTCGCGACGGGTGCGGGCCCGGCCCGTCGGCCGCCCGTGGCCCAGCGGGCGATCGTGTCGAACATCGCATCGACGGCGATCGGCTTCGCGATGTGATCGTTCATGCCGGCTGCCAGCGCATGGTCGCGGTCGCCGGCCATCGCGTCGGCGGTCATCGCGATGATCGGCACGTCGCGCCAGCGGTCCTCGCGGCGGATCGCGCGCGTGGCGTCGTAGCCGTCCATCACCGGCATCTGGCAGTCCATCAGCACGACGTCGAAGTCGTCGCGCCGCAGCGCTGCCAGCGCCTCGCGACCGTCGCCGACCACCTCCACGACGGCGCCCTCGCCGCCGAGCAATTCGACCGCGATTTCGCGGTTCACCGGGTTGTCTTCCGCCAGCAGGATGCGCAGCCCGCGCAAGCGCTCTCCGGCGTCGCGACGGGCCTCTCGCGCCGCGGCGCGCGGTTCGCTGCCCGCGCGGCCGAGCGCCTCGGCGCAGGCCTGCCGCAGGCCGGAGGGTGTGATCGGCTTGGGCAGGATGCCGCGCACCGCGAGCGGCGGGCCGTCCGGCTGCGCATGCAGCGCTTCGCGCCCGAGGGCCGACAGCATCAGCAGCGCGGGCACCGCCGGCGACCCCGGTCGGCCCTGCGCCTGCGCCTGCGCCTGCAGTTGCCGCACGCACTCGACGCCGTCCATGCCCGGCATCTTTCCGTCGATCAGCAGCAGGTCGAAGGGCCGGCCGCGGCGCGCTGCCAGCGCCGCCGCGTCCAGGGCGGCCGGGCCGTCGATCGCCGCTTCGGCCTGCAAGCCCAGCGCCTGCAGCTGGGCGAGGCCGATGCGGCGCGCGGCGGCGTTGTCGTCGACCAGCAGCACCCGCGCCGGCCCGAGCGCCGGCCGCGGCGGCACCGCGGCCGGCGGGCGGCTGCCGAAGCGCAGTTCGAAATGGAAGCGGCTGCCTTGTTCCGGGTGGCTCTCGACCTCGAGGCGGCCGCCCATCAATTCGACCAGCTGGCGGCTGATGGCGAGCCCGAGCCCGGTGCCGCCGAACAGGCGCGAGGTGGAGGTATCGGCCTGGCTGAAGGGCTGGAACAGGCGCTGGCGCTGTGCGTCCGTCATGCCGATGCCGGTGTCGCTGACGGCGATGTGCAGCAGCAGTTCCGGGCCGTCGCAGGGCCGCCGCTCGATGCGCACGACGACCTCGCCGCGCTCGGTGAACTTGACCGCGTTGTTGCCGAGGTTGACCAGGACCTGCCCCAGCCGCAGCGGATCGCCGATCCCGGTCGGCGGGAGATCCGCCGGCAGATCGAACAGCAGCTCGATGCCCTTCTCTTCGGCCTTCAGGCCCAGCAGGTTGGTCAGGCTGTCGAACACGTCGGCCCAGCGGAACTCGACGCGTTCGACCTCGAGCTTGCCGGCTTCGATCTTCGAGAAATCGAGGATGTCGTTGATCAGGCCGAGCAGCAGCTTCGCCGAACTCTGGATCTTCGACACGTGGTTGTGCTGGCGCGGCGCGAGCCCGCTGCGCAGTGCCAGGTGCGCCATGCCGAGAATCGCGTTCATCGGCGTGCGGATCTCGTGGCTCATGTTGGCGAGGAACTCGCTCTTGGCGCGCGTCGAGGCCTCCGCGGCACGGCGTGCCTGCTTCAGGTCGGTGACGTCGATCGAGATGGCGCCGATGGCCTCGATGCGTCCGCCGGGGTCGCGCACCGGAAATGCGTGGACCTGGAAGCTGCGCAGCCGGTCGTTCACGACCGAGTCGGTGTCGAGGCACACCGGGCCCTGCTCGGCCAGCACATGGGCCTCGATGGCCTCGGCACGCTCGGCCGCGGCCGGAGCCAGCACTTCGCGGGCAGTGCGCCCCACCAGCGATTCGCCGGCGTTGCCGAAGGTCGCGGCGAAGCTGCGGTTGTGCATCAGGTAGCGGCCCTGCAGGTCCTTCAGCGTGATCGCGGCCGGCGAGCTGTCGAGGATCGCCTGCAGCAGGTTGCGGCTGCGCTGCAGCTCGAGGGTGCGCGCATCGACCAGCGATTCGAGATGGCGATACACCTGCGCATGCTCCTGGGCGAGCGCGAACTGCAGGCAGATCATCGCCAGCGTGTCGATCTGCCCGGGCTCGAGCCCGGTCGGCGCCTGCCGGTTCTCGAGGTACAGCAGGCCGACCGCCTGGCCGTGGTGGTGGATCGGCAGGCCGACGATGGCGCGCACGCCGTGCCGCGTGATCCACGGGTCCTGGCCGAAGCGCGGGTGCTGCGCCGGGTCGCGCAGCAGCAGCGGCCGCTGGCTCTGCGCCAGGTAATGCAGCACGCTCGGCGGCAGCAGGCCGTCGAGTGCCGTGGGTGGGGCGGCGGGGTCGTCGAGCCCGATCCAGTCGCGGACGGCGTCGAAACCGGCTCGCGGCACCCAGTGGCCGCCTTCGGCCCACAGCAGCACGCCCCGCTCGGCGGCGGCGAACTGGCGCACCAGCGTGAACAGCACGCCGAGCAGCGCACGCGGGTCGCGCTCGCCCGCCAGCGCGCCGCTCGCGCGTGTGACGAGGGCGAGGTCGAGCGGCGGGTGCTCGCCGGCGGAACGGGCAGCGGGCAAGCCGCCGCCGCGCTCGCGCAACTGGCGCAGCTTGCCGGTGGCGCCCCAGCGTTCGTAGGCCTCGCAGGCAAGCTGCAGGTAGGTCTCGGCCGCGCGCCGCTGGCCCTGTGCGCTGCAGAAGCCGGCCGCCAGCTCGCCGGCCAGTGCCAGGTGCCACGGGCGCTGCTGCCGGGTCGCGCCGTCGATGGCCGCTTCGAACGCCGTCGCGGCGCCGGTCAGGTCACCCTGCGCCCAGGCATGCATGCCGCGCACCAGCGCGAGCATGTGGGCGAAATTGGCCGGCATCTCCGCCGCGCGCTGTTCGAACCAGCGCATCAGCGGGGCGAGTTCGGCGCCGATGTCGGCCTGATCCTGCTCGTCGGCGCCGCGCAGCGCGTGGGCCAGCGACAAGGCCAGCATCCAGCGGAAGTGAACGCTGATGTAGGAAACCGGGTTGCCCGCGACGGCGGCGAAGCGCCGGCACACGTACAGCGCCGCCGCCCAGTCGCCGTACAGCACCGCCGCGGTGCCGCGCAGGGCGGCGAAATACATCGCGCCGATGTAGTTGCCCTTCAGCCCGCGCGCGACATCGCGTTCATCGAATTCGGCATCGTCGAAGCTGCCCGGGCGGGTTTCGCCGCGCAGGCAGCGGCCGAACTGGCGGAACGACGTGTAGATGCCGGCGCACACGGTGTTGCCCACCTGGCGCGCCGTCTTCAGCGCGAACTCGGTTTCAGCGGCCAGCACCTCGAGGTTCGGGCCGGTGTCCAGCAGCCCGCTCAGGCCGGACCAGAACGTGTAGACGCTGATCGGCGCGATGCTGCCGCAGGCCACGCCGTCGTGGTAGGTCTGTCGGCTCTGCTCGACCACGCGCTCGATCGGCTCGACCCAGTGCATCGCGGTCATCGTGACGCTGTGGCGAACCAGCACCAGGTAGCCGCGATCCGGCTGGCGCAGCGCCATGCGCAGGCCGGCCTGCGCCAGCCGGGGGCCGGTGCGGTAGTCGCCGCGCCGGGAGCCGAAGGGCAGGCACATCAGCGACAGCATGCTCGCCAGCGCCGCGGACCGGCCGGTTTCCAGCCCGAGCCGCACGCAGCGGACGGCGGCCCAGTGCGCCAGCGCCGTGTGCCGCGCGATGGCGCCCAGGCACACCGAGCCGAGCAGGGCGGCGGTGGTGTTCGGCCGGCTGTCGACGGCCTTCGGCAGGGCGTCGAAGGCGTCCTCGCCGCGTTCTCGCAACAACCCGAGGACGCGGTCGATCTCGGCTTCGGCCTCGGCGTCCCAGGCGTCCTCGGCGGGGCAGGCGATGCCGAGCCGGGCGAGGTGTCCCAGCGCCAGCGCGCGCGTGCCCGCCGTGGCCGACGGGTCGGTCTGTTCCAGCCCCTGCCGGTAGGCGGTTTCCCAGAGCGCGCCGGCGTCGACATGGTCGTCGCGTGCGAGGCGCGCGAACACCTGTTCGGCATCCGCGTGCCGCCCCTGGCTCATGTAGATCCGGTGGCGCAGCACGTCGATCTGCTCGGCGCGGGCGGGATCGGGGGCATGCCGGGCTGCCAGCAGGTCGATGCCGTCGAGGAAGCGCAATGCCGTGACCAGGTCGCCGCGCTGGCGTGCGCGCTGGGCGCGGCCGAGCAGCAGCGGCAGCACCTGCGCCAGCTCCGGCGGGCGGCCTTCGCGGGCCAGCAGCGCCGCGGCTTCCAGGTAGTGGCTCGCGACGGCGAACAGCCTGTCTTCGCCACCCGCTTGCGCCGCCGCATCGGCGCGGGCCAGTTGCAGGTGCCAGCGCTGGCGCTCGTCGTCGGAGAGCAGGCCGCGTGCGGCGTGCTGCACGCGGTCGTGGATGAAGCGCGCGCGGTGCGGGCCGATGCCGACCAGGATGTCGCGCTGGCGCAGCGGCTCGATCAGCGCCTCGACGCGGTCGCGCGGCAGTGCCAGCGCGCGCGCCAGCAGCTCGCTGTCGACCACGCCGCCCAGGCAGGCCGACTGGCCGGCGAGCCGGCGCACGTCGATCGGCAGGCGCTCCAGTGCGCGCAGCAGCATGTCGACGGCGTCGTCGCTGCGCGGCAGCTCGAGCAGGGCCGGCGCGTCCCAGACCCAGCCGTCGGCGCGTGCGCGCAACGCGCCCGCCTCGAACAGTCGGCGCAGGTGCTGCAGCGCGAGGAAGGCGTTGCCGCCGGTGCATTCGTGCAGCCGCCGCGACAGCGGCTGCAGGCTCTCCTGCACCGGTCCGCCGTCGGCCGGCGCGAGCACGTCGGCCACCAGCGCGTGCAAGCCGTCGGCGTCGAGCGGGCTGAGGGCGACGGCGCGCAGCAGGCAACCCGCCTGCTGCACGCGCGCCAGCAGGTGCGTCAAGGGGTGCGAGGCCTCGGTGTCCCGGCACGCGCCGACCAGCAGCAGCGGCGCCGCGCCGGCCTCGATCGCGAGCCCTTCGAGCAGGTCGAGCGAGGCGGCATCGGCCCATTGCAGGTCGTCGAGAAAGAAGACCAGTGGCCCGCCGGCCGGCGCCGCGCAGCGCAGCAGCGTGCCGAGCGACTGCCGGAGCCGGGCCGGCAGCCCGGACTCCGTGTCGGGCGCCGCCGGAGGCGCCTCGCCGGCCGCCCACAGCAGCGGCGCCAGCGCGCCCTGCAAGGCCGGCAGCAGGGCTGCCGCGTCGCCGAGCGCGGCATGCAGCCGGGCGCGCAGGGCTGCCAGCACCGGCGGTGGTTCGCACAGCCAGTGCTCGGCGAGTTCGCCGAGCGCATCGGCCAGGCCACCGAACGGACTGAGGCTGCGGAACTGGTCGTACTTGCCCTGGACGAACAGCCCCCCTCGCGCGGCCACCAGCGGCCGCAGGGCCTGCACCAGCGCCGACTTGCCGACCCCGGACGGGCCGCGCACCAGCGCCAGGCGCGGCCGGTCGTCGCCGGCTTGAAGCAGTGCGGCCAGCGGTGCGAACTCGGCCCCGCGGCCGACGAGGCGCGACGGCGCGAGCCGCCAGACGCGGCGGTCTGCGCTGCCGGGCAGGAAGCCGCTGTCGGCGCGCGTGCCGGTCAGGCACTGCTGCAGGTCGAAGCGCAGGCCCGCCGCCGATTGGTAGCGCTCGTCCGGATCCTTCTCGAGCAGCCTGGCGATGACCGGTGGCAAGGCGGGGTCGATGGGAGCGTCGGGCTCGGTGCGACGCAGCGGCGGCGCCGGCCGGGTCAGCAGCGCGTGCAGCAGTTCCAGCGGATCGCCGGCGCCGAAGGGCGGCTCGCCGCTGAGCATCCAGTGCAGCAGCGCGCCGATCGCGTGGTAGTCGGCACGCGCATCCACCGCGCGCGCCATGCGGCCGGTCTGCTCGGGCGCGGTGAAGGGGGTGATGCGCGGCGCCTGGCCGGCCGCGGTCGGGGCGTGCGGGCCGTGCGGGCCGTTCGGGCCAGCGAAGGCTTCGCCGACGTCGATCAGCGCGACCCGATCGCTGCCGTCCGGCGCCGCCGATACCGCCACGTTGGCCGGCTCGAGGCCGCCGTGCACCCGGCCGGCGGCATGCATCGGCTCGAGGATGTCGAGCAGGCCCAGCGCGATGCGCAAGGCCCGCCGCGGCTCGCGCAACCCGGCCGCCGGGCATTGCGCCAGCGCGCGCCCCGGGGCACCGCTGCCGGGATCGGCCGGCGAGGCGGCCTGCGAGTCGCGCCGGGGCGGGTCAGTGACGGAGGACACGGCTGACCCACTCTGCATACCGCAGGGGCAACCGCAAATGCCTGAACGGCCTGGAACACATGCGATGCAAGTCCACTTCCTGGGAGCTGACGAACCGCCATGGAGACGATCCGCTCATGGTGCCACCTGCGCCTGTGGCGCGGTTGAAGGCCGGGCGAGGCGCATGCCGGCTCAGCGTCGGGTGTCGTCCGCCCGCCACGCCGGCAGCGACCAGCCGCGCCGCAGCGCCAGCGCGCGCAGCAGCGTCGCGACCGCGGCGCCGGCCAGCAGCGACGCCTCGTCGCCGGCGCCCAGCCGGTGCCCGGCGACCACCGCCCAGCCGCCGGCGAACGCGCAGATCGCGTAGGGCTGGTGGTCGCGGAACGCGCTCGGGATCTCGTTGCAGACGATGTCGCGCAGCACGCCGCCGAACACCGCGGTGACCATGCCCATCAGCACCGCGACGATCAGCGGCATCTGCATCGCGAGCGCGATTTGCGTACCTCCCGCGGAGAACAGGCCGAGTCCGAGCGCGTCCGGCCACTGCATCGCGCGCTCGGTCAGCGCGAAATGGCGGGCGCGCAGGAAGCCCATCGCGCCGATGCACAGCGCGAGCAGCGCCCACAGCCAGTCGGCATGCTCGACCCAGAAGAACGGCCGCCGGTCGAGCAGCACGTCGCGCAGCGTGCCGCCGCCGAAGGCTGTCAGCCCGGCGACGACGCAGACGCCGACGGCGTCCAGCCGCTTGCGCGCCGCCTCCATCAGCCCGGACAGCGCGAAGGCGACCGTCGCCACCGCCTCCACGCCGACCTGGATCTGCGACAGCGGCCAGTGGGCCGGGATCGGCATCGGCGGCTTCGGCGTCTTCAGCGGCGTTCGACGAACACCGCGGCGGTGCGCGGCGGCACCGAGACGACGCCGGTGGCTGCCGCGTAGCCGGCGCCCTTGACCACCGGATCGGCGCCGACCGCCTGCACCGGGTGCAGCGCCAGCGAGCGGCCGGCGTAGCCCGGCAAGGTGTAGTTCAGCGCGTTCGTGCCGGCGTTGATCACCGCCACCAGGCCCTTCCAGCGCGGGTCGAGGCCCTGGCCGTCGAGCGCCATCACGATCACGCCCGGCTGCTGGTTCGGGCCGACGTTGAAGAACTTCAGCCGCTGGCGCACCGCGTCGCCGCTGCGCAGGTGCAGCATCGGCGTGCTGCGGCGGATCTTCAGCCAGTCGAGGAACACCGCGTGCGCCTGTGCGATGTCGGCCGGCCCGGGCTTGAGCGCCGGGTTGGCCAGCAGCGGCTGCATCACCGGCCAGTTGGGCTGGTTGCCGGTGAAGGCCGGCGGCAGGCCGACGCCCCAGTTGTTGCCCTGGTAGCCGAGGTCGAGCCGGTTGAACCAGTCGCCGGAGTTGAAGCTGTCGCGGTCCATCGACTTGGAGCGCAGCAGGTCGTCGCCGGCGTGGAAGAAGGCCACGCCCTGCGACAGCGCGACGATCGCCGCGCCCAGGCTGTTGACGCGCACGCGGTCGGCCATCGCCGCGGTCGTCGGCATCTTGAACTGGTTGTTGTCGAACAGCGTCTGGTTGTCGTGCGCCGAGATGTAGTTGATGACGTCGGCCGGGTTCGTGGCGTAACCCGCCGGCTGGCCGTTGTAGTCGATCTGTGCGCCGCTGCGGCTGACGCCGTCCTTGTCGACGAAGACGTAGTCCTTCGACGTGCCGGCGAGGCCGAGGCGGATCCAGTCGGCATAGCGGTTCAGCGTGTCGCGCTGTGCCGGCGTGGCCGGGCCGGCGAGGGCGTTCGGGTCGTACCAGAGGCCGTTGATGAAGCCCTGGTTGACGACCAGCGAGTTGCCACCGTCGAACGGCCCGCCGCCGCGCACCGCGTCGCGCGCGCGGTCGCTGAAGGTGCCGATGCCGCTGCCGGCGAGGTTGCGCTGCGTGGCCTGCACGAAGCGCGCGTCGTTGGCGATCGCGCCGAAGTTCCAGCCTTCGCCGTACAGGTACAGGCTGGGATCGACCCGCGCCAGCTTGGCCTTCAGGTCGAGCAGCAGCGGCTTCGGGTGGAAGCCCATCAGGTCGAAGCGGAAGCCGTCGACCTGGTACTGCTTCGCCCAGGTCAGCACCGAGTCGGTCAGCAGCTTGCCCATCATCGCGTTCTCGGCCGCGGTGTCCTGGCAGCAGCTGTCGGTCAGGTTCGCGCCGCTGGCGTCGAGCCGGTGGTAGTAGCCGGGCACGATGCGGTCGAGCACCGACAGCGCGGCCTGCCCGGCCGCCGAGGTGTGGTTGTAGACCACGTCGAGCACCACGCGCAGGCCGGCGCGGTGCAGCGACTGCACCATCTGCCGGAACTCGACGATGCGTGCCAGCCCGTTCGGCTCGCTCGCATAGCTGGCGTTCGGCACGGTGTAGAGCACCGGGTCGTAGCCCCAGTTGTAGCAATCCTGGTCGCGCAGCGGCGCGATCGCGTCCTGCTGCGCGCTGGAGTCGGCGGCGGCGGCCGGCACCGCGGGCGTCACGCAGCCGGTGTCGGGCACGCTCGCGATCTGGAACGTGGGCAGCAGGTGGACGTGCGTCAGCCCGGCCTCTTGAAGCGACTTCAGGTGCTGCATGCCGTCCGAGTGCTGGTAGCCGAAGGCGCGGAACTTGCCGCGGTCGGCCGCCGGCACGCTCAGGTCCGACGCCGAGAAATCGCGCAGGTGCAGTTCGTACAGCACGATGTCCTCGGGCCCGGCGAGCGGCGGGCGCGCCTGCGCCGACCAGCCCGGCGGCTGGGTGCGGCGGTCGTCGAGGTCGACGATCAGGCTGCGCTGGCTGCCGGCGGCGGCGCCGAGCGAGTAGGGGTCGGCGACGAGGTTGGTCTCGACGCGGCCGGTGCCGCGCACATAGACCGTCACCTCGTAGGCGTAGTACCTGGAGCCGGACCAGTTGTCGTCGCCGGCAGCGCTCCACACGCCGGTGGCGGCGTCGAAGCGCATCGGCAGCACGGCCGACGCCGGGCCGGTCGGGCCGTCGAAGACCTGCACCCGCACCGATTTCGCGGTCGGCGCCCAGACGCGGAAGGCGAGCGCGCTGCCGCCGGTCTGGCGCGAACCCAGCGCGCCGAGCGCGCCGGTGTAGGGGAACAGGTCGTCGAGCACGTCGGCGGTCTGCAGCGAGGTGGCGTCGACCAGCGTCGTGCCGTCGTATTCGGCCACCACGAGCTGCCCGCGCAGCAGCGGCGGCAGGCTCGCGATCTGCGCCGGGCCGAGCTTCAACGCCAACGATCCGGCCAGGTGCGGAAACTTGGCCGCCAGCGCCGGGCGCAGGCCGGCGGTGTCGACCGCCAGCGACATCCAGGCGCCGCCGCTCACGCCGGCGAGGCCGCTTGTCATGCCACCCTGCGCCGCGTGGTAGAGCCGGTAGGTGTGGCCGGGCACGGCGCCGGGCCAGGCGATGGTGTCGCGCGCGAGGAAGTGCGCGCGCGCCTTGGCCACGTCGCCGACCTTGATCGGCGGCAGCGTGGCGTAGATGGTGCAGTCGTCCTGCAACTGCCAGATCTCGAGGCCGGCGCTCGCCACGTCGGCCGGGAAGGGCGCGTACATGTCGTTCGGGCAGTTCTTGGCGTTGCCGGCGGCGTCGTGCAGGATGAAGTTCAGCCCTGAATCGGTGACCTTCAATGCCACGTCGTAGTACACGCCGAACGCGTCGGCGCCGGTGGGCGATTGCGCCGGCACCCAGCCCGGGCTCGGGTTCAGCGCGCCGTACCAGGTGTAGAGCTGCCAGGTCGCGGCATCGCCGGCGTTGCGGTGGTAGTGGATGCGTGCGGTGGCCGGCGCGGCGGACGCGAACGGCGCCCACAACGCGAACGCAAGCAGGGCGATCGCGAAGCGCAGCCAGGCGCTGCGGCCCAGCCGATGAAGCTGTTTCATGACTTGTCTCCTGTCACGGGCCGGGCGACGTGGGCTCGGCCTCTGAGGTGGGATCGATGGGCGCACGCCCCATGGCGTTCCGGAAAACTGCACCAGCCCGACAGGGGCGTCCGCGGAGGGACAACGCCGGCACTATACGAGCGTGGCGCGCAAGCGCTTCGGATCGGCGTCGCGCAGCGCCCGCGCGTGCGCCACGATCCGGGCCGTCATTCCAGCCGGTAGCTCAGCACCCGGCCGCCGGCCACGGTGGAATCGAGGCCGAGCCAGTCGCCCTGGGCGGAGAGCCACAGCTCGATCGGGCGGTCGGGCGCGTCGATGCGCAGCTTGCGCGCCGGCGTCGGGCGGCCGCGCACCTCGATCGTGCCGCTGCCGGCGTCGGCGAAACGCACCGGCTCGAAGCGGCCGGTCTGCGGGTTCAGCAGCCGCGCCTGCTGCTGCATCGCCGGGTTCCAGTAGGCGAAGGTCATCACGCAGCCCGGCAGCGGCGTGCTGCCGGTGGGGCTGGCGACGACCAGCGCGCCGCCTTCGCGCTTGGCGGTGACGCGGCTGGGCTGGCCGTCGTCGTCGGTGCTGGCGTCGAGCGTGTCGAGGCAGCCGGCGCGCCATTGTTCGCTCGCCTGGTGGCGGTAGCGGTAGACGGTCAGGCCGAGCAGCTTGACGTCGAAGCGCGCTTCGCTGCGCACGTCCAGGCGGTCGCCACGCGGGCTCACGGTGAAGCGGTGGCTGCCGATCGGCTTGCCGTCGAGCTGCACGCGGAAGTTCCACGCGCCGGCCGGCGGCGGGTCGTCGGCGCCGGTGGCCCCGGTGTCCGGCGGCGCCAGGGCCTGGGCGCCGCACGCGGCGGCCAGCGCCAGCGCCGCGGCCAACGCCGCGCGACTCGATCCGCCGTGGCCAGCGCGCATGTCTTGCTCGCCACGCACGCCGCGCACGACGCTCTCGTCCCGATTGGGCCGGGCCCGCCTCATGCCGCCCCCTTGCGCGGCGGCCCGGGCACGAAGGCGTTGGTGCGCGCCACGTAGTCGCGGTAGGCCGGGCGGCGTTCGCCGATGTCCTTCTCCAGCAGGCTGACGCCGGAGACCTTCAGCAGCAGCACCGTCATCAGCAGCGGCGACAGCACCGACGCGGCGCCTGCCAGCCCGGCGCCACCCAGCGCGACGAGGAAGAAGCCCCACCAGACGCAGCATTCGCCGAAGTAGTTCGGATGCCGGGTGTAGTGCCACAGGCCGCGGTCCATCACGCGGCCGCGGTTGGCGGGTTGCGCCTTGAAGCGCGCCATCTGCGCGTCGGCGACGGCCTCGAACAGCGTGCCGGAGGCGGCGAGCGCCAGCCCGGCCAGGTCGAGCAGGTTCAGCGGGGCGGGCGCGCCCGCGGCCCCGGCCCAGGCCAGCGCGAGGAAGGGCGCGGAGACGATCCAGGCCAGCAGCGCCTGCAGCCCGAACACGATCACCAGGCTCTTCAGCGCGAAATGCGGTTCGTTGCGCGCGCGGATCTCGCGGTAGCGCCGGTCCTCGCCTTCGCCCCAGTTGCGCCAGGTGATGTAGGCAGCGAGCCGCAGCGCCCAGAGCGCCAGCAGCGCCGCCGCGGCGAGGCTGCGCGCATCGGCCGCCGGCAGCGCGCGCAGGTGGCTGAACGCTGCCACGGCGATCAGCAGCGGCCAGGTGCGGTCGACCAGGCTCGCGTCGCGCCGCCAGACGCTGACGGCCCAGGTGAGCGCGGCCAGCGCGACGGCGGCGGCGAGGCCGGGCGCCGCGATGCCGAGCAGCGAGGGATCAGCCATGGTGGTGCGGCGCGAGCGGCGCCGCGACAGGGTTGCTTGCCAGGCCCGGCGCAGGCGCAACGGCACCGATACCGTCCCAGCGTTCGGACAGCCGCACCAGCAGCGGCATCGCCAGCGCCCAGCCGACGGCCAGCGCCGCCAGTGCCGCGCCCGGGTCGGCGAACTGCGCCGCGCCCAGTCGCACGCCGCCGGCGTACGACAGCGGCGCGGCCACCGCCCCCAGCGCCGCGGCGAGCCAGGGCCGGCCCTGGAGCCAGCGCAGCGAGACGTTCAGCGTGGTCGCGAACAGCGCCCACAGCGCGACGATCCAGTGCGGCGGCAGCCCCGCCAGCCACACGCCGTCGACATGCCGCACCCATCCCGCCTGCACCAGCAGCGTCTCCAGCACGAGGCCGATGCCGACCGCCGCGCCGATCAGCCGCGCCTCCGGCTGCCAGCGGCGCGCCACCGCCAGGTGCCAGGCCACGACCGCCAGCGCCGCGGCGCTGCCCCAGGCCGCGTGGCCATGCGCGGCGCCGAGCACGCAGGCGAACCAGGCGGCCTGGAACAGCACGAAGTTGGCGATCACCAGCGCGCGTCCGGCGGGAGGTGTCATGCGCGCCGCTCGAACAGGTAGTGCCCGACCCACCATTGCTGGCCCGCGTCGTAGCCGAACAGCTCGGCGACCGAGATGAAGAACAGCCGCCAGCGCGTCCACCACAGCGCAGCCTGGTCGGCGCCGTAGGTGGCCTCGAACAGCGGCGCGAGCCGCGCCTGCTGCGCGTCCATCCGTTCCAGCCAGGCCTCGGCGGTGCGCTGGTAGTGCGTGCCGTCCCAGCGCCAGCGGTCCACGAGGCACAGGTCGTCCTGGAAGCGCAGCGGCAGGTCGTCGGAGGGCATCATCCCGCCCGAGAAGAAGTGCCGGCTCATCCAGTCGGACGCGTCGCGGTCGACGAACGGATACGGCGTGCTTCGGTGCACGAACACGTGCTTGAAGAAGCGCCCGCCCGGCGCCAGCCAGCGCGCGACGCGCGCGTAGGCCGCCGGCCAGTTGCGCAGGTGCTCGAACATCTCGACCGAGACGATGCGGTCGTGGCGCGCGGCGGTGTCGAAATGGTTGAAGTCGCAGGTCACGACCTCGAGGTTGGCGAGGCCGCGCAGCGCCGCCTCGGCCTCGATGTGGCGGCGCTGCGAATGCGAGTTCGACAGCGCGGTGATGCGGCTGCGCGGGTAGCGCTCGGCCATCCACAGCGACAGCGAGCCCCAGCCGCAGCCGAGTTCGAGCACGCGCTGGCCGTCGGCCAGGCCGGCGCGTTCGCAGGTGATCGCCAGCGCCGAGGCTTCGGCCTCGTCGAGCGTCGCGACGCCCGGGCCCCAGTGGCAGGCGCTGTACTTGCGGTGGCGGCCGAGCACCGCGCCGAAGAAGTCGGCCGGCACCTCATAGTGCTGCTCGTTGGCCTTGTCGGTGTCGATCGCCAGCGGCGCCGCGCGCATCGAGCGCACGAAGGCCTCGCCGATCGCGGCGGCGGCCTCGGCATCGCCGGCCTGGATCTCGGCCAGCCGCTCGCGCAGCAGCCGGCGCACGCCCAGGCGCACCGCGCCGTCCGGCACCAGGCCCTGCTCGACCCAGTGGACGACGACCTGCGCGCCGCGCGTCATGCGTGCCTCCGGCGGCGGTGGGCGGGCGGGCAGGTGGTCACGGTCGGTTCCATGCGGCTCCTTGGGTCGGCGGTTCGGGGGCGGTGACGCGGACGATGAAGCGAACGGGGCAGCGGGGCATCGAGGCATCGCGCGCACGGCCGGCGGCTGGCCGTGTGGCCGGTCGGCGCCCAGTGCACTACGCGGCGCCGGCCGGATCGGATGCGGCGTGCCGGATGGATCGGCACGCGCCCTGCCGCAGTCACTATAGGGCGCGCCCGGCGGCCGCGTGCGACGGCCGGAGAAGACCCGCTGAGTGCGTGGTCGCGGCTGCGACACAATCCACCCCCCGTGAACGGTTCGTGGCCCCCGACCACCCTGCCACGGCGGACTCGTGCCGCCGTGCGGCGTGCTGCGTGCGTCTCGGGGCCGGCGTGGCCGGCCCGGTGTTCGCGCCACGCGCCCGGGTGCGGTCGCGGCCGGCGTTCCGGCGGAGGCCGGCCGTGAGGGCGCCGCCACCCGGCGATCGCACCGACGGCGCCTCGGATGCGGCGGCGTCCGCCGCCGGCGCCGCAGCGCCAG
The DNA here is from genome assembly GCA_044223035.1 of Piscinibacter sp. Taxonomy (GTDB): domain Bacteria; phylum Pseudomonadota; class Gammaproteobacteria; order Burkholderiales; family Burkholderiaceae_C; genus JBGAMJ01. The sequence continues at coordinate 48,902 of JBGAMJ010000023.1, forward strand.
GCGCGGCGGGCGGGGCCTCCGCGGGCGCAAGCTCAGGCCCACCCGCGGCGGCCCCATCGCCCGCCGAGCCGGCCGGCGCGCTGGTCCCGCTGCGCCACCCGGTGTTCCGCATGCTGTGGGTGACCTGGCTGATGGCCAACACCTGCATGTGGATGAACGACGTCGCGTCGGCCTGGCTGATGACCTCGCTGTCGCCCTCGCCGGTGATGGTGGCGCTGGTGCAGTCGGCGTCGACGTTGCCGATGTTCCTGCTCGGCCTGCCCAGCGGCGCGCTGGCCGACATCATCGACCGGCGGCAGTACCTGATGCTGACCCAGTTCTGGGTCGCGGTGGTGGCGGTGGTGCTGTCGCTCGCGGTGGCCACCGGCACGCTGGCGGCGCCGGCGCTGCTGGCGCTGGTGTTCGTCAACGGCGTCGGGCTGGCGATGCGGCTGCCGGTGTTCGCGGCCATCGTGCCCGAGCTGGTGCCGCGCGAGCAGTTGCCGCAGGCGCTGGCGCTCAACGGCATCGCGATGAACACCTCGCGCATCATCGGGCCGATCCTCGCCGGCGCGCTGATCGCCAGCACCGGCATCGTCACCGTGTTCGCGCTGAACGCGGTGCTGTCGGTGGTGTCGGGCTTCGTCGTGATGCGCTGGAAGCGCGAGCGCGAGGTCAGCGCGCTGCCCGGCGAGCGCTTCCTCGGGGCGATGCGCGTGGGCGTGCAGTACGTGCGCCAGTCGATGCGCATCCGCATCGTGCTGCTGCGGGTGTCGATGTTCTTCCTGCAGTCGATCGCGCTGATGGCGCTGCTGCCGCTGATCGCGCGGCGGCTGCACGGCGGCGACGCCGCGTCGTTCACGCTGCTGCTGGCGTCGATGGGCTTCGGCGCGATCCTGGCGGCGCTGCTGGTGATGCCGCGGCTGCGCGGCAACGTGTCGCGCGACGACATCGTCCGCTACGGCACGCTGCTGCAGGCCGCGGCGACGCTGGTGGTCGCGTTCTCGCCCAACCTGTGGGTCGCCTCGCCGGCGATGATGGCCGGCGGCGTCGCCTGGCTGTCGGTGGCGAACACGCTGTCGGTGTCGGCGCAGTCGGCGCTGCCGGACTGGGTGCGGGCGCGCGGCATGTCGATCTTCCAGATGGCGCTGATGGGTTCGAGCGCGATCGGCGCCGGCCTCTGGGGCCAGGTCGCAAGCCTGTCGGACGTGCGCACCAGCCTCGTCCTGGCGGCGCTGGCCGGGCTGGCCGGGTTGGTGCTGCTGCGCCGCTTCCGGCTCGACGCCGCCGCCGACGAGGACCTGACGCCGGTCGAGCACTGGGTTGCGCCGACGGCGGTGGAACCGGTCGCGGCCGAGGCCGGGCCGGTGCTGGTGACGATCGAATACGTCGTCGACGCGCAGCATGCCGACGAATTCCGCGGCGTGATGGAGGCCAGCCGGCGCAGCCGCCTGCGCCACGGCGCGCTGTCGTGGGAGCTGTTCCGCGACACCTCCGACCCGACGCGCTGGATCGAGTACTTCATCGACGAGACCTGGGTCGAACACCTGCGCCGCTTCGACCGCGTGACCGCGGCCGACAACCTGCTGCGCGAGCAGCGGCGCCGCTTCGGCCGCGACGGCGCGCCGCCGAAGGTGACGCGGCACATCGCGGACGCGGCGATGAAGCAGCTCTGAGCGGGCCTCACCCCATCCAGGACTGCGCCGCCGACTCCACCACCGCCGTCAGCGGCAGGCCCGACTGGCGTAGTTTGCGCAGGTGCGAGGCGTCGTTGCCGGCGAACAGGCTGTCGCGGATCAGGTTGCTGGCGTCCAATGCCTTCAGGTCGAGTGCGTGGCCGTCGATGCGCGCCAGCGTGCGCAGGATGTCGTCGCGCAGCCGGTGGCGCTGCTTGGTCTGCGGGTCGACGATCTCGCCGTCCAGGCCGAAACGGCAGGCCTGGAAGCGGTTGAAGGTGTAGACGAGGTAGTCGTCCTCGGCCGGCTCGAACGGCCGCTCCTCGCGCAGGTAGCGGCAGATGCATTGCAGGTAGCAGGCCAGCGCGGCAGCCTTGTCGACCGACAGCGGCGTGTCGCAGACGCGCAGTTCGATCGTGCCGAACTCCGGTTTGGGCCGGATGTCCCAGTAGAAGTCCTTCATCGACTGGACGACGCCGGTGCTCTTCATCTTGTCGAAGTAGCCGCCGAACTCGTCCCAGCTGCGCACGAAGGGCGCGCGGCCCGACAGCGGGAAGGCGAACACCGAGTTCAGGCGCGCCGAGTCGAAACCGGTGTCCACGCCCTGCACGTAGGGCGACGAGGCCGACAGCGCGATGAAGTGCGGCACGTAGCGCGACAGCGCGTGCAGCAGCCACAGCGCGCGGTCGCCGTCCTCGCAGCCGATGTGCACGTGCTGGCCGAACACCGTGAACTGCTTGGCCAGGTAGCCGTACAGCTCGCTGATGAAGTGGAAGCGCTCGGTCGGGAAGATCTGCTGCGCGCTCCAGTGCTGGTAGGCGTGCGTGCCGCCGCCGGCGATCGCGATGTTGAGCTTGCGCGCGCCGCGCGAGAGCTGGTTGCGCAGGTCGCGCAACTCGGCCAGCAGCGGCGCGTGTTCGCGCTGGATCGAGCTGCCGATCTCGATCATGCTGCGCGTGATCTCGGGTTTCACGTCCCACTCGCCGCTGTGCTTCTCGAGCACGCGCAGCAGGTCCTCGGCCTGCGGCGCGAGGTCGAAGTCGTGGGTGCTGACGAGCTGCAGTTCGAGCTCGACGCCGAGCGTCAGCGGCTGCGACGAAGTGAAGGCTTCAAGGCTCATCGGATTCTCCCGGGTGGGTTTCCTGCGCCACCTGGCCGAGCGCCAGGCGGGTCCAGAGCGGGCCGGTCAACTGCATCAGCGTGGTCGCGGCCAGCAGCGCCTGCATCACCGCCGCGTCGGCGCCCGGCAACTGCGTCGACCAGCCGAAGCTGCCCGAGGCGAGCAGCACGGCCAGGCTGCTCATCGGCTGCAAGGCCAGCACCAGCGCCGCCGACTGGCGCCAGCCGATGCCGCTGGCGCGCGCCAGCAGCGCCACCGCCAGCGCCTTGCCCACGAAGCGCGCGGCGATGATCGCCAGCACCCACGGCCACCAGCGCATCAGCCCGTCGGCGCCGGACAGCACGCCCAGGCTGATGAACAGCACGATGCCCAGCGCCGCGCCGGCCGAGCCGAGCTGCGGCTCGACCGTCAGCCCGTGGCGCATGCGTCTGCGCGCCACCATGCCGGCCACCAGCAGCGCGAGCAGCGGTGACAGCGTCCATTGCAGCGCGAGCAGGCTGGCGCTGATCACCAGCGCCATCTGCAGCACCGTGCGCACGCCGCTGCCGCGCACGCCGCGGCCGAGGAACTCCAGCAGCAGCCCGCAGGCCGCGCCGAGCAGGAACGAGCCGCTGATCACGTACAGCGCCTCGGTGCCGGTGGCCAGCAGTTCGGTGCCGGGCGTGGCCGCGAGCACGCGCCACAGCTTCAGCGCCAGCATCGCCAGCACGCTGTTGACGGCGGTCATCATCAGCAGCCGTTCGGTCACCTGGCCGCGCGGGCGGGCCTCGTGCAGCACCGCCATCGTGATCACCGGCGAGGTCGACATCGCCGCCGCGCCGGCGATCGACGCCGACAGCGCCGGCGCGCCGAGCGCCACCAGCGCCCAGGTGACGGCGATACCGGCGAAGGCGCCCTCGAGCAGGCAGGTCAGCGCCAGCCACGGGTTGTCGATCAGCCAGCGCGGCCGGATGCGCGTGCCGAGTTCGAACACCAGCACCGCGATCGCCAGGTCGATCAGCGGTTTCCACGGGTCGAGCTCGGTGCGCTCGATCAGCCGCAGCACCAGCGGGCTGGCGAGCGCGCCGACCAGCATGTAGCCGCAGGCGCGCGGCAGCCGGACGCGCTGCAGCCACTCCGCCAGCACCACGGCCAGCATCGTGAGCAGGGCCAGGCCCAGCACCGGGTCGGCGCCGCGCAGGCCTTCGAGCGTCCACAGGGCGGCGCCGTCGGGCGCCAGGGTCATCGGAGTGGGCAGCATGGGGGGGCGCAGCCTACAGGTCCCGTGCGCCAGAGTCGTGACGAGGCGTAGCCGGAGCGTGCCTGCGGCACCGTTGGTGTCCGTCCGGCGCCGAGGGTTCCGGGCTGCTACATCTTGAAATGGCCCCGCGCGGGCCCAAAATCCGCAACCCCGCGCCCGGCGGTGCCGGCATGCCGCCCGGTGCCCGGAGGGGCCACTCCGCACACAAGACCACCATGGAAAAGCAAACCCTGTCGTTCCAGGCCGAGGTCAAGCAGATCCTGCACCTCGTCACCCATTCCCTGTACTCGAACAAGGAGATCTTCCTGCGGGAGCTGATCTCCAATGCCTCCGACGCCTGCGACAAGCTGCGCTTCGAGGCGCTCAACCACGCCGAGCTGTACGAGGACGCACCCAACCTCGAGGTGCGCCTGGCCTTCGACGCCGAGGCGAAGACGATCACGATCACCGACAACGGCATCGGGCTGTCGGCCGACGAGGCGGTGGCCAACCTCGGCACCATCGCCAAGAGCGGCACGCGCGAGTTCATGGCCGCGCTCGAGGGCGACCAGAAGAAGGACGCGCAGCTCATCGGCCAGTTCGGCGTGGGCTTCTACAGCGGCTTCATCGTGGCCGACCGCATCACCGTCGAATCGCGCCGCGCCGGGCTGCCGCCCGAGCAGGGCGTGCGCTGGAGTTCCGAGGGCAGCGGCGACTTCGAGGTCGAGACGATCACCCGGCCGGCGCGCGGCACCTCGGTGACGCTGCACCTGCGCTCGGGCGAGGAGGAGTTCCTTTCCGCCTGGAAGCTGAAGTCGATCGCCGCCAAGTACTCCGACCACATCTCGCTGCCGATCCTGATGCAGAAGGAGGAATGGGACGCCGAGGCCAAGAAGCAGGTCACGCGCGACGAATGGAGCCCGGTCAACAAGGCCGCGGCGCTGTGGACGCGCAGCAAGAACGACATCACGAAGGAGCAGTACGAGGAGTTCTACAAGCAGCTCAGCTACGACAGCGAGGCGCCGCTGGCCTACACGCACAACCGCGTCGAGGGCCGCAGCGAGTACACGCAGCTGCTGTACATCCCGGCCAAGGCGCCGTTCGACCTGTGGAACCGCGACAAGCGCGGCGGCGTGAAGCTGTACGTCAAGCGCGTGTTCATCATGGACGACGCCGAGGCGCTGATGCCGGTGTACCTGCGCTTCGTGAAGGGCGTGATCGACAGCGCCGACCTGCCGCTGAACGTGAGCCGTGAGCTGCTGCAGGAAAGCCGCGACGTGAAGGCGATCCGCGAAGGCTCGACCAAGCGCGTGCTGAGCATGCTCGAAGGCCTGGCCGACCACGAGGACGAAGCCGAACGCGCCAAGTACGCCGCCTTCTGGAAGGACTTCGGCGCGGTGCTGAAGGAGGGCGTCGGCGAGGACCACGCCAACCAGGAGCGGCTGGCCAGGCTGCTGCGCTTCGCGTCGACGCACGCCGATGAAGGCGTGTCGTTCAAGGACTACGTGTCGCGCATGAAGGAAGGCCAGGAGGCGATCTACCACATCACCGCCGACAGCCTGGCCGCCGCCAAGAGCAGCCCGCAGCTCGAGATCTTCCGCAAGAAGGGCATCGAGGTGCTGCTGCTGGTCGACCGGGTCGACGAGTGGATGCTGAGCCACCTGTACGAGTTCGACGGCAAGCCGCTGCAGAGCGTCGCCAAGGGCGCGGTCGATCTCGGCAAGCTGCAGGACGAGGCCGAGAAGAAGCAGGCCGAGGAAGCCGCGACCGCGTTCAAGCCGGTGCTCGACCGCCTGAAGGAGACGCTGAAGGACCGCGCGAAGGACGTGCGCGTGACCACGCGCCTGGTCGATTCGCCGGCCTGCCTGGTGGTCGAGGAGGGCGACATGAGCGGCCACCTCGCGCGGCTGCTGAAGCAGGCGGGCCAGTCGGCGCCCAAGTCGCAGCCGATCCTCGAGGTCAACGCCGAGCACGCGCTGGTCAAGCGGCTCGACGGCAGTGCGCACTTCGACGACCTGGCGCACATCCTGTTCGACCAGGCGCTGCTGGCCGAGGGCGGCCAGCTCGAGGACCCGGCGGCGTACGTGCGGCGCGTCAACGCGCTGCTGGTCGGCTGAGGCCGGGGAACCTGCGGCGCCGCGGCGCCGTCAGTCGCGCGGGTAGAACGACAGCGGCGGCTCGTCCATCGCCTCGATCTGCTCGCGCAGCTGGTCGATCTGCTGCGCCCAGTACGAGGGCTTGGCGAACCACGGGAAGGCCGCCGGGAACGCCGGGTCGTTCCAGCGCTGCGCCAGCCACGCGCTGTGGTGGATCATGCGCAGCGTGCGCAGCGCCTCGACCAGCACCAGCTCGCCCGGGTCGAAGTCCATGAAGTCCTCGTAGCCGGCGAGCACCGCGCCGAGCTGGCGCGTCATCGACGTGCGGTCGCCCGACAGCAGCATCCACAGGTCCTGCATCGCGCAGCCGTTGACGGCGTCGTCCAGGTCGACGAAGTGCGGGCCGATCGGCGCGCCCTCGCTGCGCCACAGGATGTTGCCCGGGTGGCAGTCGCCATGCAGGCGCAGCCGGGCGGCATCGGGGCAGCGGTCGAACAGGCGGCGCGCACCGTCGATCGCCTGGTCGACGGTCGATCGCCAGGCGGCGGACACCTCGTCGGGCAGCGTGTCGTGGGCGAGCAGCCAGTCGCGCGAGGCGACGCCGTAGGTGTCCACGTTCAGTTCCCGCCGGTGCACGAACGGCCGCCGCCCGCCGACGGCGTGCAGCCGCCCGATGAAGCGGCCGATCCATTCCAGCGTGTCGTCGCGGTCCAGCTCCGGCCCGTGGCCGGCGCAGCGCGGCGTCACCGCGAAGCGGAAGCGCCCGGCCGGCAGCACCACGTCGGCCAGCGTGCGCTGGTGGCCGAGCACCGTCACCACCGCGTCGCCCGGGCCGGGGCCGTCGGCCGGCTGCAGCGAGATCGGCGCGACGACCGGGATCTCCGCCTCCGCCAGCTCGAGCGAGAAATCGTGCTCCTCGAGGATCTGCGCGTCGGTCCAGCGTGCCGGGCGGTAGAACTTGGCGACGACCACCGTGCCGTCCTCCAGGAAGACCTGGAACACGCGGTTCTCGTACGAGTTGAGCTGGATCAGCCGCCCGTCGCCCCGCAGGCCGACGCTGTCCAGGGCGTCCAGCACGACATCGGGCGTGAGCCCTGCATAGGGTGTATCGGTCGGGTGGGCCATGCCCGCATGGTAAGCGCGCACTCGCCGACCCCTTTGGTCGCACCGGCGGCGGCGCCTCCCCGGCGCCCGGCAGCGCCTCCCCGGCGCCCGGCAGCGCCGGGCGGGTGGCCGGTCAGCGGCGCGGTGCGGC
>JBGAMJ010000024.1:0-56245 GCA_044223035.1 Piscinibacter sp.
CGATGCGGGCCACGATGTCGGTGGTGCCGCCGGGCGCGAAGGGCACGAGCAGCTTGACGGGCCGACTCGGATAGGACTGCGCGCCGGCCGCGCCGGGGACCATCAGCGCGGCCGGGCCGACCAGGCCCGCGAGGGCGACCGAACCGAGGGTGGTGGCAAAGATTCTGCGTTGCATCGGGAGCTCCAGGACGATCGTTGCCGCGCCGCGGGCCGGCGCCGGACGAGGCGGCAAGGATACCGCCGCGGTCGCCACGGTCGCCACGGCCGCCGCGGTCGCCGCCACGGCCGAGGCCGGCTGGCACACTCGCCCGGATGCCCGATATCCTGCTGCTGCTGCCCGACTTCCTGCTGATCGCCCTCGGCTGGCTGATCTGCCGCCACACCGCACTGAACCGCAGCGTCTGGGATGCAGCCGAGCGGCTCGTCTACTACCTGCTGTTCCCGGTGCTGCTGTTCAACTCGATCGTGCGCAGCCCGCTGCAGCCGGCGCAGACGCTGAGCCTGGCCGCTGCCGGTGTCGGCACCGTCGTGTGCGGCATGCTGCTGGCGTTCTCGCTGCGGCTGGTGCCGGGTGTCGATCCGCGGCTGCACGCCTCGGGCGCACAGACCGCGTTCCGCTTCAACTCCTTCGTCGCGCTGGCACTGGCCGAGCGGCTGGCCGGGCCGCAAGGGCTGGCCTGGATGGCCTTGCTCATTGCCTTGTGCGTGCCGCTGTGCAACATCGCCGCGGTGTGGCCGCTGGCGCGCCACGGCGGCCACGCCTACGGCCGCGAGCTGCTGCGCAACCCGCTGATCCTGAGCACGCTGGCCGGGCTCACCGGCAACCTCGCCGGCCTGCACCTGCCCGACGCGGTGGCCACCACGTTGCAGCGCATCGGCCTGGCCGCGCTGCCGATCGGGCTGATGGCGGTGGGCGCCGGGCTGCGGCTGGCCGGGCTGCGCGGTTCGCTGGGGCTGGCCGCGTCCTTCCTGTCGATCCGCCACCTGGTGCTGCCGGCGGTCGCGATCGGGCTCTCGGCGGCGCTGGCACTGCCGCCGTCGCAGCGGCTGATCGTGGTGCTGTTCGCCGCGCTGCCCACCGCCTCCAGCGCCTACGTGCTGGCCGCACGCATGGGCGGCGACGGCGCCTTCGTCGCCGGGCTCGTCACCGTGTCGACGCTCGCCGGCATGGTCGGCGTGCCGTTCTGGATCGCGATGCTGGCAGGGTCGGGGCCGTGACCCGACGGGCTCACGCGACAAACAGGAAGCGAGGATGACGTCGGACTCCGGGGAGCCGCATCCGCAACCTCCGCTCAAGCAAGATCACTCACTGAGGATGAGCGCAATATCACTGCTGGAAGGTCACGCACCGCTTTCACGGCATCGACGAGAGTGATTCTCTCGGCGGCGGTCAGTGTTTTCAGATCGCCATCATTGAAATAGACGAGTGCCTTCAGACTTTCGCCAGGCTGGAAGTTCGGGCCAAACATGACACGAGCCGAGGAAAGTCCGCGCGGCAAGCTCACTCCTGCATTGACCATCGCAGCAACATCGCGGTAGTCCTTGGCCTCCGCGCGTTGGAGCACGACCTTGACCTTGGTCGCCATCAGATCATCGAGCGAGGCCACCTGCAACACACCGTCATCGGTGAAATCTGGTTCCCCTACTCGTCCAAAGGCAATCGTGCCGAAGAAGGACACCTTCACGTACTCCCTCTCCGAGTTTTCATGGGGGACAAGCACAACCCATGTATTGCCCTGATCCTGGAGCGTCGTGGACCGAGCCACAAATGGAAAAGCCGATTTGATGGCCTCCCTGTCGAGCGGCTTATCCGAAAAAAAGTCGAAATCGACCGAATCACGGTGCCCCAATCGCAAGGCTATCGCAGTGCCACCGTACAGCACGAACCCCAGATTCGGGGCGTTGCGAAGGTGCGGCCAGAGGCGTTGCTGCGCAAGGGGCAATAAATCCCTGCGCGCCTTGAACCTGCGAGTCACCCGAATCTCCGCACCGGCAGCGGCGGGGCGTGGTCCACGCTCGACAGGTCAAGACGGTAATGCCAATATGCCCAGGAACGCTCATTGAACTGACCCGCTTCGGCGTGCGCCAATACCTGGCGAAGCACCTCATTGCCGACCTGCGAGACAAGCGACTGAACATCAAGGTAGTCGCCGATATTCATCACTTGGGCGATCACCCGCTCAGGCATGGCAACAGCTTCTTCTGGTGTTTTCCACCAGATGTACTTGCTGGCCAGTGGTTTCAAGGCTTCTGGATCGATGCGGATCATGCGATCCTCTCTGTGAACGCAGTTCGATGATTTACCACCATCGAATTCTACGCCCTCACGGGCCAGGATCGCAATACACCCATGCGATCCTGGTTCACAATCTCCGACGATCGGGATACTACGGCGCCGATGCTCCTTCAAGAATATCCGAGTCAAGCAGTATTTCTGTCTTGCCGGCCGTCGAAGCAAAATCGTCGGAGTCAACCCAATCCACCGAAGTCTTGCCCCCGCGCGCCGATCAGAACGTCGCCTTGAACTGCGCCCCCCAGGTGCGCGGCTCGTTGATGAAGCCGGTCAGGTTGTTGAAGTCGATGCCGCCCGTCACCTGGATCTCATTGGTGATGTTGCGCGCGAACACCGCCGCCTCGTACTTGCCGTTGGCCCATGAATAGCCCGCGCGCAGGCCGCCGGTCAGCAGCGACTTGCCGGTGAACTCGGTCGACTCGTAGAGGAAGAAGTTGACCTTGCTGCGGTATGACCAGTCGGTGTAGACGAAGTACTCGCCACCGCTGGCCGTCGGGATGCCGTAGCGCGCGGTGATGTTGGCGATCCACTTCGGCGCGTTCGGCAGCGGGTTGCCGTCGATCACCGCCTGGCCGCCGGCGTTGATCGGGTCGAGCACCGTGCAGGCCGCGCAGGCGAACACCGCCAGGCCCGGATCCTTGATGCGGGTCAGGTTGTAGCTGCCGTTCAGCGTGATCAGCAGGTTGTCGGTGACGAAGGCGTCGAGCGTGGCCTCCAGGCCCTGGCCGATCGACTTCTTCGCGTTCAGCAGCCGCGTCGCGTTGGTGTCGCCGCCGACCGCCGTGAGCTGCTGGTTCTTGACGTCGTAGCGGAACAGGCTGAGCGAGGCGCGCGCGCGCCGATCGAACAGGTCGGCCTTCAGCCCGATCTCGAACGACGTGGTCGTCTCCGGCCCGGCCGACGACAGCGCGGCGAAGGCCGAGGCCGGCTGGATGCTCGAGCCGCGGAAGCCGGTCGCCACGCGGGCGTAGGCATTGACCTCCGGCGACAGCGCGTAGGTACCCGACAGGTCCCAGCTCACCTTGGAATCCTTGGTGCTCGCGGCCAGCCCGTTGCTCGCGATCAGCGAGGCGTCGGGCTGGGTGGAGAGCTCCTTCTTGTCGTGCGTGTAGCGCAGGCCGCCGCGCAGCTTCAGCGCCGGCGACACCTCGTAGTTCAGCGAGCCGAACAGCGCCCAGGCATCGTTCTTCTGCGTGGTCTTGACCAGGCTGGTCTGCGTGCCGCCGGCCAGTGAGTCGAAGCCGTAGGCGTCGATGCCGTACTTCTCGTGGAACAGGTAGACGCCGGCCTGCCATTTCAGCGGCCCGGTCAGCGCCGACTCGACGCGGAACTCCTGTGTGACCTGCTGGTGGCCGTGGATCGAATCGGCCGTCTCCGACGGGAACGGGATGAAGCCCGGCCCCGACGGCGGCGCGAAGACCGCGCCATAGCCGCCGTCGACGTCGCCGCGGCTGAACGCGCGCACCGTCTCGAAGCCGGTGATCGAATACAGCGTGACGCCGCCCAGCGCCCACTTCAGCCGCGCGCTCGCGCCTTCGGTCTCGAGCTTCTGCTCGTTGCGGCCGTCGATGCTGATCTTCGTCTCGTCGAAGCCGTCGACCAGTTCATTGCTGCCGGGGCGGATGATGTTGGCGCGGAACAGCCGGGCGCTGCCCTTCAGGTTGCGGCCGTGCAGGTTGAACAGCGCGCTGAAGTCGGCCGAGGGCGCGTAGGCGAGCTGGGCGCGCAGCGCGGTGTCCGCATAGCCTTCGAGTTCGTTGGTCTGGCGGTACGGCGCGGTGTTGGTGACCCAGTCGCTGCGGCGCTGCGTCTGGCCCGACAGGCGCGCCGCCCAGGCGCCGCCGAGCGGCAGGTTGAAGCCGGCGTCGGCGTTGACGGTGTTGAAGCGCGCGTAGCTGAGGTTGAAGTAGCCGTCGGTCTTCTGCGAGGGCTTGACCGAATCGAACTTGACGACGCCCGCCGGCGTGTTGCGGCCGAAGAGCGTGCCCTGCGGGCCAGCCAGCACCTCGACGCGCTCCAGGTCGAACAGCGGGAATCCCTTCAGGATCGGGTTCTCCTGCACCACGTCGTCGTAGACCAGCGAGACCGGCTGCGAGGCGTTGAGCCGGAAATCGGTGTTGCCGTAGCCGCGCACGTAGAAGCGGGGGAAGGCGCGGCCGAACGACGATTCGATGTTCAGGCTGGGCGTGCGGCCGGAGAGCATGCGCACGTCCTCGCCGCTGGAGTTCAGCACGTCGAGCTTCTCGCCGGCGCGATCGTGCCGATCGAGCTGGGCACGTCCTTGATGTTCTCGGCGCGGCGTTCGGCCGTCACCGTCACCGGCGCCAGCACGCCGGGCGATGCGTCCTGCGCCAATGCGCGACCCGCGTGGAACGCGCCGCCGCCGGCGGCCAGCGCGAGCAGCCAGGGCAGCGGCTTCAACGCGATCGCGGGGACGGGCGCGGTCAGCCGGGGAGGGCGCGCTGCCGCGCGGGGAGGGACGGCGGTGGGCAAGTGAAGCGGCAAGGTGGTGCATGGAGTTCGTCCCGGTTTGGTGCATTCGGCGAAGGGCAGCAAAGCGTATGCCACGAGACACGATGCGGAAACCTCCGTGGCCTGGGCGCTACGCCGGCGGGAACATGACACGGTCTCGTCAGCCGGCCGCCCGCCAGTCCGTGGGCGGCCAGCGCGCCCACGGGCGCGCAACGCCTGGCCGATCAGCCGCCGCCCGCCCGCAGCGCCCAGTCGATGTGCTCGCGCACCAGCGCCGAGGCCGACTCGCGCCGCGCCTGCAGCGCCTCGCCCAGCGTGCGCGACTCGGCGATGCCGGCGTCAGTGCCGGTGGCGCCCAGCGCCCGCCGCGCATTGCCGATCGCCACCGCCAGGTTGCGCTGCCAGCGCTCGAAGCCGATGCGGCGGATCGCGCTGCCTTCGGTGCGGCGCTCGAACTCCGCCGCATCCCACTGCCACAGCGCCGCCAGCGTCGACCGCGCCTGCGGCGCGCGTTCGTCGAAATCGGGCAGCGCGCTGCGCCGCGCGTACTTGTTCCACGGGCACACGAGCTGGCAGTCGTCGCAGCCATAGATGCGGTTGCCGATCGGCGCGCGCAGCGGCTCGGGGATCGAGCCTGCGTGCTCGATCGTCAGGTACGAGATGCAGCGCCGCGCGTCCAGCCGGTACGGCGCCACGATGGCCTGCGTCGGGCAGACGTCGAGGCAGGCGCGGCAGCGGCCGCAGTGCGGCTCGACCGGCGGCGTCACCGGCAGCGCGAGGTCGACGTAGATCTCGCCGAGGAAGAACATCGAGCCCGCGTCCCGGTGCAGCAGCAGCGTGTGCTTGCCGCGCCAGCCGACGCCGCTGCGGCTCGCCAGCTCCACCTCCAGCACCGGGGCGGAATCGGTGAACACGCGGTGCCCGAACGGCCCGACGGCCTCGCGCAGCCGGTCGGCCAGGCGCTGCAGCCGCGAGCGCAGCACCTTGTGGTAGTCCCGGCCGCGGGCATAGATGGAGACGACGGCCTGTCGCGGGTCGGCGAGGCGCTGCCATTCGTCGGCGCGCCATGCCTCTCCCGCAGCCCGATCGCCGCCGCCGAAGGCCGCCCGCGGCAGATAGTCCATGCGCGCGGTGATCACCCGCAACGTGCCCGGCCGCAGTTCCGCGGGGCGGGCGCGGCGCAATCCGTGGGCGGCCATGTAGTCCATCGAGCCGTGGAAGCCGTTGTGCAGCCACTCGAGCAATCCCGGCTCGGCCGACGACAAGTCCACATCCGACACGCCGATCTGGGAAAATCCACAGGCCAGGGCCCAGGCCCGCAATTGCGGCATCAGCAACGCCAGCGGCTCCGGCCGCCGCGCGGCGCCGTCCGTGCCGCCGAATCCGTCTTGCACACCCTGCATCCGCCGATTCTAGAAACCCGCCGCGTCGACTGGGTCGACGAGGCCGGCTGCGCCGCCACCGCGGCAGCGCTGGCCGCGCGGCCATCACTGCGCCGCGCCTGCATCGAGCTGCACGGCACGCTGGGCGCCGGCAAGACCACCTTCGTTCGCCACCTGCTGCACGCGCTCGGTGTCAGCGGGCGCGTCAAGAGCCCGACCTACGCGGTGATGGAACCCTACGAGCTGCCCGGCGGCGAGCCCGCCTGGCATTTCGACTTCTACCGCTTCGACGACCCGCAGGAGTTCGAGGACGCCGGCTTCCGCGAGGTCTACGCCAGCGACGGGCTGAAGATCGCCGAATGGCCCGAGAAGGCCGCGGGCCTGCTGCCGCCGCCCGACCTGCGCATCGACATCGCCACCGGCGCCGCCGGTGAATCGGACACGCTGCGGCACGCGCGCTTCCACGCGCTGTCGCCGCTCGGACGGGAGCTGCTGCCATGACGAGCAACCGAAGCCCGGGGCGCCGCGCGGCGCTGCGCGCGATGGGATCGCTGGTGCTGCTGCTCGGCCGCGCCGAGCTGGGCTTCGGCGCCAGCATCGTCGCGGTGCGGGTCTGGCCGGCGCAGGACTACACCCGCGTCACGATCGAATCCGACGCCGCGCTGTCGGCGCGCCACTTCATCGCCGAGAACCCGTCGCGGCTGGTGATCGACGTGGACGGGCTCGAGCTCAGCCCGGCGCTGCGCGAGATCGTCGGCAAGATCCGCTCCGACGACCCGTTCATCGCCGGCGTGCGCGTCGGCCAGAACCAGCCGCGCATCGTGCGGCTGGTGATCGACCTGAAGCAGCCGGTGGCGCCGCAGCTCTTCTCGCTGCAGCCGGTGGCCGCCTACCGCCACCGCCTGGTGTTCGACCTCTACCCGACGCAGGAGCGCGACCCGCTGCTCGCGCTGATCCGCGAGAAGGACACCTCCGACGAGGCGGCGAAGGCGGTCGAGGATGCGCTGGGCGAATTCCTCGGCAAGGTGGCGAAGAACGGGGCGGCGGGGACGGGGGCTGCTTCCGGGGCGGCATCGGCGCCGGAGGCCGGGCCGGTGGCCGCGGCGCCGACGCCTGGACCCGCGCCACTGCCGGCCCCGGCACCCGGCCGCGGACCGGGGGCGGTGCCGACCCCGGCCGCGCCCGCCGCGGCCGCGCCACCGGTCGCCGCAGCGCCGCCACCGGTCGTGGCCGCGGCGCCGCCCGCCCCCGCCGAGCCGCCGCCGCGGGGCGGCAGCAAGATCGACCGGCTGGTCGTCATCGCGATCGACCCCGGCCACGGCGGCGAAGACCCCGGCGCCGTCGGCCCGAGCGGCCTGCGCGAGAAAGACGTGGTGCTGCAGGTCGCGCTGCAGTTGCGCAACCAGATCAACGCGGTGCCGGGCATGCGCGCGATGCTGACGCGCGACGACGACTTCTTCGTGCCGCTGCACGAGCGCGTGCGCAAGGCGCGGCGCGTGCAGGCCGACCTGTTCGTCTCGATCCATGCTGACGCGTTCATCACGCCCGAGGCACGCGGCGCCTCGGTGTTCGCGCTCAGCCAGGGCGGCGCCAGCAGTGCCGCGGCGCGCTGGATGGCGAACCGCGAGAACGCGGCCGACCTGGTCGGCGGTGTCAACATCACCGCGAAGGACGCGGTGGTGCTGCGCACCCTGCTCGACATGAGCACCACCGCGCAGATCAAGGACAGCCTGAAGCTCGGCAACGAGGTGCTCGGCCAGATCGGCCGGGTCGGCCGGCTGCACAAGGGCAGCGTCGAGCAGGCCGGCTTCGCGGTGCTGAAGGCGCCGGACATCCCGTCGATCCTGGTCGAGACCGCGTTCATCTCGAACCCCGAGGAAGAGGCGAAGCTGCGCAGCCCGGCCTACCGCGACGAACTGGTGCAGGCGCTGACCGTCGGGATCCGGCGCTACTTCGCGAAGAACCCGCCGCTGGCGCGGTCGCGGCAGTTGTGATGGCCTCGCGGCCGCGCCCGTTGTGATGGCCGCGCGGTCGCGCCAGTCCTGATGTCCTCCCGTTCGTGCCAGTCCTGATGCCGTCGCGATCGCCCCGGCCATGAACCGACCCGCCGACCCGCTGCCGCACGCCGCCGGGCGCATCGTGCTGCGCCGGCTCGACCCGGCCGCCGACCTGGCCGCGTTCCAGGCCTACCGGCACGATACCGAGCTCGGCCGCTACCAGGGCTGGTCGGCGATGGACGATGCCGCGGCCACCGCGTTCCTCGCCGAGATGGCCGCGATGCCCTGGGCGCCGCCCGGCGCGTGGATGCAGTTCGGCATCGCGCTGCGGAATGCGCGTGCCGGTGCTTCGGACGGGCCGGATGACCGCGGCAACCCACGCGCCGAATGGGGCCGCACCCCGCTGATCGGCGACATCGGCCTGCACCTCGATCCGGCCGGCCGCGAGGCGGAAATCGGCTACACGCTCGCCGCGGCGCACCAGCACCACGGGCTGGCGAGCGAAGCGCTGCGGGCAGCGCTGGCGCTGGTGTTCGCGACGACGCCGGTCGAGCGCATCGTCGGCATCACCGACGCCCGCAACCGGGCGAGCTGCGCGCTGCTCGAGCGCATCGGGATGCGGCACGTCGCGACCGCCGACGCGGTGTTCCGCGGCGAGCCCTGCGTCGAGCGCACCTACGTGGCCGCCCGTCGCGGATGAAGCCTCTCACTCCGCTGCCGTGATCAGGCCGGAGCGCACCGCATAGCGGACCAGCCCGGCGACATCGCGGATCCCGAGCCGCTCCATGATCTGCGCACGGTGCGTCTCGACGGTCTTGATCGACAGACTCAGCACGCGCGCGATCTCCTTCGACGACGCGCCTCGCGCGACCTGCCGCAGGATCTCGATCTGCCGCGCGGTCAGCACCGGCACGGCGGTGGCGCCGCTCTTGAAGGCCTGCGCGAGCTTGCGTGAGATGCTCGGACTGAGGTAGCAGTCGCCGTGCGCAACGGCGTGCAGCGCGAGTGCGAGTTCCTCGACGGCGCAGTCCTTGATCAGGTACCCGGCCGCACCGGCGCGAATGGCCTCGGTGACGTAGGCGTCGTCATCGTGCATCGACAACATCACGGCGCGCGCCGCGGGTGCCGCGCCGCTCAGCTGACGCAACGCTGCGAGACCACCGAGCTTCGGCATCGAGATGTCGAGCAGTGCGATGTCGGGTTGATGCTGGTGTGCGAGCAGCACCGCTTGAACGCCATCACAGGCCTCCGCGACCACGTCGACGTTCGGAATCGCGTCCAGCAGTGCGCGCAATCCGGCGCGGACGAGGCGGTGGTCATCGGCGAGTAGCACGCGCATGATCGTCGGTTGCCGGGAGCGCGCCCAAGTTCATTCAGGCGCTAGCCATGATCTGAGTTGAACAGCTTCGCCGTGTCGACGATCGGACACAACTGCTCGCCATGGCGCAGGCACGAGTTGGCGATCAGCGGCCACAGGTCACTGTCGTTCGGCAGCGGCGCCACCGCGGTGTCGGCGCCGACCTCCACGCGACGCGGTGGCGCGGCCAGGCCGATCGCGCCGTGCTCGAGCGGCGCACCCGCAGCGCGCTGCCAGGCCAGTATCAGTGCATAGCGCGGCGGCCTGAGCGCAGCGTCGGCATACGCGCGCAGCAAGGTGTGCAGGTCGATGACCGGCACGAAGCGCGCCTGCCAGCGCAGCAGGCCATGAGCGAAATAGGCCATGCCCGGAACCGGTGTGATCGCGGGCCGCTCGACCAACTCCAGCGTCGTGTGCGGCGCGAACGCGACCGCGCGGCCACGAGGGTATTCGGCGAGCAGCGCGGTCACACGCGCGGCGGGGGTGCGGCGATCGGCGGTGTTCATCGCGTCACGGCTTCACGTCCGACGGCAAGGTCGCACAGCGCTTGCGCGCCGCAGACGAAGGCGAGGCCAGCGTCGTGTTCGACGAACGCGTGCACCGGCATCTGCGGCGCGTGCAGCACGCGAGGGATCGCTCGCGGCTGCAGGCTGGCATCGATCAGCACCTTGATCTCGCTCCAGCACCACAGGATCGGCGTGCCGATCATCGCCGTCACAAGCCTGCGGTCGCCAGGGAATGCATCCAGCGGCGTCATGCGTGACGACAGCGCGACCAGCTGCCGCGGGCCGCCGGCGCGCCGATCCAGGTGCAGCCCGGGCTGCCCGAAGCTCGCGGCCGGCGGCGCATCCAGGTACTCGACGGCACCGACCTCGTGCTGCGGGAACAACAGCCACAGTGCATCGGCGCGCAGCAGAACGAAGTTGCCGCGGCGCGGCGTGGGCGGGGTCATGGCGGCTCGGCGATTCATCCCATCAGACGCAGGCCGGTACCAAACGCCGGATCGTCTGCATCAGATCGCGCTCGTTGTAGGGTTTGGTGATGTAGGCGTCGACGCCGGCCTGTTCGGCCATGCGCCGGTGCTTGTCCTGCGAACGCGACGTGATCATGATCACCGGCAGGTCTTTCAGATCCTCGCGGCCGCGGATGTGCGCGGTCAGATGGATGCCGTTGATGTTGGGCATCTCCAGGTCGGTCAGCACGACATCGGGGTGAAACTCGCGCAGCGCGGCGATCGCCTCGGCGCCGTCGCGCGCGGCTTCGGCCCGAAAGCCGGCGTCGCGCACGAGTTGCAGCAGCGAGTTGCGCACCGACAGCGCGTCGTCCACGACCAGCACCGAGGGCCCTTCGTTCGGCGTGCCCTGGCTGCCGGAGCGCCGGCCATTCGGGTTTGGAATCGGCAGGCGCGCACGCGCACCCAGCAGGTGCACGAGGTCGAGGTTCACCGCGATGCTGCCGTCGCCGAGGATCGCCATTCCGGCGACGCCCCGCGCATGGCACGCATAGCGGCCCGGGTGCTTGACCAGCAGTTCCCGGGAATCGAGGAGCCGGTCGACGGCGAGTGCGCAGGTCTTGTCGTCGGCGCGCACGATCACGGCGTCGTATTCGTCCATCGGCTTGCTTGCGTCGAAGGGCAGGCCGGCCTGCTCGGCCAGCCGCAGCGCCGGATGCAGCCGGCGAGCGTGGCGGTAGACGAGCCGCTCTCCCAGGCGCTCGAAATGGCCGACGCCCCGCGGAACGGCCTGCTCGACCTGCATCGACGGCAGGGCGTAGCGCTCGCCCGCCACCTCGACGATCAGCGTGTGCACGGCCGTGAGCGATGCGGCGAAGTGCAGCTCGATGCTGCAGCCTTCGCCGAGCCGCGAGGTGATTCGCACGCCGCCACCCAGGCGCGTCGCCCACTCGTGCACCACGTCCAGGCCGACGCCGCGGCCGGAGATCGTGCTGACCGCGTCCCGGGTCGAGAAGCCGGGGCGCAGGATCAGCCGCGCGATCTCGTCGTCGCTGGCCGCGCGGTCGGCGTCGATCAGGCCACGCTCGACGGCGCGCCGGCGGATCGCGTGCAGATCCAGGCCCCGGCCATCATCGTCGCAACGCAGCACGACCTGCTGGCCCCGGCGCGAGAACGCGAGGTGGATGCGTCCCATCGGCGGCTTGCCCCGCGCTGCGCGCTCGTCTGGATGTTCGAGGCCATGGTCGACGGCGTTGCGCAGCAGATGCATCAGGGGCTCGGCGAGCCGGCTCAGCACGTCGGTGTCGATCTGCGTGTCGGCGCCGCTCAGCACCAGTTCGGCCAGCTTGCCGGTGGCCTGTGCCGTCGAGCGCACGTTGCGGTGCAGGCGCGACTCCAACGTGCCGACCTCGGACATGCGGGTGCCGATCACCAGGTGCTGCAGGTCCTTGCTCAGGCGCTGCTGGCGCAATTGCACGGCGGCGACCGCGGCAATCTCCTCGTCGAGTCGGGAGGCGAGTGCGCGCGCGTCGGCGGCCTCTTCGGCGAGCGCGTGCGCCGTGCTGTGCAGCTCGCTGTACTGGTCCATTTCGAGCGGATCGAACGCGCCCTGGTCGGCGCGCCGGGTGTGTGCACGCATCGTCGTGAGCGCGCGCACGTCGACCAGCGTCTCGAGTTCGAACAGGCGCTTCTGCACGCGCAGGTTCTGTGCCGTCAGCTCGCGCGAGCGCTCGGCCAGCGCGCGAATCCGTTCCTCCATCGCCGCGTTGTGGACGGCCGCCTCGCCCGAGACGCGAAACATCGCTTCGATGCGCTGCAGGCTCACGCGCAGCGCGGCATCCGGGGTGGCCGCTGGAGGCGCGGCGAGCATGGCGTGTGGACGCTCGGGCGCGAGCGGCATGCCGATGGCCGGTGGCAGCGCGCGTGGGGTGCTTGGCGCGTCGAGCGCTCCGGGCATCGTCTGCGCCGCGCGTTCGAGCGGCAGCTCGAGCAGGTCGCCGCGGTCCATCCGGTTCGCGAGGTCGAGAACGGTCTGTAACACCGCCAGCGCCTGGCTCGGATACTCGTCGTTGCCGATCACGAAGCCGACCATCTGCTCCAGGCAGTAGGCCGCGTCGAGCAGTGCCTCGGCGGCCGGCCGAGCGAGGTCCGTGCCGGCGCGCTCGAAGTGCTCCAGAACGTCTTCGAGGTGGTGGCCGATCGAAGCCAGGCCTTGCAACCCGATGATCGCGCCCGAGCCCTTCAGCGTGTGGATCACGCGCTTGGCGGTGGCCAGGTCCGAGGCATCGCTCGTACCCGCGGCCATGTCGCGCGCCAGCGCGATCAGCCGCCGGGCCTGGTCGGGTGCTTCCTGGAAGAAGCCTTCGAGCAGCTTCTCGTCGACATCGGCGGGCAGAGCGAGCGCGACGTCTTCAGGGCTGGCCAGCACCGGCCGGGCCGCTTCGGCATCGTGGCCGCCGACGCCCGCCACCTGCAGCGGCATCGCGCCGAGCATGTGCATCACCTTCAGCGCCTGCTCTTCGCCCATCGGGCTCGGCGCGCCGCGCAGCAGGTCGACGAGGCCGGCGGCGCTCGAGGGGTCGCTCAGGTGACGCAGCCAGAACACGATCAGTGCCGGCCACGCGCGCAGGAATTGCAGCAGCGGTGCACGCTCGTCGAGCGGCAATGCGGCCATCAGCAGGCTGTTCTCGACGACGTGGTCGCAAACGGCCTGCAAGCCCGGCAGGCCGACCATCTCGGCCGCCTCGCCCATGCGCTGGGCCTGGCTGCTGTACTCGTCGAGCGCGTCCATGAAAGCCGGGTCGTCGAGCTCGAGCGAGGTCAGCGCGGCCAGGCTGCGGTCGAGCTGCGGGCGTGCGAGTTCGACCTCGGCGGCGAGCGCGACGATCAGGTCATCGAGCTTCATGGCGGCGTGGGCCCGGCCTCAGGCCGCGACCGGCAGCTTGAACACGCCGACCGATTCGACCAGGCGCCGCGCCGAGTCGAGCAGCGTCTCGGTCTCCTGGTTCTGCGCGACGATCTGCTCGGCGGTGCGCTCGGTGCTCTGGCCGATGTCGCGCACCGATTGCAGCAGGTTCGCCGACATCTCCTTCTGCTGCTCGGACGATTCGGCAATCCGCCTCACCTGCGCCACGAGCTGGCCGGTGATCTCCTGGGTGCGACGCATCTGCTCGCCGGCTTTCTGTGCCTGTTCCGAGCCGTGCACGACCTGGCCGATCGTCCGGTTCACCGTCGAGATGGTCTCGTTGGTTTCGAGCTGGATGTTGCCGACGAGCACGCCGATCTGCTGCGAGGCGGTGCGCGAGCTCTCGGCGAGGCGCTGCACTTCTTCGGCCACCACCGCGAAGCCGCGGCCCGCTTCACCCGCGACGGCCGCCTGCATCGATGCATTCAGCGCCAGCACATGGGTGCGCTCCGAGATCGTGTTGATCAGGTTGACGATGCCGGAGATCTCCTGCGAGCGTTCGCCGAGGCGCTTGATGCGCTTCTCGGTCTCGGCAATCGTTTCGCGGATCGCCTCCATGCCCTTGACCGTGCCGTTCACGGTTTCGAGCGCGGTGTCGGTCACCTGCGTCGCCTGCTCGGCGGAGCGGTTGGACAGGTCGGCCAGCGCGGCGACGTTCTTCATCGTCTGCGTGGCCTCGCCGAGCGATTCGATCATCAGGTTGACGCTCTTGCGTTCGTCCTGCGCGGTGCGCGAGACCAGTTCGGCCTGCAGCTTCACCTTGCCCGAGACCGCCTGCACCTGGCCGGCGATGTCGGTCACGCCGCGCAAGACCTTGGAGGTTTCGTCGCTCAGAGCGTTGATCGAGTCGGAGACGGTGCCGATCACGTCCTGCGTGACCGGCGCGCGCGCAGTCAGGTCGCGCTGCGACATCAGGTTCACCGCTTGCAGCACGTTGATCACCGAGTCGTTGAGTCGCTCGTTCTCGGCCTGCGCCTGCGCCAGGCCGGCGACACGTTCGTCGAGCAATCTGTCGAAGCTGACACCGACACGGCCGAGTTCGTCGCCGCCGTCCAGCTGCGTGCGCGCCGTGAAGTCGCCGGCGGCCACGCCGTCGATGGCGGACTGCAGACGTTGCAGCGGCCGGTTGATGCTGCGATAGACGTAGAACGCCGCCGCCAGGCCGAAGAGCAGCGTCGCCGTGCCCATGAGGACCAGCACGACGACGGTGCGGTTGGCGGCCTGCTGCTGCGCATCGCGCCGCGCGATGTCGCTGCGCGCGGTGATCTCGATCTGGCGCGTGAAGGCCTTGACCGCGGCGGCACCCAGCGGCGTGGTGTATTGCGCACGCCAGGCGGTGGCGTCTTCCATCCGACCGTCGGCGACGTACTGAAACCACTGTGCACGGCGCACCTTGTATTTGTCGAAGGCTTCGGTGAGTTCGCGGTGGGCGGCCGCTTCTTCGTCCGTCAGGCCCGGGGATGCGCCGTAGCGCTTCAGGTCGTCCTCGAGGGCGGCATACAGGCGCGGCTCGGCATCGGTGATTTTCTTTCGATCGTCGGCGCCGGTCAGCACCAGGAACTGCGGGAAACCGTAGCGCAGCTCCCAAAGCGCGCTTTGGGCGCGGCCCAGCAGGGCCTCCTTGCCCTGGGTCAGGCGCAGCGTGTCCTGGAGCGAAGCGATCTGCAAGACCGCGATGGCGCCGAAGATGCCGGTCAGCAGCAGCATCACGCCGAAGCCGGCCACCAGCCTCGTGCGTATGCTCAGGGTTGCGAGCAGGCTGGTTTTCATTCGTTCGGTTTTCATCATGCCTCCAGTGATGTGGCCGGGTGATCGGCACCCGTCGCCAGTTCGTCGCTCAGGCGCTGCAGCAATGCGCCGACCTGCAGATCGATCCACAGGCGCCCGGCAGCCCAACAGGTCGCGCCGACGCAGCCGGCGAGCGCAGTCGGGGTCGCAGCGTCGGCGAGGCAGTCGTCGGGGTTCCATCGCAAGCGCTGCGGCAGGCCGTCGATCACGATGCCGGCCGCGTCTTCGCCGTGGCCGAGCACGAGCAGCATCGGCTTCGCCGGGGCCGACGCATCGACGCCGAGGTAGTGCGCCAGGTCGAAGACCGGAATCAGCACGCCATCCAGGTTCGCCATGCCGATGAACCATGCCGGGGCGTTGGGCAGACGGCGCGTGGCGGGCAGGCCGGTCAGACGGCTGCCGTCTTCGTAGCGGATCATCAGCGCCAGCCCGCCGACCTGAAGGCCCTGGCGAACCTCGGACGACGCCGGCGCCCGCGGGTGCGGTGCGGCAGGAGACGATGAAGCCTCCCCCTGATCCGGAAGCACGAAGCCCTGGGTCAATGCCTCGAGCGGTGCCAGCAGCGTGGCCTGGACGCCGGAGGTCTCGAACGCGCCGTCCATGATCAGAGCGCGCGCACCTGCGTCAACAGCTCGGCATCGGTGAACGGCTTCGTCACGTAGCCTTTGGCGCCCAGCATCTGGCCCCAGGCTCGGTCGGCTTTCTGACCTTTCGCGGTGACGAGCACGACCGGAATGTCCTTGGTCTCGGCATCGCCGCGCAGCGCGCGTGTCGCGGCGTAGCCGTCCATCTCGGGCATGTTCACGTCCATCAGGATCGCGTCGGGCCTGCTGCGCTTGACCGCTTCGATCGCCTGCCGGCCGGTGGCTGCAGTGCTGACCTGGTATCCCGCGGTGGTCAGCAAGGTTTCGAGGCGGACGCGGTCGGGGGCGCTGTCGTCGACGATCAAGATGGTGCGGGTCATGCGTGCTTCCTTGCAATGTGTGGGGCGAGAGCTTGGGGCCGCCTACGCGAAGCGCCGCAGTGGCGGGTGCGCCGAGGCCGCTGGAAGGGCGACGGGCGCGACGGGCGCGACGGGCGCGACGGGCGCGACGGGCGCGACGGGCGCGGCGGGGGCGGCGGGAACGGCGGTGGCGGCGGGGGAGACCGTGATGAACGGCATCAGGACCCGGTGCAACTGGGCCGGATCGACCGGCTTGGTGAGGTAGGCGTCGCAGCCGGCCATCTTGCCGCGGATGCGATCGAACGGCGACGCCTTGCTCGTCAGCATCAAGATCGACGCGCGCTGGCGCTCGGAGCGCGGCGAGGCCTTGATGCGGCGGCACGCCTCGTAACCGTCGATGCCCGGCATCAGCACGTCCATCAGGATGCAGCCGTAATGTGTTGCCGCGGCCGCTTCGATGCCCCTCTCGGCGCTGTCGACCAGTGTCACGCTGATGCCGCGCGCTTCGAGCAGGGAGCGCAGATGTGCGCGGACTGCCAGGCTGTCATCGACGACGAGAACCGGTCGCATCGTCGGGGCGTTGCGGGTCGAGGCCGTGTTCGCGGCAGTGGCGGTGGCAGTGGCAGTGGCAGTGGCGGTGGCGGTGGCAGCGGCGTCGGTCAGATCGTTCGCCTGGCGCGGGCCGTGCTCGAGTGCACGCGCCAGCAGCATGGGCAGGATCGGCCATTGAACCGGGCGGTGCACGGCCGTGTGGCCCTGCGGAGCGGCGGTCGTGTCGACCCAGATCACGGCCTTGTGCGCCAGCCAGGCCTGGCGGCGGGCCCATCTCATCGAGTCGAGGTCGCCGCCGTCGATCATCACGACGTCGGCCGATTCGGCCGCAGCGTCTTCCAGCAGATCCAGGCGCGGCGAGCGTCGCTGCGACAGCTTGACCGTGCCTTGCAGCAGACAGCGCTCCATCGGACCGAAGCCCTTGACCAACAATCGCAGCGCGGGAACAGCCGGCGCGACCCTGTGGAGCGGGCGCTCCTCCAGAGACGTGGGCCGGGTTGGTTCGAAGTCCGGGTCGGGTAGCGATTCCATGCGTCAATTTCGGCGTCGCCGGCCTCGGCGGGATCGGTGCAACTACCGCGATACGGATCGAAAAAGACCTGAGCCGGCCATCGGTAGAATCCTCGACGGTCCCGCTCCTGACCAGGGACATACGTCAGGTTCCGGTCGTGGCGGCCTGTCGGACGCCGCCTGGACAGGCTTCACGGAGATGGCGCTGAGGTCGAGACGTCGATCGACACGTTGCGGGGTCTCGGCGCGGTCGCGCCGGGCGCACTTTGCCGATGGGAAGGCGTTGCCAGTGCCTCCGGGGGCCGTCTTCGGATTGCCCAGCCACGTGACATCGGGATGGCTCACCACTTGAGCCTCCGGGCGACCCGACTCCGCGCGCGGGCCAGGTGTTCGGTGTCAGTCGCCCCTGTTTGGAAACAGCGGCTCCGGCAGCAGCGGCTCCGGCGGCACCGGCAGCAGCAGGTCCGCCACCGGCTCCAGCACCTGCTCCGGGAAGCTCTCGGCAATCGACGCGGCCATCTGCTCGGCCGCGGCGGCGTCCACCGGGCCGGCGGCGAAGGCCTCCTGCCGGGCCTGGGCGCTCGGCCACTGCGCGTAGCTGACCCAGGTGCCGTCGGCCATCCGGTGCAAGCGCGAGCCGAGGCCGCCTCGCTGCCGGCGCAGGCCCTCGGAGACGCGCGTCCAGGCGCGCACGAACGCGTCCTCGGCGCCGGGGTGCAAACGCCAGCGGTACAGCACCGCGAAGCCGGGTCCGGGCGAAACGCCCGGCGTGGCATGCACCGCGCGTTCCCGGCCCGACGCGTCGCCGAGCGTCACCCATTCATCGCGCAGCAGCCCGAACATCTGCGTGTCGTGCGCGCGCCCGTGGTCGACCCAGCGCTGGTGCAGCCGGCCCTCGCAAGTGAAGCCGAGGCGCCGCAGCACGCGCTCGGACGCGCCGTTGTCCGGGTCGACCTCGGCCTCCAGCCGGCGCAGCCCGAGCGCGCCGAAGGCGGTGGTGATCAGCGCGCTCAGGGCTTCGTGCATCAACCCGCGCCCATGGTGCGCACGGCCGAGCACGTAGCCGAGTTCGGCGCGTGCGCTGCGAACATCGTGGCGGAACAGCAGCAGCGTGCCGATCGCCCGGCCCTCGCGTTCGCTCGCGCGGGGCGGATCGGCTCCATCGGACGGGTCGCCGGACGGATCGCCTGACGGATCGCCGGGCGGGTCGAGGGACGGATCGCCGGGCGGGCCGCCGGCATGAGCAACGGACCACGCGCCTCCGTCGCCGCCCGCCTCGCTCCGGCCCCGCCGGTCGACCATCACCAGCTGCAGCGTGCCGCCACCCGCCTGCAGCGCGGTCATGCGCTCGAACCAGGCGCGGCCGTCGTCGAGCGTGCGCCAGGCCGGGCTCGGCAGGAAGCGCGTCGTCTCGTCGTCGGCGTAGACCTCGAACAGCGCCTCCAGGTCTTCCGGCGCGAGCCGGCGCAGCCGCAGGCGCGGCGTGTCGATGGGTTCGGGCAATTCGAGCGTCATCGCGGCGGGTCTCGGCGGAGGTCGGTCGGCCGCGCCTGGCATCAGCGCGGCGGCGGGTTGTCGTAGGTGGGCACGGCCGGTTCTCCCGGCCGGCCGAGCCGGCGGCGCGCGGTCTCCTTCGCGCCGACCGCGGGCAGGTGCCCGCCCGCCATCGCCAGGCCACGCCGCGGCATGTTGCCGTAGATGCATTCGTAGCCGCCGTCCTGCACCAGGTAGCTCTCGTGCCAGATGCCGACGCTGCCGTCGGCCCCAACGGCGCGGTTGAAGCGCTTCCACGCGTCCAGGTGGCCGGCGCCCGGGTCGCGCGCGAAACGCTCGAGCTGCTCGAACGAGCGCCAGTACTGCACCAGCGCGGCGCCGCGCCAGTAGACGAAGGTCTCGGCGTGCATCAGCCCGCGTTCGCGCTGTGCCAGCAGCTGCTCGACCATCGGCCCCATCGCCCGCGCCACCGGCATCCATTTGTGCAGCGCCCAGAGGCGGTTGACGCGCATGCCGATCAGGAACACGACAAACGGGCCGTCGACCTGCGCGGTGTAGCGGCCGGGGAAGATCGGGTTCATGTCGGCACCTCGTCCCAATAGTCCGTCGTCTGCGACTGCCGGTAGCCCTCGCCCATCAATCGCACGCCGACGCGGCCGTCGGGTGCGGTGGCCGCGGGTTGGCTGGCCGGGTCGCCGGCCGGGTCATTCGGGGACGTGGGCATGGCATGGTCGAGGCGTGGGTGGAAACGGCAACGGACACGCCACACGATACCCGTCGGGCGCCGCGGCGCCAGCGCGACGACCCCAACGCACCGCGACGGCGCCGCGGTCGCCGGCGATCGCTGCCGGCCGCTCAGCCGCGGGCGCAGGCCCACAGGTCGACCACGCCCTCGCTGGGCATCATGCGGCGGCCGACGTGGCGGAAGCCGGTCTTCTCGAGCACGCGGCGCGAGGCGGCATTGCCGATCGCGGTTTCGGCCCGGACCTCGGCGACACCCGGCTGCGAGAAGGCCAGCGCCAGCAGGCTGCGCACCGCGTCGGTGGCATGGCCGCGGCCGCGGAAATCCGCGGCGATGCCGAAGCCGATCTCGATCCGGCGCGGATCGGGCAGGCCGCGGAAGCCGCCGGCGCCGACGATCTGGCGCCGGCGGCTCTCGACGAACACGAAGGGCAGCGCCCAGACGGGCGGCCGGCCCTCGTCCGCGGCGACCATGGCCTCGTCGAGCACGAAGCGCGGCGGCTGCGCGCCGGCCGGGGCCGGCAGTTCGGACGCTTGCGCGGCGGGCTCGCGCAGCGCCGCCTCCGGCACCCGCAGGTGCGGCAGGCTCAGCGGCAGCAACGCGATCGGCATGGCGTCGGGGTGGGTGTCGGGAGACGGCGTGTGCCCTGGCATGGAAACGTACGGAACGGTGCTGGCGCCGGGCTGCGGGATCCGGTGGCCGAGGCGGCAGCGTTGATGCAACGGGAAATTGAAGTTCGGCGGCGCCGCGCCGCCGGCCGCCGCGGCGACGGCCGGGGCGATGTCCGGTTCGTCCGGCCGGACCGGTACCCAGGTGTCGGGGCGGGCGGCAGAGACCGGCGCCGCCCCGGGATGTTGGCAGCGGGCCGCGCCCGCGTCCACCGCCGGCGACCGGGTTCGTCATCAGTCGGATGGGTGAATCGCGGGGCGCCGTCGCGGCCACGCGACGGCGCTGCCGACGACCGGTCCGCGGACCCGGCCGCCAACCCGTTCGGCGACGGCCCGCATGCCCATGAGTTCGCCCGCGCGTGCGCCGCGGCCCGGCTGCGGCGATGATTCGCCCCCGTCATTCGCGACGCCTGGCCTGTGCCGCGCCCCTTCGATCTCCCGAGCTCTCGATGATCCTCGACCACATCGGCCTGAACGTCAGCGATGCCGATCGCAGCAAGTCCTTCTTCGCCGACGCGCTGGCCGCGGGCGGCAGCGACAACGGCGCGCCGGGCGTGCGCGCGATCTACCATCCGGACGACTACGGCAGGTTCGTGATCGCCCGAGACGTGCACAACGTCGAGGCGGTCTGCCGTATACCGGAGCCGGAGCCGGAGCTGGACGCCGCCCCGTCGCCCGCACCCTCCACTCGATAACCCACGCAGGAGCCCCACGATGACCCTGAACCTCTGCCTTGCCGGTGCCACCGGCTGGGCCGGCTCCGAACTGGCCCGCGCGATCGCCGTGCAGCCGGACCTGGCGCTGGTCGCCGCCGTCTCGCGCGGCCACGCCGGCCGCCCACTCGGCGAAGCGCTGAACCTGCCGGCGCTGGCGACGCCGGTGCATGACAGCGCCGCCGAGGCGCTGGCCGCGACGCGCTGCGACGTGTTCGTCGAATACACCAAGCCGGCGACAGCCAAGGCGAACGTGCTGGCGGCACTGGCGCACGGCGCGCACGTGGTGGTGGCCACCTCGGGCCTGACCGATGCCGACTATGCGGAGATCGACGCCGCTGCCACCGAAGCCCAGCGCGGCGTGCTCGCCTGCGGCAACTTCGCGCTGACCGCGGTGCTGCTGCAGCGCTTTGCCGAACTGGCCGCGCAATGGCTGCCGCAGTGGGAAATCATCGACTACGCCAGCGATGCCAAACGCGACGCGCCCAGCGGCACGGTGCGCGAGCTGGCCAACCGGCTGTCGGCCGTGCGCGCGCCGCAGCCGACGGTGCCGCTGGACCAGACCGTCGGCGCGCGCGACACCCGCGGCGGCACGGTCGCCGGCACCCAGGTGCACGCGGTGCGGCTGCCGGGCCACGTGCTCGGCGTCGACGTGATCTTCGGCCTGCCCGACCAGAAGCTGGTGCTGCGCCACGAGGCCGGCGGCAGCGCGCGGCCGTATGTGGACGGCGCGCTGCTGGCGATCCGCCGCGTGTCCGGGCTGCGCGGCCTGCACCGCGGGCTGGGCCGCGTGATGGGGCTGTAGCGGCAGCCGCACGACATCGCCGGAAGCGAGTCTCATTCGAAAGGAATCCACATGCCGCTCGTCACCGTCACCCTGCGCCCCGGCAGACCGGCCGGGTTCAAGACCGCCGTGCTCGACGCCGTGCACCAGGCGCTGATCGGCGTCGGCGTGCCGCCGGCCGACCGCTTCCAGCGCGTGCTCGAACTCGGCGCCGACGACTTCCGCTTCGACCCGCAGTACCCCGACCTGGCCCGCCCGCGCGACGACGCTTTCGTGCTGATCGAGATCCTGTGGTCGGTGGGCCGCAGCGTGAAGGTCAAGAAGGCGTTGGCGGCCGACCTGATGGCGCGGCTGGCCAGTTCGCCCGGGCTCGACCCGGAGCACGTGATGCTGGTGCTGAAGGAGACGCAGTGGGAGAACTGGGCCTTCGGCGGCGGGCGCTTCATCCATGCGCCCTGAGTCCAGGGCCGTGGTCGGGGCCATGCTGGGGACCATGCGCGGGGCCGTGTGCAAGGCCGTGCGCAGGGCCGTGGACGAAAGCGCGCGTGGGCGGATCGGCCCGGCGCTGGCCGGCGCCACGCTCGCGCTGGTCGTCGCCGCGCTGCCGCTCGGCCGCGCCTGCGCGGCCGACGCGGGCCCGGCGGGCGCACCCGCGAAGGCGCCTGCCGCCACCGATCCCGTCGCCACCCCCTGCCCCGCCGCACTCCCCACCGACACCCGCTGCCTCGGCGGGCGCGACGCCGCCGGCGCCTGGGTGCTGATCGCGGTGCCGCACGACTGGAACGGCGTGCTGGTGCTGCACACGCACGGCGGGCCGGAACTCGGGCCGCCCAAGGCGGCGCGCGTCGCCGAGGACCTCGACCGCTGGTCGATGGTCGTGCGCGCCGGCTACGCCTGGGCCGGGTCGAGCTACCGCCAGGGCGGCGTCGCGGTGCATGCGGCGGCGGAGGACACCGAGCGCCTGCGCCAGGCGTTCATCGACCGGGTCGGCGCGCCGCGGCGCACACTGCTGCACGGCCAGAGCTGGGGCGCGAGCGTCGCGGCGGTCGCGGCCTCGGTCTACGCGCACGCCGACCACGGCCGCTCGCCCTACGACGGCGTGCTGCTGACCAGCGGCGTGCTCGGCGGCGGCACGCGCTCCTACGACGTGCGGCTCGACCTGCGCGTGGTCTACCAGGCGGTCTGCGGCAACCACCCGCGGCCCGACGAGCCCGGCTACCCGCTGTGGCAGGGCCTGCCGCCCGGCATGCCGCTGACGCGCTCCGAGCTGGCGCACCGCGTCGACACCTGCACCGGCCTGCGCCGGCCGGCCGGCGAGCGCACGGCGGCGCAGCGGCAGGCGCTGGACACGCTGACCTCGGTGCTGCGCATTCCCGAATCGGCGCTGCTCGGCCACCTGGCCTGGGCCACCTGGCATTTCCAGGACATCGTGTTCGAGCGCCTGCACGGCGCCAACCCGTTCGGCAACATCGGCGCGGTGTACCGCGGCTCGCCCGACGACGACGCGCTCAACGCCCGCGTCGCCCGCTACCGCGCCGACCCGGCGGCGGTGGCCGCGCTGGCGGCCGACACCGACCCCGACGGCCGCATCCCGGTGCCGGTGCTGACGGCGCACGCGATCGACGACCCGGTCGCCTTCGTCGAGCTCGAATCGGCCTGGCACGACACGATGCAGCGCGCCGGCACCGCCGACCACCTGGTGCAGGTGTTCACCGCCGAGTCCGACCACAGCCGCTGGCGCGACCCCGACGCCGTTGCGCTGCTGGCGGCGCTGCTCGCCTGGGTCGACCGCGGCGAGCGGCCGGACGCCGCGGCGGTGCTCGCCCGCTGCCGCGATGCCGAGCCGGCCTTCGGCCCCGGCTGCCGCTTCCGCCCCGACTACCGGCCTGCGCCGCTCTCCGCACGCGTGGCGCCGCGCGAGCGGCACTGACGCGCCCGCGCCGCCGCCCGTTTCACCGCTGGCGCATGCAGGCGTCGCAGCGCACGCCGTTGCGCGCGAGGATGTCGGCGACGGCGCCGCTGCGCCACATCGCGCCCAGCGCGGCGTCGAACGGGAGCTTCCACGCCGCGGCGCTGCCGACCCGCGAGAACGCGAGCTTGCCGTACTGCACGCCGAGCACCGGCCCGTCGGGCCGCAGGTCGAAGCCGAGCTGTTCGGCGACCCGCTGGCCGATCAC
Organism: Piscinibacter sp.; assembly: GCA_044223035.1. Taxonomy (GTDB): domain Bacteria; phylum Pseudomonadota; class Gammaproteobacteria; order Burkholderiales; family Burkholderiaceae_C; genus JBGAMJ01. Next base: position 23,790 of record JBGAMJ010000024.1, read on the forward strand.
CCGCGGCATCGCCGCATGGTCGATCCGCCCTTCGAGCACCAGCGCGAACCGGCTGCCGACGCCCGGCCAGCTCTCGACCTCGATCCCGCCGCCCATCAGCTCGGCCAGCCGGCGCGAGATGGACAGGCCCAGGCCGGTGCCGCCGAACACCCGCGTGGTGGAGGTGTCGGCCCGCTGGAAGGGCGTGAAGTGCTGGCCGAGCTTGTCGTCGGGAATGCCGATGCCGGTGTCGCTGACGGTGAAGCGCAGCGTCGCGCGGCCCTCCGCATCGCGCGCCGGGGCCGGCAGCGTCAGGCGGATGCGGCCCTTGGAGGTGAACTTGACGGCATTGCTCGTCAGGTTCAGCAGGATCTGCCGGATGCGCAGCGAATCACCGAGCAGGTAGCGCGGCAGCGCCGGCGCCATGTCGTCGTCGAAGGCGAGGCTCTTGCCGCTGGCCGAGAACTCGACCACGTCGCACAGCGATTCGAGCAGTTCGTGCAGGTCGAAGCGCACCGCCTCGATCTCGAGCTTGCCGGCCTCGATCTTCGAGAAGTCGAGGATCTCGTTGATGATGGTCAGGAGCAGATCGGCCGAGCTGCGCATCCGCTCGACCTAGTGGCGCGTTCGATCGTCCATCTGGCCGTCGAGCGCGAGCTGCGACATGCCGATCACCGCGTTCATCGGCGTGCGGATCTCGTGGCTCATGTTGGCGAGAAAGAGCGATTTCGCCTGGTTCGACAGCTCGGCCACCTCCTTGGCCACCGCCAGGGCGCGCGACTCGGCCGCGAGCCGGTCGCGTGCGTCGATGTGGTCGGCCAGCTTGGCCAGCATGTCGTTAATCGAACGCGTCAGCCCGTTGATCTCGTCCGGCCGCGCGGCCTGCGGCACGCCCACCGCCGCCCCGCGCGCCAGCCTGTCGAACTCGATGTGCGACACCTGCCGTGCCAGCGCGCTGAGGCGGCGGGTGATCAGTGCACTGACGCCCAGGTACAGGATGAGCGCGAGCACCGCGGTGCGCAGCAGCTCGGTCCCGACGATGCCGGACAGCAGGCCGCGCAGGTGTTCGTCGATCGCCGCGAGCAACAGCCCGACATGCAACTCGCCGAGCACCGACGGCACGCGCTCGGGCGCATCGGCCGGCTTGTAGAGCGTGACGTTCGCCCGCCGCACGGCCCGGTACTCGGCATGCAGTTGCATCGCGGCGGATGCCGCGGCGAAAAGCACGCTGACGACGGCGATCGGCAGCGCCAGCTTGCGCCCGATGGTGAATCTACCCATGACAACCCCCTGGGCCGCGTTTCAGGTGCGGGTCGCTTCGCAGGAGCACGAAGCCGGAAACGTCGTGCCGCGGAGGGAAGTCGCGAATACGCAACGGCGTCCTTGCCGTGCTCCAAGATCCTGCCCCGGCGCGCACAGCGACCCGGTCGGTCAGCGCCTGCTTCCTGCGCCGCACGGCTCGGCGGGGCACCGAGCAGCCTTGACCTGCCACGGGGTACCGGCCGCAGCATGTCGCCTACGATCCCCCGCATGACTCGATCGGCACGCCCCGGCCCCACCCGCGCGGACACGCTCGGCCGCCCCGCCACCGGCTGGAGGCTGCGGCTGTACACCGTCATCTTCGAGGCCGACACCCGCGCCGGGCGCGCGTTCGATCTGGCGCTGATCGCGATGATCGTCGCCAGCGTCGTCGTGGTGGTGCTGGACAGCATCGCCAGCGTGCACACGGCGCACCAGGGCCTGCTCGACGCGCTCGAATGGGCGTTCACGCTGGCGTTCACCGTCGAGTACGTCGCGCGGCTCGCCTGCGTGCGACACCCGCTGCGCTACGCGCGAAGCACGTTCGGCATCATCGACCTGCTGGCCGTGCTGCCGACCTACGTGGCGGTGCTGGTGCCGGGCGTGCACGCGCTGATCGACGTGCGCGTGCTGCGGCTGCTGCGGCTGTTCCGGATCCTCAAGCTCGGCGCCTACGTCGCCGAGTACGGCGCGCTCGGCCGGGCGCTGGCGGCGTCGCGCCGCAAGATCCTGGTGTTCATGTCCTTCGTGCTGCTGGTGGTGCTGGTGATGGGCACGCTGATGTACGTGGTCGAAGGCCCGGCCAACGGCTACACGAGCATCCCGGTCGGCGTGTACTGGGCGATCACGACGATGACCACCGTCGGCTTCGGCGACATCGCACCGAAGACCGACCTCGGCCGCATGATCGCCTCGCTGATGATGCTGGTGGGTTGGGGCACGCTGGCCGTGCCTACCGGCATCGTGAGCGCCGAGTTCACGTCGCAGCGGCTGCGCGAGCCGCCCACCACGCGCACCTGCCCCGAATGCCTGAGCGAAGGGCATGTGCCGAGCGCCCGCTTCTGCCGCGACTGCGGCGCGCCGCTGCCGCGCTGGCAGGCCGACCGTTGAGGCGCGCCCGCGGCACCGGTCGTGCCAGCGGCGCCGAGTCAGCTCACGCCGCCGCGCGCCGCCGCGACTTCCACGCGCCGGCCAGCGCCAGCAGCCCGGGGATCAGGATCATCGCCCAGATGATCTTGTCGAGGTTTTCCTTGACGAACGGGATGTTGCCGAACAGGTAGCCGGCCATCGTCACGCCGCCGACCCACAGCACGCCGCCAGTCACGTCGTAGAAAGTGAACTTGCGGCGCGTCATCAGCGCCACGCCGGCCACGAAGGGCGCGAAGGTGCGCAGGAACGGCATGAAGCGCGCCAGCACCAGCGTGATGCCGCCGTATTTCTCGTAGAAGGCGTGCGCCTGCTCGAACGCGCGCTTGTTGAAGAAGCGCGAGTTCTCCCACTGGAACACCCGCGGCCCGAAGTGGCGGCCGATCGTGTAGTTGCTCTGGTTGCCGAGGATCGCCGCGGCCACCAGCAGCCCGATCGACAGCGGCAGGCTCATCAGCCCCACGCCGCACAGCGCGCCGACCACGAACAGCAGCGAATCGCCGGGCAGGAAGGGCATCACCACGACGCCGGTCTCGATGAAGATGATCGCGAACAGCAGCACGTAGACCCAGGTGCCGTAGGCCTGCACGAAGTTCGCGAGGTGCACGTCGACGTGCAGGATGAAGTCGATCAGGAAGCTGGCAATGTCCATGGGCGGGATTATCGAGGGCGGCCCGTCAAGGCCCCGACAGACGCCCCCTCCTAGAATCCCGGCCGATGAATGCCGTGCTGCAAGCGCCCGTCCGCCGACCGATCCGCGACCTGCCCGACGAGCTGGTCAGCCAGATCGCCGCCGGCGAGGTGGTCGAGCGGCCGGCCTCGGTGGTGCGCGAGCTGGTCGACAACGCGCTCGACGCCGGCGCCACCGAGATCGCGGTCAAGCTGGTCGGCGGCGGCGTACGTTCCATCGTCGTCGAGGACGACGGCGGCGGCATTCCGCCCGGCGAGCTGCCGCTGGCGCTGCGCCGCCACGCCACCAGCAAGATCGGCTCGCTGGCCGACCTGGAACGGGTCGCGACCATGGGTTTCCGCGGCGAGGCGCTGGCCGCCGTCGCCTCGGTGTCCGAGCTGGCGATTTCCAGCCGCTGCGCCGATGCGCCGCACGCGATGCGGCTGGACGCGCGCTCCGGCGAGCTGGTGCCGGCGGCGCGCGGCGTGGGCACCAGCGTCGAGGTGCGCGAGCTGTTCTTCAGCACGCCGGCGCGGCGCAAGTTCCTGAAGACCGAGTCGACCGAGCTGGCGCACTGCGTGGAGGCGGTTCGCCGCCACGCGCTGACGCGGCCGGACGTCGGTTTCGCCGTCTGGCACGAGGGCCGGCTGGTGCAGCAATGGCGCCGCGCCACGCCCGAGGCGCGGCTGCGCGACGTGCTCGACGACGCCTTCGTCGAGAACAGCCGCCCACTGGGCGTGGACCTGGGCACGCTGCGCATCCACGGCCGCGCCGGCACGCCCGAATCGGCGCGCGGGCGGGCCGACCTGCAGTACGTGTACGTCAACGGCCGCTACGTGCGCGACAAGCTGATCGCCCACGGCGTGCGTGCCGCCTACGACGACGTGCTGCACGGCGCCCGCCAGCCGGCCTACGTGCTCTTCATCGAGATCGCCGCCGACAGCGTCGACGTCAACGTGCACCCGACCAAGATCGAGGTGCGCTTCCGCGACGCGCGCGGCGTGCACCAGGCGGTGCGGCATGCGGTGGAGGCGTCGCTGGCGCCGCCGCGGGCTGGGGATGGCGACGCGGTCGGTGGTGGCGTGGGCGCTGACTCGGCACACCTTGCGCGGCCGTTCGGCGGCGGCGCCGGGCGTCCGCCCACCGCCTGGGAACGGCCGCCACAGCAGCAAGGCTCGCTCGGTTTGCAACAGGTCGCGATGCTGTACGCACACGACGGCGATTCGGCAGGGGCGTTCGCCGCGCCGCTGCGCACCGGGGCGCCGTCCGCGTGGGCCGGCGCGGCGCCGTCCTGGCCATCGGCCACGTCGACACCGTCGGCCCCGCCGGCGACGGATCCGGCAGCCGACGCGGCGACGCTGGCGGACCCGGCGGCGGCTGCCGCGACCGCCCCATCCCGCGGCCCCACCACCTCGCCCGACCTCGCCCGGCAGGCGAGCCCGGCCGGATTCGATGGATCGGCCACATCTGCCGGACGCGCCGCGCCGGCCGGCCCCGACCCCTTCGCCGACCCCGCCCACGCCCCCGGCGACTGGCCGCTGGGCCGCGCGCTGGCGCAGGTCGCCGGCATCTACGTACTGGCCGAGAACCGCCATGGGCTGGTGATCGTCGACATGCACGCGGCGCACGAGCGCATCGTCTACGAGCGGCTGAAGGCGAGCCTCGCCGGCGCGGCGATCGAATCGCAACCGCTGCTGATCCCGGCCACCTTCCCGGCCACGCCGGAGGAGGTCGCGACGGCCGAGGCGCAGGCTGCCAACCTGCACGCGCTCGGACTGGACGTGGCCCCGCTGTCGCCCGGCGTGCTGGCGGTGCGCGCGCGGCCGGCGGCGCTGGCCGGCGGCGACCCGGTGGAACTGGCGCGCAGCGTGCTGCACGAACTGGCCCAGTACGACGCCAGCCACGTGATCGAGCGCGCGCGCCACGAGATCCTGTCGACGATGGCCTGCCACGGCGCAGTGCGCGCCAACCGCACGCTGACCGTGGACGAGATGAATGCGCTGCTGCGCGACATGGAGCGCACTGAACGCGCCGACCAGTGCAACCACGGCCGGCCGACCTGGCGCCAGGTCAGCCTGAAGGAACTCGACGCGCTGTTCTGGCGCGGGCGCTGAAGCGCGGGTGCGTCGGTAGCCGTGATGGCCGCGGCGACCGGCCGCGCGGCCGGTCGGGGTTTGGCACAGGCGTCGCGGAATCCTTGACGCCCGAGACCGACTAGATTCGACGTCGGCTCGCACCTACCGATACGGCACCGAGCCCCATCAGAAGCAGGATCACGGTCGAAGGCTCCGGAACCTGAGGCGCGGCCTCGTAGGTAAAGCGGCTCAAACCAAGCACGAAGTCATTTTCGGCCGTATCGACGAAGCGAACCCGGCTGATCAGGTTGGCGCCGGCATCCCAGCCTGCGAAAACCCCCTCGAACGGCGCCGCGGCGATGTCCACGGTTCCGAGGAGTCGGGCGCCGGCATAGAACTCTGCCCGTGCCGTGCTCGCAGTGTTTGGAATGCCAAGGAGTGCGCCCACCCTGGCGACCGGAGCCGGCAGATCCACCGAAATGAAGTCCAGGTCGACGTCGGTCATGATGCAACCGAATTGCTCGCAGATCTGGACCGCAGGACCTCCGCCCAGTTCGAAATACGGATATGTGCGAAACGACTGAGCGCCCGACAAGAACGTGATTCCATCCGCCACGACCGAAGGCGTACCTCCGAAGCTCAATGGAAGGTTCGAAAACGAAACCTCGACCTTGTTGCCCGTGAAATCGTTCAGCTGAATCGGAACAGCCTGCGCCTGGCAGGCAAACAAAGTGGTTACCAGCCCGGCAGCGAGCCCTCGATGAAACATGGCAATCCTCCCTCAGGTCAACGGGTCGAGTTTTCGATGAAACGCTGGCAGCGTGGCCGGCGCCGGCAGATTCTGCCAACTTCGCCCGGCGCCGGGAATCGCCGCGTGACATGGCCCGCCGGCCGGCGCTGCGCGGGCCGGCGTGGTCCAATCCCGGGTTCCTCCCTTTCCGACGACGGTGCCCGATCCCCATGGCCACGCTGAAGCTCAAGAAGCCCCGGACGACCACCGCGCCGTCGCGCCCCCCGCTGCGGGGCGCCGGCACGGCACCGCGTCCGCGGCCCACGCTGGCCCAGGCGCAGGCCGAACGGGCCGAACGCGGCGACCGCCCGCGGCGCACCGACCGCGACGACACCCGCCGCCCGCCCGACCCCGCCCGCCCCACCGACCGGCGGCGCGGCGGCGAACCCGCGCGCGGCGGTGACCCGGCCCGCCGCGGCATGGCGCCGCCGCCGCGCGGACGCCGCGACGACCCCGGCGCTCCGCCCCGCGGGCCCCACGGCCATCCGCCGGCCCGCCGCGCGGCCACCGTGACGACCGGGGCGCACCGCCGCGCGGCCACCATGACGACCCCGGCGCTCCGCCCCACGGCCATCGCACCGACCCCGCCGCGCCGCCGCATGGCCACCGCGACGACCCCGGCGCTCCGCCACACGCGCACCGCGACGACCCCGCCGCCGCACCGCGCGGTGGCCCGCGCCGCTCCGCGTTCGACCCCGCGCCGCGGCCCGCGGGCGACCCGACCCGCCGCCCGCGTCCGCCGCAGGACCCGCGCAGCGACAGCCGCACGCCCCGCCCGACCCGGCCGAACCCGGAAAGCGGCGGCTGGCCGTCGGACCCCGCCCCGCCGCGCCGGGACCGCCCGCCGCCGCCGGGCCGCGGTGCCCCGCCGAGCGGCGGCCGCGGCGGTGCGCCCGCCACCGGCCGCAGCGGCCCGCCGCACGGAAACCGTGCCTTCGATCCGCCGCGCCGCCCGCCGGGCGACCCGCGCACCGGCACGGGAACCGATCCGCGCCGCGATCCCCGCAGCCGCCCTGGCGGCGGCCCGGGTGCCGATCCACGCCGCGACCCGCGACGCGACCCACGCACCGGCCCGGTGACCGGTCAGGGCGAAGGCCACGGCCACGGCCCCCGCCCCGAACCGCGCCGCGCACCGCCGCACGGCGGGCCGCAGCGCCCGAACCCGCGCGGCCCGCAGAGGCACGACGACGATGATGACGACGACGCGCCCTACCACGCCGAGCAGCCCGGCAGCCTGCGCCTGTCCAAGCAGATGAGCGCGCTGGGCATCGCGTCGCGCCGCGAGGCCGACGAGTGGATCGCCCGCGGCTGGGTGCGCGTGGACGGGCGGGTGGTCAGCGCGCTCGGTTCGCGCGTGATGCCCGGGCAGCACATCACCGTCGATCCGCGGGCGCGCTCGCAGCAGGCGCAGCGCGTGACGATCCTGATCCACAAGCCGGTCGGCTACGTCAGCGGCCAGGCGGAGGACGGCTACGAACCGGCGATCGTGCTCGTCAAGCCGCAGAACCAGTGGCCGGGAGACACCTCCGGCACGCGCTTCGACCGCGCGCACCTGCGCGGGCTGGCGCCGGCCGGCCGGCTCGACATCGATTCGGTCGGCCTGCTGGTGCTGACGCAGGACGGCCGCGTCGCGCGCCAGCTCATCGGCGAGGACAGCGAGGTCGAGAAGGAATACCTGGTGCGCGTGCAGACCGCCGACGGCGCGCCGCTGCCCGAAGCCAGCCTGGCGCGGCTGCGCCACGGGCTCGAGCTCGACGGCGTGGTGCTGCGCGAGGCGCAGGTCGACTGGGTCAACGACGACCAGCTCCGCTTCGTGCTGCGCGAAGGCCGCAAGCGCCAGATCCGCCGCATGTGCGAGGCGGTGGGCCTGGAGGTAACCGGGCTCAAGCGCGTGCGCATCGGCGGCGTGCGCCTGGGCGAGCTGCCGGCCGGCCAGTGGCGCTACCTGCGGATGGACGAGGCCTTCGCGCCGATCGTGGCGAAGGCGGTGGTCAAGCCGAAGTCGGCCGTGACGGTGGCGGGTGACGAGACGGTTCTCGGGCCCGTCATCGAGACGCTTGCCGGGACGGACTCCGCCGCCGGCAGCGCGCCGGATGTCGAGCGGGACGTCGCGCCGGATGTCGCACCGGACATCGCACAGGATGTGGCGCCGGATGTCGCGCCGGATGCCGGGGAACGGGATACCCCCGACTCCACCGAGGCTCCGCCCGCACCCGCCGACACGCCCGACCCCGCGGCCGGCTGACCGGCGATGCCGTCGCCCCAGCGCGTGACCATGCCCCCGTCGGCCGTCCCGGCTGCCGCCGCGCCGGGCAGCGCGTCGGCCAGCGCCTCGGCCGGCACCCCGATCACCGCCCCGGTCGCCACGCCGGTCACCGCCCCGATCGCCGACCACCCGCCCGGCGCGATGTCCTCGGCGATCGTCGTGCCGCTGCTGACGCTGCTGCTGGGCATCCAGCCGGTCACCACCGACCTCTACCTGCCGGCGCTGCCGACGATCGGCAGCGCGCTCGGCACCGGCACCGGCGGGGCGCAGCTCACGCTGTCGGCGCTGGTGATCGTGTTCGGGCTGGCGCAGCTCGTCTGCGGGCCGCTGTCCGACCGGCTCGGCCGGAGGCCGGTGATCCTCGGCGGGCTGGCGCTGTACACGCTCGCCAGCGCGGCCAGCGCGCTCGCGCCGACGATCGGCTTCCTGGTGGCGGCACGCGCGCTGCAGGGCGCCGGCATGGCGGCGGCGGTGGCCGGCGGACGCTCGATCGTGCGCGACCTGTACCCGCCGGCCACCGGCGCGCGGGTGATGTCGCGCTCGCTCAGCGGGCTGGGCCTGCTGGCGATGCTGAGCCCGCTGGTCGGCGGCGCGCTGGTGCAGCTCGTCGGCTGGCGCGCCGCGCTGGCGGCGCCCGCGGTGTTCGGCGCCGGCACGCTCGCGTTCGTCGCGCTGCGCTTCCGCGAGACGGTGCCGATGCGCAACCCGGCGGCCACGCGCCCGTCGCTGGTCTTGCACCACTGGGTTGCGGTGGCCGCGCACCCGACCTTCCGCGCCTGGGTGGCGCTGCTGTGCTGCACCTACGGCGGGCTGTTCGTGTACCTCGCCGGCTCGTCCTTCGTGCTGATCGGCATGCTGGGCGTATCGCGGCTCGCCTACGGCGGGCTGATGGCGCTGAACTCGATCGCCTACATCGGCGGCACCGTGCTGTGCCGGCGCCTGCTGCTGCGCCACGGGCTGCGCCGCACGGTGAAGTTCGGCGGCTACCTGTCGCTGGCCGGCGGGCTGGGCCTGGCGGTGCAGGGCGGCGCGCCGACGGTGTGGGGGTTGGTGGCCGCACAGGCGCTGTTCTCGATCGGCCACGGCATCCACCAGCCCTGCGGTCAGGCTGGCTCGGTCGGCCCCTTCCCCGAGAAGGCGGGCACCGCGGCGGCGCTGTCGGGCTTCGCGATGATGGTGGTGGCGTTCGCCGCCGGGCTGCTGCTCGGCCGGCTGCAGGGGCTGGGCGCGCTGCCGGTGACGCTGGGCATCGGCGCCTTCGGCATCGGCGTCGCCACGGTGGCGTGGACGCTGGTGCAGCGGCACGGCGAGCCGGCGCCGCCGGTGGGCGCGGCGGGTGTCACGGGGATGGGCGCGACCGGCGCTGCCGGCGACGCGCCCGCTCGCTGAGGGACACCAAAGGCAACCGAACGATCGCCGCCGACGACCGCCGCCAAATTCCGCCGCCCGAGACAGCCGTCCATCGCCCGCCGCCCGCCCTCCGCCCCGCCCAACACCCACCAGCGCTAACCGACCGATGCCCGCCCCGACGCCGCTGCGCTGCCTGTGCATCGCCGGGCCCACCGCGTCCGGCAAGAGCGCCGCGGCGCTGGCGGTGGCCGAGGCGCTGGCCGGCTGGTGGCCGGTCGAGACCGTCAGCGTCGATTCGGCGCTGGTCTACCGCGGGATGGACATCGGCACCGCCAAGCCCACGCCCGCCGAGCGCGCGTGGGTGCCGCACCACCTGATCGACCTGATCGAGCCGACGCAGGCGTATTCCGCCGCCGCCTTCGTGGCCGACGCGCAGCGGCTCGTCGCCGAGATCGGCGCGCGCGGCCGGCTGCCGCTGCTGGTCGGCGGCACGATGCTCTACTTCAAGGCGCTGTTCGACGGGCTGGATGAGATGCCCGCCTCCGACCCCGCACTGCGCGCCGCGCTCGACGCCGAGGCCGCCGCCCGCGGCTGGCCGGCACTTCACGCCGAGCTGGCCCAGGTCGACCCGGTGACCGCCGCGCGGCTGGCGCCGAACGACGCGCAGCGCATCCAGCGCGCGCTGGAGGTGCAGCGGCAGACCGGCCGGCCGCTGTCGTCCTTCCACCGCGGTGCAGATTCCGATCGCGAACCGCGGCCGGCGCCGCCGCCGCTGCTGTCGCTGGAGCCGGCCGACCGCGGCTGGCTGCACCGGCGTGTCGACGAGCGCTTTCGCGCGATGCTGGCCGCCGGTTTCGTCGACGAAGTGCGGCGCCTGCGCGCGCGCGGCGACCTGCACGCCGGGCTGCCGGCGATGCGCTGCGTCGGCTACCGGCAGGCCTGGGAGGCGCTGGACGCCGGGCCGCTGGACACGCCGGCGGCCGTCGCCGCGCTGCACGAACGCGGCGCCGCCGCGACCCGCCAGCTCGCCAAGCGCCAGCTCACCTGGCTGCGCGGCATGCCGGCGCGCGAGGTGATCCCCGCCGACGCGCCGGACGCGACGGCCCGGCTGGTCGCGCGGGTCGTGGCGCTGGCGCGGGGCTGGGCGGACGGGGCTCCGGGAGACGTGGGCGCAGCGGCTTCAGGCGCAGCGGGTGCGGACGCGGTAGGTGCGGTGGGTGCGGTGGGTGCGGTGGGTGCGGTGGGTGCGGTGGGTGCGGTGGGTGCGGGTGCGGTGGGTGCGGACACGACAGGTGCGGGCGCGACGAGCGCGGGCGTGACGCGCACGGGCGTCACAAGTGCAGGCGCGGCCGGCGCCGACACCGTTCCCGTCCGGCGATCCCACAGCGGAACGACGCGATGAAACCCGAGCTGCCCGGCGACGCGCACACCCGTCCATCCGCCGGTTCGACGGATGCACTGCCCCCACCCGCCCCGCTGCTCCGGGTCCGCGGCCTCGCCAAGCACTACGGCGACGTGGCGGTGTTCGCCGGGGTCGACCTGGACGTGGCGGCGGGCGAGTTCGTCGCGATCGTCGGCGAATCGGGGGTCGGCAAGTCGACGCTGCTGAACTGCCTGGCCGGGCTGGACCGGCCCGACGCCGGCAACGTGCGCCTCGACGGCGCCGAGGTGAACGCGCTGGGCGAGGACGCGCAGGCACTGCTGCGGCGCGAGAAGCTGGGCTTCGTGTTCCAGGCCTTCCACGTGCTGCCGCACCTGAGCGTGGCGCACAACGTGGCGCTGCCGCTGCTGCTGTTGCGCCGGCCCGACCCGGCGCGGGTGCAGGCGGTGCTGGACGCCGTCGGCCTCGGCGGGCTCGGCCCGCGGCTGCCGCAGACGCTGTCGGGCGGGCAGTTGCAGCGCGTCGCGATCGCGCGCGCGCTGGTGCACCGGCCGCGGCTGATCCTGGCCGACGAGCCGACCGGCAACCTCGACCCCGCCACCGCCGAGCGCGTGATGGACGTGCTGACGAGCCAGGTGCGCCACGAGGGCGCGGCCTGCGTGCTCGTCACCCATTCGCACACCGCCGCCGCACGCGCCGACCGGGTGCTGACGCTGACGGCGAGCGGGATGGCGCCGGAGCATTCCGCGTGAGCACCGAGGTGCCGGCGGCGCCCCCGGGTGCCGCGCCCGGCGGGGCGCACGCAGCCGGCCCGACGCCGGCGGTGCCCCCAGTGCCGCCAGTGCCGCCAGTGCCCCCGGTACCGCCGAAGCCGCCGGCGGCGGTGGCGCGCCCCACGCGTCCAGCGCCTTCGATGCCGCTGGGCGCGCTGCTGCGCGAACTGTCGTGGCCGGAGTGGCGGCACCACCCGTGGCGCCACCTGGCCGCGCTGGCGGCGGTGATGCTCGGCGTGGCGCTGGCGTTCTCGGTGCAGTTGATCAACCAGTCGGCGCTGAGCGAGTTCAGCTCGGCGGTGCGCGCCGTCAACGGCCAGCCCGATTTCGAACTGCGCGGCCAGCGCGCCGGCTTCGACGAGGCGCTGTACGCCCGCGTCGCCGCGCACCCGGGCGTGGCGCTGGCGAGCCCGGTGCTGGAGGTGGACACGCAGGCGCTGGTGGGCGGCGCCGAGGCCGCGCCGCCGGACGCAGCGCCCGCATCGGGGCGCGGCAACGCCGATGCGCCGCCGCCGGGTGCCGCGAGCGCTACCGGCGCTGCCGCCGCGCCGCAGCGCATCGCCCTGCGCGTGCTCGGCATCGATGCGCTGGTCGCGGCGCCGATGTCGCCCGCGCTGATGCCGCAGCCCGATGCCGGCGCCGGCCGCTTCGCGATCGTCGACCCGGACGCGGTGTTTCTCAACGCCGCGGCGCGCGCGCGCCTCGGCGCCGGCGAGCCGGCGGGCACGCTGCGCCTGCTCGGGCCGGACGGCCCGTTCACGCTGACGCGGCGCGGCGGTGTCGCGGCCGGCGGCACGCCGGTGGCGGTGATGGACCTCGCCGGCGCGCAGGCGCGCTTCGGCCGGCTCGGGCGGCTGAGCCGCATCGACGTGCGGCTGCGCCCCGGCGCCGACCGCGCCGCCGTGCTGCGCGAGCTGGCGCTGCCGGCCGGCGTGCGCGCCGCCGCGCCGGACGAGGCGGCGCAGCGCGTCTCCAACGTGTCGCGCGCCTACCGCGTCAACCTCACCGTGCTGGCGCTGGTGGCGCTGTTCACCGGCGCGTTCCTGGTGTTTTCGATCCTGTCGCTGTCGGTCGCGAAGCGGCAGCCGCAGCTCGCGCTGCTGGGCGTGCTGGGCTTGTCGGCGCGCGAGCGGCTGCACTGGGTGCTGGCCGAATCGGCGCTGCTCGGCGCCGCCGGCGCGCTGCTCGGGCTGGCGCTGGGCACCGGGCTGGCCGCGCTGGCGCTGCGCCTGCTGGCCGGCGACCTGGGCGGCGGCTACTTCCCCGGCGTGGCGCCGGCGCTGCAGTGGGACGCGCTCTCGGCCGCCGTCTACGGCCTGCTCGGCGTGGTGGCCGCGCTGGTCGGCGGCTGGCTGCCGGCTCGCGCGGCGCAGCGGCTCGCTCCCGCGCAGGCGCTGAAGGGCCTCGGCCCGGCCGGCGACGGCCACGGGCCCGCCTGGTTCGGCCCGGCGATGCTGGCGGCGGGCGTGGCGCTCTCGCTGCTGCCGCCGGTGGCGGACATGCCGCTCTTCGCCTACGTGGGCGTGGCGGCGCTGCTGCTGGGCGGCATCGCCTGCGTGCCGGGCGGCGTCGGCCTGCTGCTGCGCGGGGTGCCGCCGCCGCGCGGCGCGCTGGCGCTGCTGGCGGTGGAGTGCGCGCGCCACCAGCGCCACACCGCGACGATCGCGGTGGCCGGCGTCGTCGCCAGCCTGAGCCTGGCGGTGGCGCTGACGGTGATGGTGGCGAGCTTCCGCGACTCGGTGATCCAGTGGCTGGACGCGGTGCTGCCGGCCGACCTGTACGCCCGCTCGTCGGCCAGCGCCGCCGCCGGCGACGTGGTGACGCTGCCGCCCGAACTGGTGGCGCAGGGCGCCACGCTGCCCGGCGTGCTGCGCCTGGACGGCCAGCGTGTGACCCCGGTGATCCTGGACCCGGCGCGCGTGGCGGTGGCGCTGATCGCCAAGCCGCTGCCCGATCCGGCGAAGGCGCTGCCGCTGGTCGGCGAGTTGCTGCCGATGCCGGTGGACGGCGCCGGAGCTGGCGCCACCGGCAACGCCGGCGCGGCCGGCAACGCTGGCAACGCTGGCAACGCTGGCGCGGCCGGGGCCGCCCCGGCGGGCGCCGGCGCGACGCGGCCGGACGACGCGGGCGGTGGCGGCAACGGCGGCTTGACCGCCGCCTACGTCAGCGAAGCGATGGTCAGCCTGTACGGTGCCGCGCCCGGCATGCGGCTGGAACTGCCGCTGCCCGACGGCCCGCAGGCCGGCCGGCGCGTGCCGCTCTACGTGCGCGGCGTCTGGCGAGACTACGCCCGCCAGCATGGCGCGGTGATGCTGGACCTGGCCGACTACCGGCGGCTCACCGGCGACCGGCGCGTCAACGACCTGGCGATCTGGCTCGCGCCCGGCACCGACCCGGCGCGCGTGCAGGCCGATCTGCGCGCGCTCGCCACGCGGCTGGGCGTGGACGGCGCGCTGCTCGAGTTCGGCTCGCCCGGCGAGATCCGCGCCACCTCGCTGCGCATCTTCGACCGCAGCTTCGCCGTGACCTACTGGCTGCAGGCGGTGGCGATCGCGATCGGGCTGTTCGGCATCGCCGCCAGCTTCTCCGCGCAGGTGCTGGCGCGGCGCAAGGAATTCGGCCTGCTGGTGCACCTGGGGCTGACGCGCCGGCAGGTGCTGCAGGTGGTGGCGGTGGAAGGCGCCGTGTGGACGGCCGCGGGCGCGGCACTCGGGCTGGCGCTGGGCATCGCCGTCAGCGTGGTGCTGGTCGACGTGGTCAACCCGCAGAGCTTTCACTGGACGATGGAGCTGAGGCTGCCCTGGCCGCGCCTGGCGCTGCTGTGCCTGGCGGTGATGGCCGCCGGCACGCTGACCGCCTGGCTCGCCGCCCGCCGCGCCGCGGCAGGATCGATGGCACTGGCGGTGAAGGAAGACTGGTAGGCTGGCGCGATGCCCGACGCCCAGCCCGCCGCCCTCCCCGGATCCGATCGCGTGATCGCCGACACCCGCGCCTGGGTCGACGAGGTCGTGATCGGCCTGAACCTGTGCCCGTTCGCGCGCGCGGTGCAGGTCAAGCGGCAGGTGCGCTACGTGGTGACGGACGCCGACGACGCCGAATCGCTGCTCGGCGCACTGATCGACGAGTTGAACCTGCTGGCCGAGGCCGACCCGGCCGAGACCGACACCACGCTGCTGATCCACCCGCGGGTGCTGGGCGACTTCGACGACTACAACCAGTTCCTCGACATCGCCGACGGCGCCGTCGAGGCACTGGGGCTGGAAGGCGTGATCCAGGTGGCGAGCTTCCACCCCGACTACTGTTTCGACGGCATCGAGCCCGACGACATCGGCAACGAGACCAACCGCTCGCCGTGGCCGATGCTCCACCTGCTGCGTGAAGCCAGCGTGGAGCGCGCGGTGGACGCGTTCCCCGATGCCGACGCGATCGTCGAGCGCAACCAGCGCACGCTGCGTGAACTGGGTGCGGCGGGGGTGGAGGCGTTGCGGGCGCGCTGCCGGGCGGCGGGGGTGGAGGCGTTGCGGGCGCGCTGCCGGGCGGCGGCGGGTGCGGGGGCGGCCGGTAAGGCCGATAAGTAGTGCGGGCCGGTCCGCGCGCGGTGCGGCAATATGCCGGTTCAGTATCCCGGCCTCCGCGTCATATTGAATCGCATTCTCCGCCCGGCCGGTTGTTCAGACATGCGTCGGCCGAAACCCGTCAAAGGTCATGTCGGCGGCGTGTAAACCCGACATCGCAGAATCTGAAGAGCGTACCAGTCGACGCTTCACGCGAATCGACGGCGTCCGGCCGATCGGTATTCGCGCCGTCCGGGCGAACGCCCGCGGCATGCCATTCGCCGAACTGCGGCCAGGCGAGCGCGGTGAAACCACGCAACGGCAGACGCGGGGGCGGCCGGCCGGGCCGCGAGGACCGATTCGCTCCCCAGCCGGCGGGGATGCAACCCGTGGACGCTGCAATGCGCAACGGTTCGCTGACGTTTTGCCGCGGCAAGACTACACTGTGAAAAGGCGGGGCCGGCCAATCGGGGCGAACCTGGACGGACACCCGGCACAATGCTCCGCGCGCGACCGCCAAAAGTCAGATTCGGCGACCTCGGGTTCCAGGTGCCCGCCGCCATGCGCTCCACGTCACGCCATGCATGGATATCGAGTTTTGCCCGATGAGCACCCAGCCATCACGACGTTCAACGAGATTCTCGACCGGTTCGGATGACGGCCCGGCGGGGGATCCTTCGATACGCGGCCGTCCGCCCGGAACATGACCGGCAGACATCGTGGCCCGGGTATTCCCGGCAGGCGCGCTGCCGGGTCGGGCATGCGCCGCCGGCGGCTCGCGCGGGCGGTCCCGCGCGGCCCGAGCCACGACGAATTGCAGGCGGCGCTGACCGCGCTGCAGAACAAGGAGTTCGCGCTCCGGGTCACGCTGGACACGATGCTGCACGGAATCATCAGCGTCGACGCGGCGGGATACATCCGGCTGCACAACCAGCGTGCCCTGGATCTGCTCGATCTCCCGGAATCCCTGTTCGAAGCCGGGCGACGCTTCGAAGACGTGGTGCGGTTCCAGGTCGAGCGCGGCGATTTCGGCGATGTGCTTCGCCAGCTCGATCCGGTCACGCGGCAATTCGTTCCGATGCCGGATCAGCCCGACGCCGGCGGTACCTACGTTCGAAAGACGAAGGCGGGTGGATATCTCGAGGTTCGCATACTCAAGCTGCCGGACGGCGGGCTGGTACGAACCTATTCCGACGTGACGCCGTACTTCGAGGCGCAGGAGGCACTTTACGAATCCGATCTCGAGTTTCGAACGTTGCTGGACGGTTTCCCCGGCGGGATGCTGGTCACCGACAGCAATCTCAAATACACCTATGCCAATGAATTCGGCGCTGCGCTGATCGGAAAGAGGCGCGACGAACTGATTGGCAAGCCCATCCGCGAAAACCTGACGGAGAAGCGGTTTTCCGAGATCGTCGAATTCATGGCCAACGCGCCGACCGGAGAGCCAGCGACAGTCGAAAGCATGTATCCCGCGACAGCCGACCGCCCGCGCACCTGGCTGCAGGTGACACAGGTGATGGGTGGGGATACCGGCGGCGGCAATCGAAAATGTTATGCGTTCGCCGTCGATATCACCCCGCGCAAGAATGCCGAAGAGGCGCTGATCGCGGCCAAGGAGGAGGCCGAGCGCGCCAATCGCGCCAAATCGAATCTGCTTCGAAGCATTTCGCATGAACTGCGCACGCCGATGAATGCCATCATGGGATTCAGCGAACTGCTGGCGTCGGACAAGGAATCTCCGCTGGGAGAACTGCAGCGCCGGCACGTCGATGAGATCCGGCGCGGATCGGGCCACCTGCTCGAGCTGATCAACGAGCTTCTCGACCTGTCGCTGGCCGAGCAGGGGAAACTGACGGTGTCGCTGGAACCCGTGCGGCTGTCGCCGCTGGTGCATGATTGCATCGCATTTCTCTACCCGCTGGCCCGGAAAAGGGGCATCGTGCTCGCGATATGGGATTCCGCTGCCTTCGACCGCCATGTCGTGGCCGACCGGCTCCGGCTCAAGCAGGTGCTCGTGAACCTGATCTCCAATGCGATCAAGTACAACCGGGAGAAGGGCGAGGTGCGGGTCACCTGCTCGGCCGACGAAACCCATGTCCGGATCGGCGTCGTCGACAGCGGGCCGGGCCTGAGCGCGTCGCAGCGGGCGCGCCTGTTCGAAGCGTTCGAGCGCCTCGACGCGCGCCACACGGAAATCGAAGGCACCGGCCTGGGGCTGGCGCTGAGTCGCGCCCTGGTGCATTCGATGGCCGGTTCGATCGAGGTGGAAAGCGAAGTCGGCAAGGGGAGCCGATTCAGCGTCGTCCTGCCGGCATCGGCCCAGCCACTGGCGCCTCAGGCGGCACCATCGACCGGCCAGACAGCTCCGGCCCTGCCCGATTCGAATCGACGCCCGTGCATCACCGCGCCCCGCAAGATTCTCTATATCGAAGACAACGCGGTGAACGTGCTGTTGATGGAGGCCCTGCTGGCACGCATGCCGGGCGGACAGTACCTGACGGTGCTGTCTGCGCCGTTGCCGGGCCTGGGGCTTCGCATGGCCGTCCGCGAAAGGCCGGACCTGATCCTGCTCGACATCGAGTTGCCGGACATGGACGGCTTCGAGGTATTGCAGCGGCTGCGGCAGGAGGAAGCGTGCCGGCACATTCCGGTGATCGCCGTGAGTGCCAATGCCATGGCGCAGGACATGGCCCGCGCGATCGAATCGGGATTCGACGCGTACATCGGCAAACCGATCGACATGCACGAATTGCACGTCGCGATCGAGCGTTTCCTGATCCTCACCCGCCCGCCAACCGCGTCCGCGCCATTTCCCTGAACTCGGTCGGCCGCAATCCCGTCTGCTTCTTGAAGAAGCGCCCGAAATAGGCGTCGTCCTCGAAGCCCAGCGCCGCCGCCACCTGCTTCACGCTCAGCGTCGAATAGACCAGTTCCCGCTGCGCCTCGTGCACCACCCGCGCGTTGATCGCGTCCAGCGTCGACATGCCCATCACCTCGCGGCACAGCCGCGTCAACTGCCCGGCGGTGACGCCCAGCGCCTGCGCGTAGCTCTCCACCGGCGTGCGCGGCCGGCAGCGTTCGTCCAGCAGCGCGCGCAAGCGCACGATCTGCGTGGGCGTGCGCGAGCGCGCGATCTCCTTCGTCGCCTCGGCGCTCTGGCGGATGCGCCCGATCTGCACGAACAAGGCGACCAGCAGCGAGAGCCCCGCCCCCATCTGCCCCTGTGAATGGATCGCGGCCTCGCGTTCGATGGCCTCGAACAGCGGCGCCAGCGCTTCGGCCTGGCGCCCGCCGGGCTCGATCTCGTAGACGGCCGGCGCGCGCACGCAGCCCAGCAGTTCGGGCGCGGCCACGGCGGCCAGCGATTCCAGCGCGCGCTGCGCGGCAGTGATCACCACGCCGTCGATGTCCGGCGAGAAGTGGAAGCCGTGCACCGATCGCGCGGGCGCCACGATCAGGCAGGGCGGGTGCAGCACCCACTTGCGGTCGTCGATGAAGGTCTCGCCGCCGCCCTGCACCGGGTACAGCACCTGGATCAGCGCGTCGTGGACATGCGGCTCGATCTCCCAGTTGAAGACGCTGGAGCGCTCGCGGATGCGCTCGAAATGCACCAGGTCGACCCAGGTCGGCTGCGCCTCGGTGCCGTAGAGCGCGAAGTTGGGAACGGTCTTCATGCGCATCCCGGGCGATTCGGTCGATGCACGAATTGTCCGGTCCTTCGCCGAGTTTGTCGATTGTGCGATGGGCGGGCGGCTCCGATCATCCGCCCCACGAGTTCGCAGGAGACAAGAGCGTGAATCGCAGCAACAACCCTGGCACCAGCCGCCCGAATCCCCATCCGCTTCAGTCCACGGGTTTTCCCGGATTCGCCGATTTGTCCGGCCACTGGCTGGGTCTGTCCGGCCGCGTCTGCGTCGTCAGCGGCGCCGGCAGCGGCATCGGCGCGGCCATCGCGCAAGGGCTGGCGGCCGTCGGCGCGCAGGTGGCGCTGCTCGACCGGGACGCGGACGCCGCCGAGCGCGTCGCCGCCTCGCTGCGCGCCGGCGGCGCGACGGCGCTGGCCCTGCACTGCGACATCGCCGACGAGGCCGCGGTGCGCGCCGCCGCGGCGCGGGTGCGGCGCGAACTCGGCCCGGCGCACGCGCTGGTCAACAACGCCGGCCTGCTGCGCGCCGGCAGCCTGGACGACGTGTCGCTGGCCGACTGGAACGCCGTGCTGGCCGTCAACCTCACCGGCTACCTGCTGTGCGCCCGCGAGTTCGGCGCGGACATGCGGGCCGCCGGCCGAGGCAGCATCGTGCACGTCGCGTCCGTCGCGGCGCTGCACCCGCAGACGCGCAGCGGCTCGTACAGCCCGAGCAAGGCGGCGGTGCTGTTGCTGTCGCGCCAGCTCGCCGCCGAATGGGGGCCGCAGGGCGTGCGCAGCAATGCCATCTGCCCCGGGATGATCCGCACCCCGCTGTCGGCCCGCTTCTACGACGAGCCGGGCTTCGAGGCGCGCCGCGCCGCCGTCACCGCCAGCCGGCGCGTCGGCGAGCCGGTGGACATCGCCAACCCGGCGATCTTCCTGGCGAGCGATCGCTCGGCCTACCTGAACGGCGCCGAACTGGTGGTGGACGGCGGCCTGGGCTGCATGTTGATGGACATGGTGCCGCGGCCCGGCTTCAACCACGCCGCCACGGCCGAGGCTGCCGGCGCGGACAGATCCGGCGCAGCGATGGCCGCCGCCCACGCCACGGCCGCCACCAGCGCCGCCACCCGTGCCACCACCGCCTGACCGGAGCCCGCGATGTCACAACACCTCGAATGCGACCTGATCGTCGTCGGCTCCGGCGCCGCCGGCCTCGCCACCGCGATCGTCGCCCGCAAGCGCGGGCTGGACGTGGTGGTGCTGGAGAAGGAGCCGGTGTTCGGCGGCACCACCGCGCTGTCCGGCGGCGTGCTGTGGGTGCCGCTCAACCACCACGGCCGCGCGCAGAACCCGGCCGACACGGCCGACGCGGTGCGCCGCTACCTGGCCGGCGAGACCGGCCGCTTCTTCGACCCCGCGGCGGTCGATTCCTTCATCGCCAACGGGCCGAAGATGGTCGACTTCTTCGAGCGCGAGACGGAGGTGAAATTCGTCCCGACGCTCTACCCCGACTACCACCCCGACGCGCCCGGCGGCGCGGCCGTCGGCCGCTCGATCCTGGCGGCGCCCTACGACATCCGCGGCCTCGGCGCCGACATGGCGCGCCTGAAGCCGCCGCTGAAGACCATCACCTTCATCGGGATGATGTTCAACTCGTCGAACGCGGACCTGAAGCATTTCTTCCGCGCCACCAAGTCGCTGACCTCGTTCGTCTACGTCGCGAAGCGGCTGGCCACGCACCTGAAGGAGCTGGCGCTGTACCGCCGCGGCATCCACGTGACCAGCGGCAACGCGCTCGCCGCGCGGCTCGCCAAGTCGGCGCTGGCCCTGGGCATCCCGATCCTCACCGGCACCGCGGCACGGCAGACGCTGATCGAGCGCGGCCGCGTGGTCGGCGTGCGCGCCGAGGGCCCGGGCGGCGAGCGCCGCATCGGCGCGCGCCACGGCGTGGTGCTGGCCTGCGGCGGCTTCCCGCACGACATCCAGCGCATCGCCAAAGCCTACCCGCACGTCGCGCGCGGCGGCGAGCACCTCTCGCCCACGCCGGCCGGCAACACCGGCGACGGCGTGGACATGGCCGAGGCGGCGGGCGGCATGTTCGAGCCGCGCTTCCCGGACACGTCGGCGTGGATGCCGGTGTCGCGCGTGCCCTACGCGGACGGCAGCTACGGCGTCTTCCCCCACCTGCTCGACCGCTACAAGCCTGGGATCATCGGCGTGCTGGCCGACGGCCGCCGCTTCACGAACGAATCCAACTCGTACCACGACGTCGGCGCAGCGCTGCACCGCGCCTGCGCCGGGCAGAAGGAAACGGCGATGTGGCTGGTCTGCGACAAGCCGACGCTCGCCCGGTACGGCCTGGGCTTCGTGAAGCCGGCGCCGATGCCGATCGGCCGCTTCCTGCGCAACGGCTACCTGCTGCGGGGCCGCACGCTGGCCGACCTGGCGGCGAACGCCGGCATCGACCCGGCCGGCCTGGAACGCACGGTGCGCGAGTACAACGCCGGCGCCGTGAACGGGCAGGACCCGGCCTTCGGCCGCGGCAGCACCGCGTTCAACCGCTACCTGGCCGACGCCGAGCACCGGCCCAACCCCTGCGTGGCGCCGGTCGCCGCCGGGCCGTACTACGCGGTCAAGGTGGTGATGGGCGACCTGGGCACCTTCGACGGCATCCGCACCAGCGTCGCCGGCGAGGTGTTGAAGCGCGACGGTTCGCCGATCGACGGCCTCTACGCCGTCGGCAACGACCGCGAAAGCATCATGGGCGGCAACTACCCCGGCGCCGGCATCACCCACGGGCCGAACATGACGCACGGCTACGTGACGGCGAACCACATCGCCGACCGGGCGGCGGCTGCCGCCTCCCGGCCCGTGATCGGCAAGGCGAAGGTGGCCGCATGAGCAGCAGCAAGCCGCTCGTCGACCACCGGATCTACACGATCCGGCCGCGCCGGATGGGCGAGTTCCTCGAAGTCTTCGACCGCCTGGCGATGCCGATCCTGCGCGAGACGCTGGGCCACCCGCTGGGCTTCTGGACCAGCCTGGTCGGGCCGCAGAACCAGTTCGTGCACCTGTGGGGCTACGACAGCCTGGCCGACTACGAGCAGCGCTGCCGCGCGCGCGACACGCACCCCGGCTTCCCGGCCTACCTGGCGGCGTCGGAGCACCTGATCGTGGCGCAGGAGACGCGGCTGATCCGCGCCACCGAGCGGCCGCGCGCCGAGCCGCGCTGACTGCGCGCCGCCTCACCGGAACCACGATGAACATCACACTCGACGCGCATCGGCGCGGGGGTGCCCCTGCGCCCGAAACCACCGCCGGTCGCGAGCCCGCCGTCAGCGCGCAAGCCCCCGGCCCAGGCGCCGCCCGCCGCCCCGCCCTCCAGCGCGTGGCCCTGGTCACCGGCGCGGGCGACGGCATCGGCTGGGCCACCGCGCAGCGCCTGGCCGAGGAGCACGGGCACGTCGTGCTGGCCGACCTGCGCGGCGAGCTGGCCGCGCAGCGTGCCGCCGAGCTCGGCCCGGCGCACGCCGGCCTGCGCTGCGACGTGAGCGTCGAGGCGGACGTGGTGGCGCTGATCCGCACGGTGGTCGAGCGCTTCGGCCGGCTCGACGTGCTGGTCAACAACGCCGGCATCGGCGAGCAGGCGGCGCCGACGCTCGACCAGCGCGTCGATGCCTTCGACCGCGTGCTGGCGGTGCACCTGCGCGGCAGCTTCCTCGCCAGCCGCGAAGCCGGCCGGGTGATGCTCGCGCAGCGCGCCGGCAGCATCGTCAACCTCGCGTCGATCGCCGGGCAGGGCGGCATCCCCGGGCGCAACGCCTACGGCGCGGCCAAGGCCGGCATCGCCGCGATGACGCGCGCGATGGCCTGCGAATGGGCGCGCGGCGGCGTGCGGGTCAACGCGGTCGCGCCCGGCTACGTGCGCACCGCGCTGGTCGACGAGCTGGAGCGCCGCGGCGCGCTCGACGGCCGCGCCATCGCCGCGCGCACGCCGCTGGGCCGGATGGCCGAGCCGCGCGAGATCGCCGAGGTGATCGCCTTCCTCGCGTCACCGCGGGCGAGCTGCGTCACCGGCGCCACGCTGAACGCGGACGGCGGCTGGCTGGCGTTCGGCGCGCCGGAATCGGCGCTCGGGCCGCTGCCCGAATCCGCCGCCGCGCCCGGCCCCGGCGCGCATCCCGTCCCCGATCCCTTCCAAGACGCGGCCTGAGCCGCGCACCCCACCTCCACAGGAGACACACCCATGTTCATCCACCTGTTCAACGGCCTGGTCTACGGCGCATTGCTGATCGTGATGTGTTCCGGGCTGGCGCTGATCTACGGCCTGCGCCGGGTCGTCAACTTCGCGCACGGCTCGCTGTACATGCTCGGCGCCTATCTCGGCTACACGATCGCGGGGCAGACCAGCTTCTGGGTCGCGCTGGTCGCCGCGCCGGCGCTGATGGCGCTGCTCGGCGTGCTGCTCGACCGCTACGGCTTCCGCCTGCTGCAGGACCGCGAGCCGCTGACCGTGGTGCTCGTCACCTTCGGCCTGCTGCTGGTGATCGAGGACGCGGTGCAGACCGTCTGGGGCAAGGGCAACCTGTCGCTGCAGGCGCCAGCGCTGCTGAACGCCTCGGTCGACCTGTTCGGCACCGCGGTGCCGGCCTACCGGCTGGCGGTGATCGCGGTGGGCGCGGCGGTGGCGATCGGGCTGACGCTGTGGCTGCGCCGCTCCAGCATCGGCTTGTTCGTGCGCGCCGCCAGCACCGACCCCACGACCACCGCGATGCAGGGCGTCAACACCGACCTGCTGTCGGCCGGCGTCGTCGGCCTCGGCACCGCGCTCGCCGGGCTGGCCGGCGTGGTGGCCGGGCCCTTCCTCGCACTGTCGCCGTCGATGAGC
The DNA here is from genome assembly GCA_044223035.1 of Piscinibacter sp. Classification (GTDB taxonomy): domain Bacteria; phylum Pseudomonadota; class Gammaproteobacteria; order Burkholderiales; family Burkholderiaceae_C; genus JBGAMJ01. Next base: position 47,595 of record JBGAMJ010000024.1, read on the forward strand.
AGCGACGTGCTGATCGACTCGTTCGTCGTCGTCGTGATCGGCGGGCTGGGCAGCCTGGCCGGCGCCTTCGGCGCGGCCGTCGTGCTCGGGCTGATGCAGGCGCTGGGCGCCGTCTACCTGCCGGACGCGGCCGCGGTGCTGCCGTTCGCGCTGATGGTCGGCGTGCTGTTGTGGAAACCCGCCGGCCTGGCCGGCAGCCGGACCTGAAGGAGGCCGCCATGTCGACCACCTCCATCTTCATTCGCGCGATCGTCGCGCTGGCCCTCGGCGGCGCCGTCGCCGCGGGCGTCGCCTCCGGCACCGTGCTGTCGCTGCTGACGCAGGCGACGATCTACGCGGTGTTCGCGCTCGGCCTCGGCCTGCTGTTGCGCCAGAACGGCATGGTCAGCTTCGGCCACGCCACGTTCTTCGGCAGCGCCGGCTACATCGTCGGCATCCTGCTGCAGACGAAGGCGGTGCCGGCCGAGGCGGCCATCGCCATCGCCGTGTTCGGCATCGCCGCGGCGGCGCTGCTGCTCGGGCTGGTGGTGGTGCGCGTGCCGGGCATCGCCTTCGGCATGCTGACGCTCGCCGTCGGCCAGATGGCCTTCCTGACGGCCTCGCGCTCGCGCGGGCTGACCGGCGGCGCCGACGGCATGAACGTCGACTGGCCGTCCACGCTGTTCGGCATCGAGGTGTCAGCCTTGCTCAAGCCGGGCGCGATGTTCGCGCTGTGCTGGTCGACCCTGGTGCTGGTGCTGCTGGCGCTCGCGCTGCTGCTGCGCAGCCGCTTCGGCGCGATCAGCGAGGCGGTGCGCGACAACGAGGAGCGCGCCCGCTTCATCGGCATCCGCACGCTGTGGCCGCGCGCCGCGGTGTTCGCGCTGTCGGCCGGCGTCACGGCGGTCGGCGGCGTGCTGTCGGCGCTGAACACCGGCTTCGTCTCGCCCGAGAGCCTGCACTGGAGCGTCTCCGGCGTGGCGCTGATGATGGTGGTGGTCGGCGGCACCCGCGCGCTGTGGGGGCCGGCGCTGGGCGCGATCGTCTACTTCCTCGTCAAGGACGTGCTGGGCGACCACGCCAACCACTGGATGGCGATCTTCGGCATCGGCCTGATCGTGGTGATCGTCTTCGCGCCCGAAGGGATCTCCGGCGCGCTGCTGCGGCTTCGCCGCCCGCGTGGCCGGCCGGCCGCCGCCACCGGTCGTGCAGCGGCCGACGGCGCCGTCGTCGCGCCCTCCCCCGCCCCGTCCCCCGCCCCGCCCCCCGCCCCGGCCGCACCCCGCGCCGCCGCCCTCCACTGAACCGGAACTTCCAACCATGAGCGACTACGTGTTGCAGGCCCGTGACGTGGCCATCCACTACGGCGGCGTGAAGGCCGTCGACGGTGTCGAGATGAGCCTCGAACGCGGGCAGATCCGCGGCCTGATCGGGCCGAACGGCGCCGGCAAGTCGACCGTCATCGACGCCATCACCGGCCGCCGCCGGCTGACCCGCGGGCAGGTGATGCTGCGCGGAGAGGACGTGAGCGCGCTCGGCCCCACCGAGCGCCGCCGCCGCGGGCTTTCGCGCAGCTTCCAGCGCACCAGCGTGTTCGCGCAGATGCCGGTGCGCAAGCAGGTCGAACTCGCGGCCTACAAGATGGGCGTGGACGACCCCGGCGCCGATGCCGACGACGTGCTGCGCGAGCTGACGCTCGACCGCCTGGCCGACGTGACCGCCGCCGACCTGGGCTACGGCGAACAGCGCCGGCTGGACCTGGCGCTGGCGCTGGTCGGAAGCCCGTCCGTCCTGCTGCTGGACGAGCCGATGGCCGGCCTCTCGGTGAAGGAATCGCACGACCTGGCGCATCACCTGAAGGCGCTGGCGCAGCGCCGCCAGGTGTCGGTGCTGCTGGTGGAACACGACATGGACGTGGTGTTCGGCATCTCCGACGTCATCACCGTGTTCGAACTCGGCCGCGTGATCGCCCAGGGCGACCCGGCCTCGGTGCGCGCGAACCCGCGCGTGCGGGAAGCCTATTTGGGGAGTGCGGCATGAGCGCGCCGGGCCGCTCCCAAGCGCTCATCCCGGAGCGCGCAGCGCGGAGGGTCGTCCAGTGAGCGCGCCGGGCCGCCCGACGGGCGAATTCCCCCTCGGCGGACGACGCGCAGCGTCAAGGAGGTCCTATGACTGCATTGCTTGAGCTGGACAACGTCGACGCCTGTTACGGCTCGGCGCACATCCTGCACGACCTGAGCCTGACGGTGAACGCCGGCGAGAAGGTGGCGCTGATCGGCCGCAACGGCGTCGGCAAGACGACGGTGGTGAACACCATCCTCGGCCTGGCCTCGCTGCGCGGCGGCTCGGTGCGCATCGGCGGCAAGGCCGTCACGCGGCCGCGGCCCTACATCGCGCCGAACCATGGCGTGGTGGTGGTGCCGCAGGGGCGCCGCATCGTCGCCAACCTGACGGTGGAGGAGAACCTGCAACTCGGCGCCGCGGTCCGCCGCAAGGGCCCGTGGACGGTGCCGAAGGTCTACGAGCTGTTCCCGATCCTGAAGGAGCGCGCGCACACGCCCGGCACCGCGCTCTCCGGCGGGCAGCAGCAGATGCTGGCGGTGGGCCGCGCGCTGATGGCCAACCCCTCGCTGATCCTGCTGGACGAGCCGACCGAGGGCCTGGCGCCGGTGATCGTCGACCAGCTCGCCGACATCTTCAACCGCGTGGCGGCGCAGGGCACGGCGCTGCTGCTGATCGAACAGAACATGAGCCTGGTGATGCGCGTGACGCAGCGCTACCTGGCGATGGCCAAGGGCGCCGTGATCGCCCGCGGCCCGGTGCACGGCGAAAGCCTGGACGAGCTGCACGGCCACGTGATGGTCTGAGCGCTCCGAGATGACAACGAACACGACGGTGCCCGGCCGCACCGGGCGACACGAATCGACGACCGAAGGAGACGACATGCACACGACTTCCCAACCCCAATCCCAATCCCTCCCCCCCGCTCACGCCGCGCGGCGCGCGATCGCCATGCTGGCACTCGGCGCGCTGCTGCCCGCCGCCGCGATCGCGCAGAAGGCCGACCCGGTGATGGTCGGCCTGGTGAGTTCGAAATCCGGCACCTTTGCCCAGCAGGGCGAGGAAGTGATGCGTGCGGTGCAGTTCGCCATCGACGAGGCCAATGCCAAGGGCGGCGTGGCTGGCCGCGAGATCAAGGTGCAGGCGGCCGACGACGAGGGCACGCCCGAGGCCGGCCGCCGCGTGGCCGAGAAGCTGGCGCGCGACGGCTACAACCTGCTGATCGGCTCGATCCCGTCGTCGATCTCGCTGGCGATCGCGCAGAACCTGGACCGCTGGGACGCCGCCTACTTCGCGGTGGCCAGCAAGTCCGACAAGCTGACCGGCGACACCTGCAGGCCGCGCAGCTTCCGCACCAACCATTCGGACGCGATGGACCTGGCGATGATCGGCGAGTGGGCCAAGGGCTTCAAGGAGAAGAAGTTCGCGGTGCTGGCGGCCGACTACGTGTGGGGCCGCGACTCGGGCGAATCCTTCGTCAAGACCGTCACCGCGCAGGGCAAGAGCGTGGCGCTGACGCTCTACCCGCCGATCGGCACCAAGGACTTCTCGCCCTACATCGCGCAGTTGAAGGAAGCCAACGTGGAGGCGGTGTGGGTGGCCGAGGTGGGCCGCGACGCGATTGCCTTCGTCAAGCAGGCGCAGGAGTTCGGCCTGACACCCAAGACCCGGCTGATCGGCCACGCGCTGATCCAGAACTTCGTCGTCGGCGCGACCGACAAGACGCTCGACGGCACCATCGGCAACACCGCCTACACGCCGGACATCGACGCGCCGCGCAACAAGGCCTTCGTCGCCGCCTGGAAGGCGAAGTTCAATCGCCTGCCGACCGACAACGAAGGCCAGGCCTACAACGGCATGCAGGTGATGTTCGAGGGCGTGCGCAAGGCCGGCAGCAGCAAGCCGGCCGACGTGGCGAAGGCACTGCGCGGCGCGTCGGTGGACACGCTGTACGGCACGCTGACGATGCGCGCACAGGACAACCAGCTCGTGCTGCCCACCTACGCCGGGCGCGTGAAGGTGGTCGACGGCCAGCTCCGGCCGGTGGTGGAGCAGGTCTTCCCGGCCACGCTGACGCCGCCGCCTTCGCCCCTGTGCAAGATGGGGTGAAGCGCCGCCGGCCGCGCCTGCGTATCCTCGCCGCCGGGCCGGCCCGTGCCGCCGGCGCGAGGACGCACGATGAAATACCGATCCCTGGGCCGCAGCCCGTTGCAGGTCTCCCGCCTGTGCCTGGGCACGATGATGTTCGCCGACCAGACCGGCATCGACGAGGCGCGCCGCATCGTGGCGCATGCGCGCGAGCACGGCGTCAACTTCATCGACACGGCCGACGTCTATTCGCTCGGCCGCTCCGAGGCGATGGTCGGCGAGCTGATCCGCGAGCAACGGAATGACTGGATCCTCGCCACCAAGGTCGGCAACCGGATGTCGGACCGGCCGAACGAGGCCGGTTTCTCGCGCGCCTGGATGCTGCGCGACTGCGAGGACAGCCTGCGCCGGCTGGGCACCGGGCACATCGACCTCTGGTACCTGCACCGAGACGTGAACGGCATGGACCTGGAGGAGCCGCTGCGCGCGGTCGATTCGCTGCTGCGCGACGGCAAGATCCGCTACTGGGGCCTGTCGAACTTCCGCGGCTGGCGCATCGCCGAGGCGGTGCACGGCGCGCGCCGGCTCGGCATGCCGCCGCCGGTGGTCTGCCAGCCCTACTACAACCTGCTGAACCGCCAGCCCGAGGTGGAGGTGCTGCCGGCCTGCGCCCACCACGGCCTGGGCGTGGTGCCGTACAGCCCGATCGCGCGCGGCGTGCTGGCCGGAAAGTACGCACCGGGCAGCGCCCCGGCCGAGGGCACGCGCGCCGGCCGCGGCGACAAGCGCATTCTGGAGACGGAGTTCCGCGACGAATCGCTGCGCATCGCGCAGACGCTGAAGGCGCACGCCGAGGCGAAAGGCATCGCGCTGTCGCACTTCGCGACCGCGTGGGTGCTGGCGCACCGCGCCGTCAGCTCGGTGATCGCCGGCCCGCGCACGCTGGCGCAATGGCAGGACTACCTCGGCGCGCTGGACGTGGCGCTGGACGCCGCGGACGAAGCCCTCGTCGATTCGCTGGTGCCGCCCGGGCATCCGTCGACGCCGGGGTACAACGATCCGGCGTATCCGCTCGAAGGGCGCTGAGGCGGGCGCCGGGCGACGCTGCCCGGCTCGGCGCCGCTCACGGCCGCGCCGCCGGACGCGATGCACTGGCGCGGCTCACCGCCACTCGCGGCACCCGCCGCCCGCAGGCGCGCGTCAGTCGAGCACCGCGACGAACACCTCGTGCGCCGAGAGCGCCAGCCGGCCGGCCGGCACGCGCGGCTCGCGACCCGGCGCGGTGCACAGGCGCACGGCGGCGGCGCGGCCGCCCAGGCCGGTGTCGGTGGTGCGCGGCCCGCTTGCGAAGTTGAGCGCCACCAGCGCGGTCTGGCCGCTGGCCGCGTCGTGGCGCAGGAAGCTCAGCACGTCGTCGCTGCCTTCGTCGAGCGCGCGGTAGTCGCCGGCCACCAGCGCCGGCATGCTGCGGCGCAGCGCGAGCATGCGGCGGTAGAACGACAGCAGCGAGCCAGGGTCGCGCTGCTGGTCGGCCACGTTGACGCCGGTGGCATGGTCGGCGTTCACCGGCAGCCAGGGGCTGACGCCGGGCGGGCAGAAGCCGCCATTCGGCGCGGCGCTCCACTGCAGCGGGTTGCGGCAGCGGTCGCGCGTGGATTCGACGACCGACGCCAGCGCCGCCTCCGGCGACAGCCCGCGCACCCGGATCAGCAGCTCGTGCAGCGCGATCGCGGCGGTGTCGCGGAACTGGCCCAGCTCGGTCAGCACGAGGTCGGTCATGCCGATCTCCTCGCCGTTGTAGAGCACCGGCGCGCCGCGCAGCGTGGCGAGCATCGCGAGGTGCAGGCGCGCCAGCGCGGCGTCGTGCAGGCCGTCGCCGTAGCGTGACCACAGGCGGCGCCCGTCGTGGTTGCCGAGGGTGTTGCAAGGCCAGTTCGGTCCGAGCGCGGCCAGGCGCTCGGCCTGGTTGGCGCGGATGTGCGCCGGCGTCAGGCGCGGCGTGCGCATCAGCGGGAAGTTGAAGACGAGGTGCAGTTCGTCGTCGCCGTCGCCGTGGTAGGCCACGTCGTCGTCCTCGCCAAGCAGCACGCGGTCTCCCGGGTAGCGGTCGCACAGCGTGCGCAGCTCCTTCATCAGCTCGTGCACGCCCGGCTGGTGGGACTGGTACTTCAGCAGCAGCCGCGCGTCGTCGACCGGCATCAGCATCGGCACCGGCACCTCGCCCGGCGCCACCGGGAACGGGTGCGGCGGCAGGTCGGGGTGCTCGAACATCGAGCCGATCGCGTCGAGCCGGAACCCGTCCACGCCGAGGTCGAGCCAGAACGACACCATGTTCCACATCGCCTGCTTCAGCTCGGGGTTGCGCCAGTTCAGGTCGGGCTGCTCCTTCAGGAACGCGTGGTAGTAGTACTGGCCGGTGCGCGGGTCCGGCTCCCAGGCGGAGCCGCCGAAGATCGACAGCCAGTTGTTCGGCGGGCCGCCGTCGAGGCCGTCCTTCCAGACGTACCAGTCGCGCTTCGGGTGGTCTCGGCTGGAGCGCGATTCGACGAACCACGGGTGCAGGTCCGACGAATGGTTGAGCACCAGGTCGAGCACCACGCGCAGCCCGCGCGCATGCGCCTCGTTCAGGAAGACGCGGAAGTCGTCCAGCGTGCCGTATTCCGGCGCCACGCCGCTGTAGTCGGAGATGTCGTAGCCGCAATCGAGGAAGGGCGACGGGAAGTGCGGCGAGAGCCAGATCGCGTCGACGCCCAGGTCGCGCAGGTGATCGAGCCGGCTGGTGATGCCGGGGAAGTCGCCGATGCCGTCGCCATTGCCGTCGGCGAAGCTGCGCGGATAGATCTGGTAGTAGACCGCGCTCTGCCACCACTTCAACGCTGCCATGTCGCCCCCTGCGTGCTGCCCGCGTCCATGCTGGCGCCGACCTTCGGCGCCGTCGAGGGGCGAAGTCTAGGAACACCCCGGGTGGCGTGGGCTCGCGTTATCCCTCTTGCCGTCGCACGCGGGCATTCGCGCGGCGGGGCCGAAACGGGGTCGATTGACGCCGGATCGCAGGACACCCAGGAAAACACCGACCCGGTTCCGCAATCGAGTATCAGGCTCGCAGGCGTCCGTATGCGAGTCCAGCGGATGCCGACACTAAAGTTCAGCCCGTCGATGACACCGACTCATCGCACGCAGACCCACCGCGCCAACCCGTGAGGAGACACCGCATGAAGACACTCAAGGCATCCCTGATCCTAGCCTTCGGCCTGACCGCTGTCGGCGCCACCCACGCCGCCACCGAGATCGTGATCGCCACCGTGAACAACGGCCACATGATCGAGATGCAGAAGCTCACGCCGCAGTTCGAAAAGGCCTATCCGGACATCAAGCTGAAGTGGGTGACGCTGGAAGAAGGCACGTTGCGCTCGCGCGTGACCACCGACATCGCCACCAAGGGCGGCCAGTTCGACGTGATGACCATCGGCATGTACGAGACGCCGATCTGGGCCAAGAAGGGCTGGCTGATGGAGCTCAAGCCCGGCGCGTCCTACGACATCGACGACCTGCTGCCGGCCATGCGCAACGGCCTGTCGTACGAGGGCAAGCTCTTCGCCGCCCCGTTCTACGGCGAGAGCTCGATGCTGATGTACCGCAAGGACCTGACCGACAAGGCCGGCGTGACCTTTGCCGACCGCCCCACCTGGGAGCAGGTGCGCGACGCCGCCGCGAAGATCCACAACCCGCCCAACGTGTACGGCATCTGCCTGCGCGGCAAGCCGGGCTGGGGCGACAACATGGCCTTCCTGTCGACGATGGCCAACAGCTTCGGCGCGCAGTGGTTCGACATGAGCTGGAAGCCCCAGCTCGACAGCAAGCCCTGGCATGACGCCGTCACCTTCTACGTCGACCTGCTGAAGAAGTACGGCCCGCCCGGGTCGAGCGCGAACAGCTTCAACGAGATCCTGGCGCTCTACAACGAAGGCAAGTGCGGCATGTGGATCGACGCGACGATCGCCGCCTCGTTCATCACCGATCCGAAGCAGAGCAAGGTGGCCGACAAGGTGGCCTTCGCGCAGGGCCCGTACGCGGTGACCGAGAAGGGCGCGAACTGGCTGTGGGCCTGGGCGCTGGCCATTCCGGCCGGCACCAAGAACTCGGACGCGGCGCAGAAGTTCATCGCCTGGGCCACCTCCAAGGACTACATCAACCTGGTGGCCAAGGAAAAGGGCTGGGCGGCCGTACCCACCGGCACGCGCAAGTCGACCTACGCGAACCCGGAGTTCACCAAGGCGGCCGTCTTCGCCGCCGCCGAGAAGAAGGCGATCGACAGCGCGAACCCGAATGACAGCACGCTGCCGAAGTCGCCGTACGTCGGCGTGCAGTTCGCGGCGATCCCGGAGTTCCAGGCGATCGGCATCGCGGTGGGCCAGCAGATGAGCTCGGCGCTGGCCGGCAAGTCCACCGTCGACGCGGCGCTGAAGGCCTCGCAGGCCGCGGCCGACCGCGAGATGCGCAAGGGCGGCTACTACAAGTAAGGC
>JBGAMJ010000208.1:0-8111 GCA_044223035.1 Piscinibacter sp.
CCACGCAGATGAAGAGCGTGGGCGAGGTGATGGCCATCGGCCGGACCTTCCAGGAGAGCTTCCAGAAGGCGTTGCGGGGGCTGGAGACCGGCATCGACGGACTGGTCGAGCGCGACGAGGTGCATGAACGCGATCGTGAGACCATCGTCGAGGCGATCGGCAACGCGGGTCCCGAACGCATCCTGTTCCTGGCAGACGCCTTCCGTATCGGCATGTCGCTCGACGAGATCTTCGAGGAGACGGCGGTCGATCCGTGGTTCCTGGCGCAGATCGAGCAGATCGTGCAGACTGAGGCGCAGCTCAAGGGTCGCACGCTCGCAGGCCTGTCCGCCGCCGAGATGCGGTTCCTGAAGAGCATGGGCTTTGCCGACAAGCGGCTGGCGCGGCTGCTCGGCACGAACCAGCACGAGGTGCGCAAGGCGCGCCAGGCGCAGGGCATCCGGCCGGTCTACAAGCGCGTGGACACCTGCGCGGCCGAGTTTGCGACGCAGACGGCTTACCCGTACCCTGCTACGACGAGGAGGAGGCCGAGCCTGGCCGACCCGCAGGAAGATCATGGTGCTGGGCGAAGCCCAACCGCAACGGCCAGCAACGAGTTCGACTACTGCTGCGACGCGGCGCTGGCGATGCGCGAGGACGGTCGGCGACCATCATGGTCAACTGCAACCCGGAGACGGTGCAGCACGACCGACTACGACACCCTCAGCGACCGGCTGTACTTCGAGCCGGTGACGCTCGAAGACGTCGATTCGTTCGACAAGGAAAACCCGAAGGCGTGATCGTGCAGTACGGCGGCCAGACGCCGCTGAAGCTGGCGCTCGACCTGGAAGCCGCCTACGTGCCGATCATCGGCACCAGCCCCGACTCGATCGACATCGCCGAAGACCGCGAGCGCTTCCAGCAACGTGCTGCACGGGCTCGGGCTGAAGCAGCCGCCCAACCGCACCGCGCGCACCGAGGAGCAGGCGCTGGCGCTGGCGCACGAGATCGGCTGGCCGCTGGTAGTGCGGCCGAGCTACGTGCTCGGCGGCCGCGCGATGGAGATCGTGCACGGCGACAAGGATCTGGAGCGCTACATGCGCGAGGCGGTGCGCGTATCCGAGAAGTCGCCGGTGCTGCTCGACCGCTTTCTCGACGACGCGATCGAGGTCGACGTCGATGCCTTGTCCGACGGCCGCGAGGTGATGATCGGCGGCATCATGGAGCACGTCGAGGCCGCCGGCATCCACAGCGGCGACTCGGCCTGCTCGCTGCCGCCGTATTCGCTGTCGCCGGCGATCCAGGACGAATTGCGCCGCCAGACGGTGCTGATGGCGCGCGCGCTGAAGGTCGTCGGCCTGATGAACGTGCAGTTCGCGATCCAGGGCGAGGGCGACGAGGCCGTCGTCTACGTGCTCGAGGTCAACCCGCGCGCGCCGCGCACCGTGCCCTTCGTCAGCAAGGCCACCGGCCAGCCGCTGGCCAAGATCGCCGCGCGCTGCATGGCCGGCCAGCCCCTAGCCGACCAGAAGGGTGCGCGCGGGCGCGCGCCGCATGAAGTGGTGCCGCCGTACTTCAGCGTCAAGGAGGCGGTGTTCCCGTTCAACAAGTTCCCCGGCGTCGATCCGGTGCTGGGGCATGGAGATGCGCTCCACCGGCGAGGTGATGGGCGCGGGGGCGAGCTTCGCCGAGGCGATGCTCAAGAGCCAGCTCGGTGCCGGCTCGCGCCTGCCCGACAAGGGCACGGTGGTGCTGACCGTGAAGAACGCCGACAAGGCGCGCGCCGTCAAGGTGGCCGGCGACCTGGTGGCGCTGGGCTTCCAGGTGGTGGCCACCCGCGGCACCGCGGCGGCGGTCGCCGAGGCCGGGCTGCCGGTGAAGCTGGTGAACAAGGTCAAGGACGGCCGGCCGCACATCGTCGACATGGTCAAGGCGGGCGAAATCCAGCTCGTGTTCACCACGGTCGACGAAACCCGCACCGCGATCGCCGATACCCGCCACATCCGCACCGCGGCGATCGCCAACCGGGTGACCTACTTCACCACGATGGCGGGCATCGAAGCCGCCACCGAAGCGATGAAGCACGACGACGATCTGAGCGTGCGTTCGCTGCAGGAGCTGCACGCCGAGCTGGCGTAGACTCCCGTTGCCGGACCGCCGCCGCCGCACGCCCGCCGATGATCCGGCGGGCCCGCCGCGGCGGCTTCACTTTTGCCGGAAACCGAAGATGAGCACGATCCCCTTGACCCGCCGCGGCAGCGAGAAGCTGAGGGCCGAGTTGCAGCGCCTGAAGACCGTCGAGCGGCGCGCCGTGATCCAGGCGATCGCCGACGCGCGCGCGCAGGGCGACCTGTCGGAGAACGCCGAATACGAGGCCGCCAAGGACAAGCAGGGCTTCATCGAGGGCCGCATCCTCGAGATCGAGGGCAAGCTCGCGGCCGCGCAGATCATCGATCCGGCCGCGCTGGACGCCGACGGGCGCGTCGTCTTCGGCTCGACCGTCGAGCTCGAGGACGAGGGCAGCGGCGAGCGCGTGACCTACCAGATCGTCGGCGAGGACGAAGCCGACCTGGCGCAGGGGCTGATCTCGGTGGGCAGCCCGATCGCGCGCGCGCTGATCGGCCGCAGCGCCGGCGACGTGGCCGAGGTGCGCGCACCCGGCGGCCTGCGCAGCTACGAAGTCATCGAGGTGCGCTACGTCTGATGGCGGCGCGCATCGCCGCGCTGCTGGCCGCGCTGTGGGCGGGCGTGCTGCTGACCGTGGCCGGCGTGGCGACCCCGGCAGGGTTCGCGCTGCTGCCGCGTGCCGACGCCGGCCGGATGGCGGCGCGGATCCTGGGGCAGGAAGCCTGGATCAGCCTGGCGCTGGCCGCAGCGCTGTGGCTGCTGCTGCGGCAGGGCCGCGGCGAAGCGGGCCGGCGCGTCGAGCGCGGCCTGGCCGCCGCCGCGATCGGCCTGACGCTGGCCGGCTGGTTCGGCGTGCAGGCGCTGCTGCCGGCCGCGCGCGCCGGGCAAGGCCCGTTCAGCTTCGCGCAACTGCACGGCTTCAGCACGCTGTGCTTCGCGCTGAAGACGCTGCTCGTGCTGGCGCTGGCCTGGCGCCTGACCGCCCGGCGGGCCGGGCCCGGCGCCTGAGCCGCGGTGCGCGGACCCTATTCGAGCGCCTGCTTCTTGCGGCTGATCGGCCGCGGCTTCGAGCGCTTGACCGTGCCGCCCGAGGTGACGCGCTGGTTGCCGTAGACGGTGACCTTCTGGATCTGCGGCCGCTGCCGGCCGTTCTTCGGGAATTTCAGGATCTTGACGACACGCGGCGCGCCCGCCGGTGCGGCAGCGGGCGCCGCCGCTTGCGGCTTCGGCCGCCACAGCACCAGCAACTTGCCGATGTGCTGCACCGGTGCGGCGCCGAGCCGGTCGGCCAGGCTGCGCAGCGCGTCCTCGCGAGCGCTGCGGTCGTCGCCGAACATCCGCAGCTTGATCAAGCCGTGCGCGGCCAGCGCTGCGCCGGCTTCCATCAGCACCGCGTCCGACAGGCCCTCGGCGCCGATCATCACCACCGGGTCGAGGTGGTGGGCCTGCGCACGCAGAGCCTTGCGCTGGGCGGGGGTCAGGGTCAGGGCAGCCATCGCACGATTATCGTCGGGCGATGAAGATCCGCACCAAGAGCCGCAAGGTCGACAAGGCCTGGCTGAGCGACCACGTCAACGACCCCTACGTCAAGCTCGCCCAGCGCGACGGCTATCGCAGCCGCGCCGCGTACAAGCTGCAGGAGATCGACGAGGCGCTGGGCCTGGTGCGGCCGGGGCAGGTGGTGGTCGACCTGGGCAGCGCGCCCGGCGCCTGGAGCCAGTACCTGCGCCGCCGCCTCGCCCCGGCCGGCGGCGCGGCGCAGGGCGAGGTGATCGCGCTCGACCTGCTGCCGATGGAGCCGGTGGACGGCGTGCGCTTCGTGCAGGGCGACTTCCGCGAGGCCGAAGTGCTGGCGCAGCTGGAGGCGCTGCTGGCCGGGCGCAAGCTGGACCTGGTGGTGTCGGACATGGCGCCGAACCTGTCGGGCGTCGCCCCGGCGGATGCGGCGCGGATTGCGCATCTGGTGGAGCTGGCGGTCGATTTCGCCTGCGCGCACCTGAAGCCGCAGGGCACGCTGGTCGTCAAGGTGTTCCACGGCAGCGGCCACAGCCAGCTGGTGCGGCTGTTCAAGGACCGCTTCCGGACGGTCAAGCCGATCAAGCCCAAGGCGTCGCGCGCCCGTTCGGCGGAAACCTTTCTGGCCGGAATCGGTCTGAAGGCCATCTGATCGGAAAGGGGTCCGACGGGCGTTTGGCGATGGCACGCGGGTCATGCGGCCGCGCCGGATTGCACGTGCGGGGCGGCGGCTGCGACCGGGGTGCAGCCCGGCCCGGTTGCCTTGAGTGGACTAGAATCGGCCCCATATCCGCCGCAGCCCGACGTCGTTTTGCCTGCCTGCGCCCCGCGCCGGCCGTCCGGGAACAGGAGCCTCGGTGAACAATCAATGGTTCTCTAAAGTCGCAGTCTGGCTGGTGATCGCGCTGGTGCTGTTCACCGTGTTCAAGCAGTTCGACCGCGGCGTGATGCAGGGCCAGCAGATCGCCTATTCCGACTTCCTCGACGAAGTGCGCGCCAAGCGGATCAAGTCGGTCACGCTGCAAGAAGGCAACGGCGGCACCGAGATCGTCGCGATCACCAACGACGACAAGCGGCTGCGTTCCACCGCCACCTACCTCGACCGCGGCCTGATCGGCGACCTGATCAACAGCGGCGTCAAGTTCGACGTCAAGCCGCGCGAGGAGCCCTCGCTGCTGATGAGCATCCTGATCAGCTGGGGCCCGATGCTGCTGCTGATCGGCGTGTGGATCTACTTCATGCGCCAGATGCAGGGCGGCGGCAAGGGCGGTGCCTTCAGCTTCGGCAAGAGCCGGGCGCGCATGCTCGACGAGAGCAACAACACGGTGACGTTCGCCGACGTGGCCGGCTGCGACGAGGCCAAGGAAGAGGTCAAGGAACTGGTCGACTTCCTGAAGGACCCGCAGAAGTTCCAGAAGCTCGGCGGCCGCATCCCGCGCGGCGTGCTGCTGGTCGGCCCCCCGGGGACCGGCAAGACGCTGCTGGCCAAGGCGATCGCCGGCGAAGCCAAGGTGCCGTTCTTCAGCATCTCGGGCTCCGACTTCGTCGAGATGTTCGTCGGCGTCGGCGCGGCGCGCGTGCGCGACATGTTCGAGCAGGCGAAGAAGAGCGCGCCCTGCATCATCTTCATCGACGAGATCGACGCCGTCGGCCGCCATCGCGGCGCCGGCCTGGGCGGCGGCAACGACGAGCGCGAGCAGACGTTGAACCAGATGCTGGTCGAGATGGACGGCTTCGAGACCAACCTCGGCGTGATCGTGATGGCGGCCACCAACCGGCCCGACATCCTCGACCCGGCGCTGCTGCGCCCGGGCCGCTTCGACCGCCAGGTCTACGTGTCGCTGCCCGACGTGCGCGGCCGCGAGGCGATTCTCGGCGTGCACATGCGCAAGGTGCCGGTCGGGCAGGACATCCGCGCCGACCTGCTGGCGCGCGGCACGCCCGGCTTCTCGGGTGCCGATCTGGCGAACCTGGTCAACGAGGCGGCGCTCTTCGCCGCGCGGCGCAACGCGCGCGTGGTCGAGATGGCCGACTTCGAGAAGGCCAAGGACAAGATCATGATGGGCCCCGAGCGCAAGAGCATGGTGATGCCCGAGGAGGAGCGCAAGAACACCGCCTACCACGAGGCCGGCCACGCGCTGGTGGCGCGCCTGCTGCCCAAGACCGACCCGGTGCACAAGGTCACGATCATCCCGCGCGGGCGTGCGCTCGGCGTGACGATGCAACTGCCCGAGAGCGACCGCTACAGCATGGACAAGGAGCGCATGCTCAGCACGATCAGCGTGCTCTTCGGCGGCCGCATTGCCGAAGAAGTGTTCATGAACCAGATGACCACCGGTGCCTCCAACGACTTCGAGCGCGCGACCCAGATCGCGCGCGACATGGTTACCCGCTACGGCATGACCGACGAGCTCGGGCCGATGGTGTATGCCGAGAACGAGGGCGAAGTCTTCCTCGGCCGCTCGGTGACCAAGACCACGCATGTGTCCGAAGAGACGATGCGCAAGGTCGACGGCGTGATCCGGCGGATCATCGACGAGCAGTACGGCGTCGCGCGCAAGCTGATCGAAGACCACCAGGACAAGATGCACGCGATGGCCGGTGCGCTGCTCGAGTGGGAGACGATCGACAGCGACCAGATCGAAGACATCATGGCCGGCAAGCCGCCGCGCCCGCCGAAAGACTGGTCGACCAGCGCCGCGCGCCCGTCCGGGCCGACGCCGCCGGTCAACCCGGACGGCGCGCATGCCGCGGCCTGATCGGCCGCGTCCGGGCGGATCGCGGGGCCTGCGGGCCCCGCGGGCGCATCGGCACCTGCAGGGCCCTTTCCGGACCGACTGCACACCAAGGCGCCGAAGCGCCCGAGACCGGGCGCCGCTTGCTGCAAGATCCGCACCATGAACAGACGCTACTTCGGCACCGACGGCATCCGCGGCACGGTGGGCACGCCGCCGATCACCCCCGATTTCATGCTGCGCCTGGGCCATGCCGTCGGCCGGGTGCTGCGCCGCTCGCAGGACCGGCCGACCGTGCTGATCGGCAAGGACACGCGCTTGTCCGGCTACATGATCGAATCGGCGCTGGAAGCCGGTTTCGCGTCGGCCGGCGTGGATGTGCTGCTCAGCGGCCCGCTGCCCACGCCCGGCGTCGCCTACCTGACGCGGGCGCTACGGCTCGACCTGGGCGTGGTGATCTCGGCGTCGCACAACCCCTTCGACGACAACGGCATCAAGTTCTTCTCGGCCGGCGGCACCAAGCTGCCCGACGACTGGGAGCTGGCGGTCGAGCGTGCGCTCGAGGAGCCGCCGCAGTGGGTGCATTCGGCGGCGCTGGGCAAGGCGCGCCGGCTGGAGGACGCGCGCGGCCGCTACATCGAGTTCTGCAAGAGCACGGTGCCGCACTCGCTGTCGCTGCGCGGGCTGAAGATCGTCGTCGATGCCGCCCACGGGGCCGCCTACCACGTGGCGCCTGACGTGTTTCACGAACTCGGCGCACAGGTCATTCCGGTGGGCTGCAGCCCGGACGGCACCAACATCAACCAGGGGGTGGGAGCCACCGCACCCGAGGCGCTGGTCCGCGCGGTGCGCGAGCACGGCGCCGACTACGGCATCGCGCTCGACGGCGACGCCGACCGGCTGCAGATGGTCGATGCCCAAGGCCGGCTGTACAACGGCGACGAACTGGTCTACGTGATCGCCAACGACCGCCTGGTGCAAAAGCGCCCGGTGCCGGGCGTGGTCGGCACGCTGATGACCAACATGGCGGTGGAACTGGCGCTGCGGGAGCGCGACGTGCCACTGGTGCGCGCCAAAGTCGGCGACCGCTACGTGCTCGAGGAACTGGCCGCGCGCGGCTGGCAGATCGGCGGGGAAGGCTCGGGCCACCTGCTGGTGCTGGACCGCCACACCACCGGCGACGGCATCGTCAGTGCGCTGCAGGTGATGCAGGCGATGCAGCGCTCGCAGGCTTCGCTCGCCGAGTTGTTGCGCGGCGTGACGCTGTTCCCGCAGCAGTTGATCAACGTGCGCCTGGCCGACGGCAGCGACTGGCGCAGCAATGCCGCGCTGGCGGCCGCCCAGCAGGCGGTCGATGCCGAGCTCGGCCAGACGGGCCGGGTGCTGATCCGCGCGTCGGGCACCGAGCCGGTGCTGCGCGTGATGGTCGAGGCGCGTGATCCGCAAGTGGCTGAGGCCTGTGCGCAGCGCCTGGCGCGCGCCGCCGGCGCGCACGAGCATGCGGTCGCGGCCCACTGACGGGGCGGCCCGTTGACGGCCGCCCGCTGATCGCTGCCCACTGATTGCTGCCCACTGATCGCTGCCCACTGACGGCGGCCCGCTGACGGCCGGCGCAAGGCGGGCGTGCCGGCCTGTCATGAGTGCGGCCGGCGTGTCATGAAAGTGCCGCGGCAGCGTCACGAAGCTGTCACGCGGGCTTCGTAGAGTCCCTGGAAGGCGCTCATCGCGGCCATTCGCGGCCATTCGCGGCCGCGT
>JBGAMJ010000209.1:0-7193 GCA_044223035.1 Piscinibacter sp.
GCCGCGGGCACCACCGACGCCAGCGGGGCCAGCGGGGCCAGCGACGCGGGAGCCGCGCTCGAGAGCTGGTTCGCCTGCATCGACCACGCCGATGGCCCGTTGCTGCGCCTTCGCTTCGACGAGCGCCTGCGCGACGGCGCCGTCGATGCCGTCCGCGCGCTGCAGGCCGAGGGCGTGCAGCTCACGCTGCTGTCCGGCGACGACCCGGCGCGGGTGGCGCGGGTCGCGCGCCAGCTCGGCATCGCGCAGGCCCACGGCGCCGCCACGCCCGAGGACAAGCTCGCCGCGGTGCGCGCCGCGCAGGCGCGCGGCGAGACGGTCGCGATGCTCGGCGACGGCGTCAACGACGCGCCGGTGCTGGCGCAGGCCGACGTGTCGTTCGCGATGGGGCACGGCGCGCTGCTGGCGCGGGTGCATGCCGACGCGGTGATGCTGTCGGACCGCCCGGCCGACCTGGCCGGCGCGCTGCGGCTGGCGCGGCGCAGCGTGCGCATCGTGCGCCAGAACCTGGCCTGGGCCGCGCTCTACAACGCCGCCTGCGTACCGCTGGCGCTGGCCGGCCTGCTGCCGCCCTGGGCCGCGGGGCTGGGCATGGCGCTCAGCTCGCTGGGCGTCGTCGCCAACGCGATGCGGCTCGCCCGCTGACGGCCGAAGGCATCCGCAGCGTGGACATCCTGTACCTGCTGATCCCGCTGTCCGCCGTGCTGGTGCTGGCGATCCTCGGCGTGTTCGCCTGGGCGCTGCACCGGGGCCAGTTCGACGACCTCGAGCACGAGGGGGAGCGGATCCTTTCCGACGAACCCGGCGAGTCTTGATCCGGGTCAAGTCGGATCCGGGCCCGCCGCGAAAAAATCAACACAGGCAATCACCGAGGCGACCATGGCCCCTAGCTCTCCTTCAACCAAGCCGGTGTACGACGACATGCCGGTTGCCGGATTCGCACTGGCAGCCGTGCTGTGGGGCATCGTCGGCATGCTGGTCGGCGTGATCATCGCCGCCCAGCTCGCGTTCCCCGATCTCACCTTCGGCATCCCGTGGCTCAGCTACGGCCGGCTGCGGCCGCTGCACACCAACGCGGTGATCTTCGCGTTCGGCGGCTGCGCGCTGTTCGCCACCAGCTTCCACGTCGTGCAGCGCACCTGCCAGGCCCGGCTGTTCCTGCCGTGGCTGGCGCGCTTCGTGTTCGTCGGCTGGCAACTCGTGATCGTGCTGGCGGCCATCACGCTGCCGCTGGGCTACACCACCGGCAAGGAATACGCCGAGCTGGAGTGGCCGATCGACGTGCTGATCACGCTGGTGTGGGTGGCCTACGCGGTGGTGTTCTTCGGCACGATCGGCGTGCGCCGCGTGCGCCACATCTACGTGGCCAACTGGTTCTTCGGCGCCTTCATCATCGCCGTCGCGTTGCTGCACCTCGTCAACAGCGCCGAGATCCCGGTCAGCTTCTGGAAGAGCTACTCCGCCTACGCCGGCGTGCAGGACGCGATGATCCAGTGGTGGTACGGCCACAACGCGGTCGGCTTCTTCCTGACCGCGGGCTTCCTCGGGATGATGTACTACTACATCCCCAAGCAGGCCGAGCGCCCGGTGTACTCGTACCGGCTGTCGATCGTGCACTTCTGGGCGCTGATCTTCACCTACATGTGGGCGGGCCCGCACCACCTGCACTACACCGCGCTGCCCGACTGGGCGCAGTCGATCGGCATGATCTTCTCGCTGGTGCTGCTGGCGCCGAGCTGGGGCGGCATGATCAACGGCGTGATGACGCTGTCGGGCGCCTGGCACAAGCTGCGCGACGACCCGATCCTGAAGTTCCTCATCGTGGCCCTGTCGTTCTACGGCATGAGCACCTTCGAGGGGCCGATGATGTCGATCAAGACCGTCAACGCGCTGTCTCACTACACCGACTGGACCATCGGCCACGTGCACTCCGGCGCGCTCGGCTGGGTCGGCCTGATCACGATGGGCTCGCTGTACCACCTGATCCCGCGCATGTTCGGCCAGACGCGCATGTACAGCGTCAAGGCGATCGAGCTGCACTTCTGGATCTCGACGCTGGGCATCGTGCTGTACATCGCCGCGATGTGGATCGCCGGCGTGATGCAGGGCCTGATGTGGCGCGCGATCAACCCCGACGGCACGCTGGTCTACAGCTTCGTCGAGAGCGTCAAGGCGACCTACCCGTTCTACCTGGTGCGCCTGGCCGGCGGCCTGCTGTACCTGTCCGGAATGCTGCTGATGGGCTGGAACGTGGTGATGACGGTGCGCAGCCGCCCGGCCGCGCGCCTGGCGCCGGCGATGGCCGCGCCCTCGCTGACCTGAACCCCGACACGAACCGAACCGAACGGAAACGACGATGGCCGACACCACTTCCGGCGCGCCCCCCGCGACCGGCCACGAACGCATCGAGACCAGCAACCTGCTGATGATCGTGCTGATCCTGATCACCGTCGCGATCGGCGGGCTGGTCGAGATCGTGCCGCTGTTCTTCCAGCGCTCGACGACGCAGCCGGTCGAAGGCCTCAAGCCCTACACGGCGCTGCAGCTCGCGGGCCGCGACGTCTACCTGCGCGAGGGTTGCTACAACTGCCACTCGCAGATGATCCGCCCGCTGTACGCCGAGACGCTGCGCTACGGCCACTACTCGACGGCCGGCGAGTTCGTCTACGACCATCCGTTCCAGTGGGGCAGCAAGCGCACCGGCCCCGACCTGGCGCGCGTGGGCACGAAGTACAGCGACGAGTGGCACCGCCTGCACCTGATGAACCCGCGCGACCTGGTGCCCGAATCCAACATGCCGGCCTACCCCTGGCTCGCGAGCCACAACGTCGACGCCGCCGGCATGGCACCGCGCCTGACCGCGATGCGCCGCCTGGGCGTGCCTTACTCCGATGCCGAGATCGCCGGCGCCGCCGAGGCGGTGCAGGGCAAGAGCGAACTCGACGCCTTGATCGACTACCTGCAGGTGCTCGGCACCCACGTGAAGTGACCGCCATGGACGTCAACGACCTGCGCAGCGCCGTGACGCTGCTGAGTTTCCTGCTGTTCGTCGGGCTGATGGCCTGGGTGTTCCGGCCGCGCAACCGTGCGGCCTTCGACGAAGCGGCGCAGCTTCCTTTCGACGGAGACCAGCGATGAGCGACTTCTTCAGCGGCGGATGGTCGATCTACGTCGCCGCCGTCACGATCGCGAGCCTCGCGTTCTGCCTGGTGCTGCTGATGGTGGCCGCGCGCCGCCGCGCGATGGCCGGCGACAACACCACCGGCCACGTCTATGACGACGACCTGGTCGAGATGAACAACCCGCTTCCGCGCTGGTGGATGTGGCTGTTCATCGGCACCGTGGTGTTCGGCGCGATCTACCTGGCGATGTTCCCGGGGCTGGGCAGCGCCAAGGGCAGCCTGAGCTGGAGCAGCGTCGGCGCCTACGAGGCCGAGAAGACCGCCGTCCGCGCCGCTGCCGCGCCGATCTACGCCCGCTTCGCGTCGATGCCGGCCGAAGCGCTGGCCAAGGACCATGACGCGATGGCGATCGGCGAGCGCCTGTTCATCAACAACTGCGCCGCCTGCCACGGCTCGGACGCGCGCGGCAGCAAGGGCTTCCCGAACCTGACCGACAACGACTGGCTGCACGGCGGCACGCCGGAGAAGATCGTCGAGACGATCACCGCCGGCCGGGTGGGCATGATGCCGCCGATGATCGCCGCCGTCGGCACCGAGGAAGACGCGCGCAACGTCGCCAACTACGTGCTGAGCCTGTCGGGCAGCCCGCACAACCCGATCGCCGCCGCGCTCGGCCAGCCGAAGTTCGCCGCCTGCGCGGCCTGCCACGGCGTCGGCGGCAAGGGCAACCCGGCGCTCGGCGCGCCGAACCTGTCGGACAAGATCTGGCTGCACGGCTGGGGCGAGGACGCGATCGTCGCGATGATCACCAAGGGCAAGACTACGTCTGGCAGCTGTCCCAGCCGGGCGGCACCAACAGCGTCGCCGCGGCCGCGAAGTGAACGGTCCGACGCGTGGCAACGGCCGCGTCATCCCGATCGCCGCGGCTCCGGCCGACGCCGCGGCCGGCGGCGCCGAATGGGTGTCGCTGTACAAGAGCGACGCGAAGATCCACCCGCGCGCCGTCAGCGGCTGGTTCGCCGGCTGGCGCTGGGCCTTCGTCTGGCTGACCCAGCTCTTCTTCTACGGCATGCCGTGGCTGCGCTGGAACGGCCGCCAGGCGCTGCTGTTCGACCTGGGCGCGCGCCGCTTCTACATCTTCGACCTGATCCTGTACCCGCAGGACTTCATCTACCTGACCGGGCTGCTGGTCCTCAGCGCCTACGGGCTGTTCTTCTTCACCGCCGTCGCCGGGCGGCTGTGGTGCGGCTTCGCCTGCCCGCAGACGGTCTACACCGAGATCTTCCTGTGGGTCGAGCGGCACACCGAGGGCGACCGCAACGCCCGGCTGCGGCTCGACGCCTCGCCGTGGAACGCCCACAAGCTGGGCCGCCGCGGCCTGAAGCACGCGCTGTGGATCGCGATCGCGCTGTGGACGGGCTTCACCTTCGTCGGCTACTTCACGCCGATCCGCACGCTGGCCGCCGAGGTCGCGGGCTTCGCGCTCGGGCCCTGGGAGCTGTTCTGGGTGCTGTTCTACGGCTTCGCCACCTACGGCAACGCCGGCTTCCTGCGCGAGCAGGTGTGCAAGTACATGTGCCCGTACGCGCGCTTCCAGAGCGCGATGTTCGATCACGACACGATGATCGTCAGCTACGACGAGCGCCGCGGCGAGCCGCGCGGCACGCGCGGGCGCAGCACCGACCTGGCCGCCGCGAACCTCGGCCACTGCATCGACTGCAAGCTGTGCGTGCACGTGTGCCCCACCGGCATCGACATCCGCAAGGGCCTGCAGTACGAATGCATCGGCTGCGCCGCCTGCATCGACGTCTGCAACGGCGTGATGGACAAGATGCACTACCCGCAAGGGCTGATCCGCTTCGCGACGCAGAACGGCATGGCCGGCGGCTGGACGCGCCGGCAGATGTTCGCCCGCATCGCGCGGCCGCGGGTGCTGATCTACGGCGGCGTGCTGGTGCTGATCGCCGCTGCCTTCGTCGCCAGCCTGGCGATGCGCACGGCCTTCCGTGTCGACGTGGTGCGCGACCGCGGCGCGCTGGCACGCCAGGTCGAGGACGGCCGCGTCGAAAACGTCTACCGGCTGCAGGTGATGAACGCGACCGAGCGCGCGCAGCGCTACCGCGTCAGCGTGGCCGGCATCGACGGCATCGGCGTGTCGACCGCGACCGAAGTCGTCGTCGACCCGGCACAGGCGCGCTGGATGCCGGTCGGCGTGCAGCTTCCCCAGGCGCAGGCCGCGAAGCTCGGTGCCGGCGCGCACCCGGTGCAGTTCCGCATCGAGCGCCTGCCGGACGGCACCGGCCAGGGCGCGGCGGCGGTGCAGGAAAAATCGACCTTCGTGGTGCCGCGCTGACGACACCCCCGAGCGAGCCCTCTCCGACGCGATGACAGGAGCACAAGACATGAACCGAACCGACGACGCGACGAGCACGCCCTGGTGGCGCGTGGGCACGCTGTGGCTGGTGCTGGGCGGCCCGGCGGCGGTGGTGATTGCCGGCACACTCACCGCGGTGATCGCCTGGCGCGGCAGCGACCCGGTGCTGCCCCATGCCGAGACGGCCGGCGGCGCCGCGATCCGCGCCGTGCCAAGCCCGGCCGACCCGAGCGCCCCGGCGATGCAGGCGCGCAACCATGCCGCGACGCCGGCCCGCTGAACCACGCAGGGCCCCGACGTGAGCACGCGAGAACTCGACGGCGGCACGACCGCGCCCGCATCCGCGGCGGAGATCGACGACGACCCGGAGGCGGACCGCACAGCGCCGGCGCCGCGCTTCATCCGCCAGGCGCTGACCATCCTGTGGCCGGCCTTCGTGATGGCCGGCGTGCTGGAGGCGATGGTGTTCGCGGTCGTCGACCCCGGCAGCCTGCACTGGTTCGGCGCCGAGGCCTTCGACTGGCCCGAACAGGCCGTCTACAGCGCCACCTTCCTGATCTTCTGGGGCGGCATCTCGGTGGCCGGTGCGATCACCTCGCTGCTGCAGCACGAGCCCGAGGGTCCGGAGGACCCGCCGGCGGGTCGCCCGGGCCGGCGCTGGCCGAACTGACGCGCAAACTGCCGCCCGAACTGCCGCCCGAACTGCCGCCGGAACTGACGCGCATGTCACTGCGCGAATCACCGCGCGAACTGACTCGCGAACCGCCTCGCGGACCGCCGCGCCGCCCGTCGCTCCCGCCAACGCGCCGGCGCCGCCAGCGGGCGAGCGCCGCCACCCAGCGCCAGCCCGACGGCGGCCCGGCGCAGGCCACCACCACCGCCGCCAGCGCCACCATCCCGAACAGCCCTCGCAGGTCCACGCGCGCCGGCACGCGGTGCGACAGGCGTGCATCGGTGATCGCGTCGAACAGCGCGCCGGCGGTGTCCGGCTGGTCGAGGCGGTGGTACCGCAGGCCGGTCTCGCTCGCCAGCAGCTGCAGGTAGGGCTCGCGCAGCGCGCTCAGGTGCTCGCTGCCCGGCGTGGCGCCGACCATCGGCGGCGCCGATTCGACCAGCGACGCATCGCCGCTGCCCGCGGTGCGCGGATCGATCTGCATCACCTCGTCGGCGCCGGCGGGCTGCGGCCGGTACTTCGGGTGCACCGGCGGCGCCTCCTGGCCGTCGGTAACGAACACCAGCGCCGGGTGGCTCGGCAGTTCCTTCGCAATCCGCAGGCCGCTGTACAGGCCCTTGGCGATCTCGCTGTTGCCGGTCCAGGCGATGCGGCCGTCGATGGACGACAGTGTCGCCAGCAGCTCGTTCTGGTGCTCGCACACCTCCACCGGCTGCAGCAGCAGGAACGAGCGGTATTCGGTGAACAGCCCCCAGCCGACGCGGCTGCCGCAGGGCAGGCGGTGCAGCACGCGGTCGAGCGCCCACTTCGCCTGGTCCAGCCGCGTCACCGGGTTGCCGTCGCGCTGCAAGTCGGCAACGGACATGCTTTCGGTCACGTCGAGCACCACGACCAGGTCGTGCTGAATGCCGACCTCGGCCTGGTGCGCGATCTGCGCCGGGTGTCGCTGCCGACCGGCACGAGCCGCCTCGCGATCACCGGCATCAGCAGCCAGATCCAGCCGGAGACCGCGCTGCTGACCAGC